>SYOX01000408.1 GCA_005804885.1 Pseudomonadota bacterium
CGGCGAAGGCCTGCCAGATGGCGTCGTAATGTCCCTCCTCGACCAGCGCCGTCGTGAAGATGTGATCCGCCCGCCGCACCAGCTCCAGCCGCTCCCGCGTCACCTCGCCCAGGATCCGTATCGCCAGCCCAGGGCCCGGGAAGGGGTGTCGGCCCGTCAAGGTCTTCGGGATGTCCAGGGCCTCGCCGAGCAGCCGGACCTCGTCCTTGAAGAGCGTCCGCAGGGGCTCAAGCAGCGCGAAGGGCAGCCGATCGGGCAGGCCGCCGACGTTGTGGTGGCTCTTGATCACCGCCGAGGGCCCCCGCACGCTGACCGACTCGATCACGTCGGGATACAGGGTGCCTTGCGCCAGGTGCGTGACCCCGTCGATCGCGCGCGCCTCGCGCTCGAAGACCTCGATGAAGACCCTCCCGATGATCTTGCGCTTCTGCTCCGGGTCGCTCACCCCGGCCAGCGCGCCGATGAAGTCCTCGGCCGCGTCGATCACCCGCAGCTCCACCTCCCCGAAGCGCTCCCTGAAGAGCGCCGCCACCGTCTCCACCTCGCCCTGGCGCATCAGGCCCGTGTCCACCATCAGGCAGACCAGCCGAGGCCCGATCGCCCGCGCGATCAGCGCCGCCGCCACCGTCGAGTCCACCCCCCCGGAGAGCCCGCAGATGACCTTGCCCGCCTCCCCGACCTGCGCCCGGATGCCGTCCACCGACGCCTCGATCATGTCTCTGGGCGACCAGCGGCCCTGCGCGCCGCAGATCCGGCGGGCGAAGTTGTCCAGCAGCCGCTCGCCCTGCTCGGTGTGGGTCACCTCGGGGTGGAACTGCACCCCGAAGACCTCTCGCCCCTCGATCTCCACCGCCGCCACCGCCCCGCCTTGCGAGCGCGCCGTGACCCGGATCGCCGCGGACTCCTCGGACATCGCGTCCGAGTGGCTCATCCAGACGACGGTCTGCCGGGGCACCCCCTCAAGGAGCGCCCCGGCCTCCTCGGCCAGCGCCAGGGTCGTCCGCCCGAACTCGCGCGCGTGGCCCGGGCTGACGCGGCCCCCGAAGTGCTCGACGATGAGCTGCATCCCGTAGCAGATCCCCAGCACCGGCCTGCCGGTCTCCAGCAGCGCCCTGGCGAGCCGGGGCGAGTCGACGTCCGCGACGCTCGACGGCCCCCCGGAGAGGATGAGGCCCAGGCAGCCCGGCGGCGCCTCCAGGCGCGCGTCCGTGCACGGCCACACCTCCGTGTAGACCCCCATCTCGCGCAGCCGGCGCGCGATCAGCAGCGTCGTCTGGGAGCCGAAGTCCACGATCAGCACCCCCGCCCCGAGCGTCCCATGATCTTGCGTCATATCATTGTCCTTGCTCATGATTCTTGATTTTCAAGCCAAGGGCCGGGGCATTCAGCGCGGGTCCTCGGCCGGGGCGTTCAGCGCGGGTCCTCGTCCGTGACCGTCACGTCGTGGACGTGGCTCTCTCGCAGGCCCGCCGACGAGATCCGGACGAAGCGGGCGCTCTGGCGCAGGGCGTCGATCGTCGCCGAGCCGGTGTAGCCCATGCCCGCCCGCAAGCCGCCGAGGAGCTGGTGCAGGATGTGCTCGCCGGGCCCCTTGTAGGGCACGCGCGCCTGGACGCCCTCGGGGACGAGTTTTTCGGCCTCGACCCCGGCCTGGAAGTAGCGATCCCGGCTGCCGTCGGCCATCGCCCCCACCGAGCCCATCCCCCGGTAGACCTTCCAGGCCCCGCCGCGCACCGTGACGATCTCGCCCGGCGCCTGCTCGGTGCCCGCCATCAGGCTGCCGACCATGACCGTGCTGGCGCCGGCCCCGATCGCCTTGACCACGTCGCCCGAGGTCCGTATGCCGCCGTCGGCGATGATCGGCACCCGGCCCGCCGCCGCCTTGACGCACTCGGCGATGGCCGACAGCTGCGGCACCCCGACGCCGGCCACCACCCTCGTCGTGCAGATCGAACCAGGCCCGACGCCCGTCTTTACGGCGTCGGCGCCCGCCTGGATGAGCGCCTCGGTGGCCTCGGCGGTGGCCACATTGCCCGCGATGAGGTGAAGCCGGGGCCAGCGCGCCCGCAGCGCCGCGACCGCTTCGAGCACCTTGTGGGAGTGGCCGTGGGCCGTGTCCACGACGATCGCGTCGCACCCGGCGTTGAGCAGCGCCTCGACCCGCTCCATCGTCTGGCTGGTGCCCACCGCCGCCACGGCCAGCAGCCCCGCGCCGGCCTCCTTGACTCGCCTGACCTCGTCGGCCTGCCCCTCGACGCTCAGGTTGCGGTGGATCACGCCGGCTCCCCCGCTCCTGGCCATCAGGATCGCCATCTGGCTGCCCGTCACGGTGTCCATCGCGGCCGACAGCAGCGGCATCTCAAGCTCGATCCGGGTCGTCAGCGCCGTCTTGAGGGACACCTCGTTGGGCAGCACCCGGCTCTCGGCTGGCCGCAGCAACACGTCGTCAAAGGTCAGCATCAGCGGAGGCAGCCCGTCCAGCATGGCGTCATCCATATCTTTGAATTTGTTGGTCTTTCAAGCGTGGTCGCGCCGCCGCCCCGAGGCCCGGCGGGCTGGCGCGGTTATAGGATCTCGCCGCCAGCCTGTCAATCCGACCGCCCCACGCTCCTCGCACCGCCCCACGCTCCTCGCACCGCCCCACGCTCATCGCACCGCCCGTTGGGCGGGCTCGTCGGGTGGGGCTAGAAGCGCAGGCGGGCTGCGACCTCTCGGTCGCAGGCCAGCGCACGACCGAAGTCGACACCAGGGCAGCGCACCTCAAGGCAATGAGCCATCCCCTTCCGGCGCTTCCGTTGACGCGCGGGGCCGGCCCCGCGATCCGCTGTCGGCCACCCGCCGGCCTGCGACCGACAGGTCGCAGCCCCCCCCGCGCATCCAAGCCCCACCCGACGAGCCCGCCCAACGGGCGGTGCGAGGAGCGTGGGGCGATCGTGGGGCGAGCGGCGGTCAGGGGACGAGGATGATCTTGCCGACGTTCTTGTGGGACTCCATGTGGCGGTGCGCCTCGGCGGCCTGATCGAAGGGGAAGGTGGATGAGATGAGGGGCTTGACCTGCCCCTGCTTATAGAACTCCAGGATGGCCTCGATCTCTTCGCCGAGGATGTCCAGCCGCCCCCACAGGCCGTTCATGTTGACCCCGATGACGCTGCGGTTGTCCTGCATCACGTTGATCGGGCTCCACTTCGGGACCGAGAGCAGTTGTCGGCCGACGTTGAAGAGGTTGCGCTTGCTGCCCGTGACCATGTTCGAGAAGCCAAAGGCCACCAGCCTGCCAACCTCCCGCAAGAGATTGTAGCCCTTGCGCCAATCCGACCCCCCAAGCGGGTCCAGCACCACATCGATCCCCTCGCCCTTAGTAATCTCACGGATAACCTGTGCATAGTCCGAGGTGTGGTAGTCGATGGGGTGGTCGCAGCCGTGCTCCCGGATCATGTCGTGCTTGTTGGCCGAGGCCGTCCCGAAGGTCACCACCCCCCCGATGGTCTTGCAGAGCTGCAGCACCGCGATCCCGACCCCGCCGGCCGCCATGTGGATCAACACCCGCTCACCGGGCCGCACCGAGGCGACCCGGAAGAGCATGTGGTAGGCCGTCAGGTAGTTGACCGGGATCGCGGCGGCCTCCTCGAAGCTCATCTCATCCGGCATCGGGAAGACCAGCCCCTCGTTCATGCACGCCGTGTCCGCGTGCATCCCGAACTGCCGACAGGCCAGCACCCTGTCCCCCACCTTGAAGCGCTGGACCCCTTCGCCCACGGCGTCGATGACCCCGGATGCCTCATAGCCGACGACGCAGGGGGGCTTGGGGGCCTCGGGGTAGAGGCCCTGGCGCGCCATCAGCTCCGCGAAGTTCAGCCCGCAGGCCTTGATCCGCAGCCTGACCTGGCCGCGCTCCGGCGACGGGTCCGCGCTCTCACGGACCTCAAGGACCTCCGGGCCGCCATGGCGAGTCACTGTAATGGATCTCATGCTTCCTCCTCTTGTCGATGGACCGATGGAGAAGAACACACCCCGGCGCGCTTGGCAATTCGGCCATTCCCTGCCGATATTGTTGGTCCAGATGTCGACACCCTCGGCGTCGCCGCGATTTTATGGGGCGGCGCCGTGATCTCAGATCAGATCGCTGATGGGCTTGAGGGACCGACAACCAACGGGAGTCCAGCCCATCAGCCCTCCAGCGCGCGGGTCAGCGCCAGGAGGGCCGCGACGGCCTCGTCGAGCCGCGCGGGGCTGTCGAGGTGCGCTCGCGCGAACCAGAGCAGCGCCTCCAGCGGGGCGCGGGGCTCGCTCAGGCGCGCGCGAAGCCGCGCCAGGACCGCTGGCTGGCCGTAGCCGCGCAGCAGCGCGCTGGCCAGCGGCTCCCAGCCCCCCGGCGCTCTGCCTATCAGCTCCAGGAGCAGGATCAAGAGATCGTCGGCGTGCCGCTCCTCGGCGCTCAGGCCAGGATCGTGGCGCGTCTCGAAGTCGATCAGCGACGCTCGCCCCGAGGCCGGGTCGAAGAGGACATTGCCGAGGTGAGGATCGCCGTGCGACCAGGGCCCCCCGATGATCTCGCAGCGCCGCGCGTGCGCCTGCCTGAGCGCGTTGGCCGCCGCGACCATCGCGGTCGCCGTGATTTCGTCGCGCCGCGCCAGATCCCGAAGCGGGGTCCCCGGGAGCCGCGGCAGCCAGAGGCCACGGCGGCCGACGCGCACGCCGGCGGCCTCGTGCCCGTGGAGCAGCGCGAAGCAGTGAAGCTCCCAGCGGCGCCACGCCTCGACATCGGCAAACATATATATCCGGCTTCGCGAGAGCCTCAAGAAGAGGTTGCCCGGCGCAAAAAGGGGGCCGGCCCAGAGTCGGCGGCGCTTTTCGAAGCCCGCGACCCCGCCGCGCTCAACCTCGGCGACGGCGTTGATCCGAGGCGCGTTGAGCGCCCCGGCGATGGCCCTCATCAGCGCGCCGCGCACGCCCTCAACCCTGCCCATGCTTGATCAGGAAGATCCCGCCGGCTATCAGGATCATGCCGGCGAGCTGGGTCCAGGTGGCGGCCTCCTGGAGGATCAAGATCGCGGCGAGCGCGACGAGGACGTAGCGCAGCGAGGAGATGGACATCGCCTCGAAGAGCGGGAAGCGGTCGAGGATCAAGAGCCAGAGCAGGCCCGAGATCGTCCAGGCGGCGGCCCCGCTGATGGTCCACGGGCTCGTCGCCACGTCCCAGGCTCGCCGGATGCCGCTGTCTGCCGTCGACTCGCTCGTGGCCAGCTTGAGCGCCACATGCCCGTAGACGCTGGTGGCCATGAACAACCCCCAGGACACCAGCCCGCTCGCGCTCATCGACGATCCGTCTGCCATGCGCCCCTCCCGTGGATAAGCTCGTACCAGATCGCGACCGCGAGGCACCCAAGGCACCACGAGCGCACGAAGCCCCTCCCCGCCAGGCCGCCGAAGATCATGACCGCGGCCAGCACCCAGACCGTCCTCATGACGCGCCACGTCCCTCCCGCGCGCACCGTGTGCTCCCGAGCCCGCGACAAGGGCTCGGGCGCCTGGTCCAGCAGGACCGGGAAGAGGAAGACCATCTGCGCCTCGATGGCGTAGAAGGCCACGACCATCAACAACGCCCAGGCCCATTGTCCCGTGGCGACGCAGAGCGCCAGGACAGGGGCGCAAGCCAGCGTACACAGACCATATTTGAAGAAACCCCACCGCTCCCAGGGGATCTCTGGCGTCGGCGCGGCCACCCCTCGCAGCTTGCCCAGCGCCAGGGCCATCCAGCGGCCGCCGCCCGTGAAGCCGGCGCCCTCTCGCGCGACCGCGCGGGCCGCTCGCCGGAGCTCCGGATCAGCGTCATAGATCGCGGCGGCCTGCTTCAGCAGGGCCTCGGCGCTTGGACGATCAGAGGTCATGGGGCAGCGGCCTGACGAAGCAGAAGTGACACCACGCCAGCCACGCGGCGCCATTGCCGAAGACAAGGAGGCGGTGGAGGATCGTTTCGAAGGTCGTGCAGCGCTTTCGGTGGAAGACGAACTCGTCGTAGGCGATCAGCGCCGAGGTGTAGAGCGCGACCACGATCACGGGGATGAGCAGGAGCAGCGGCCGCTCAATAAGCGAGGCGGCGACCATCAGAGCGAAGAGCGGGACCCCGCCTGTCAGCAGCGCCAGCTTGTGGCTGTGGTGCTCGTGGGGGCCAACGGTGACGTAGAGGCGGTGGAAGACCCAGTCGCCCACGCCGCCCGCCGTCGCCACGACGCCGCAGGCCGCCATGCACCAGAGCTCCCACGGGTGTCGCGAGGGCTCCAGGAGCCACGCGAAGCGCGGGTGCTGGCCGGCCAGCGCCAGCAAGCCCAGGGGGAAGAGGACGGCGGGGGCGAAGAGGCCGACGAGGTTGATCAAGGCGCGCCAGCGTCGCGGGGCGCGGTTGGGCTTGAGGGCGTCGAGGGTCTGTGTCGTCATGGGCCGCCTCCGCGGTGCGTGATCTGGACACAGTATAGGATCCCCGCAGGGCGCCGTTCGGGAGAAGTGGCGGCGCCCCGATGGATGTTTCGTGCAGATCGCGTGCAACCTCGCCCGCCCCACGCACTCCACCCCCACACTCCACCCCCTGTCCCCCTCCTCGTGGAACGAGGAGGGGGGACGCTCGTAGTGGGGGCACGGTGGTTCGCACTCCACCCCCTGTCCCCCTCCTCCCTCCGGAAGGAGGGGGGACTCTTGAATTACGGGCACGGTGATTCGGGGGGGCGGGCCGCAGGAGCCTGCGGCGGGATCACTGGCCGCCTGGGGCGGGTCGTGATGTCGTCGGGGCGGGACTCGATCCACCCGTGTCCGTACTACGAGCGTCCCCCCCTCCTCGTGGAACGAGGGCAGTGCCCTTCGGAGGGGGACAGGGGGTGGAGTGCGATCCACCCATACCCGTAATACGAGGGTCCCCCCTCCTTCCGGAGGGAGGAGGGGGACAGGGGGTGGAGTGCGGGGGACAGGGGGTGGAGTGCCCCCCTCGTTCCTCAGCGCCACGCCTCGGCGAGCTGTTCGACGCTCAGGTCGATGGCGTCTGAGCCGCCGGCGATCTGGATCTGCAGGCGCTTGTTGGGGATTACGAGGCCGATCCTCGTGAGTGGGAGCTTATGGAAGTGAGCCTCGAAGGCGTCCTCGTGGCCCTGGCGGACCTCGACGATGAAGCGACCGCAGGACTCGCCGAAGGCGATCGCGGCGCGGCGCGAGGGGTCGCCGTCGCGGAGGTCGAGGCGGGCGCCGAGGTCGCCGGCGATGGCCATTTCGGCGATCGCGACGGCGAGCCCGCCTTCGGAGCAATCGTGGCAGGCGGCGACGTGGCCTTCGAAGATGGCGCGGTGGAGGGCGCGGTAGAGGGGCAGGGGATCATCGACAGGGCCGGGTGCCTGGCCGCCCTTGAGGCCGTGGTGCTTGAGGTAGGTCGAGCCGCCGAGCTCGTCGCGGGAGCGCCCGACGAGGTAGAGGGGGTTGTCGGGGGCCTTGAGATCGGCGGTGGCGGTGCGGGTCAGATCGAGGACGATGGCGACGGCGTGGACGAGGAGGGTGCCGGGGATGGCGCGGCGTTGGCCGTGGGCGTCGGTGTATTCGTTGTTGAGGCTGTCCTTTCCGGAGACGAAGGGAGCCTGGAGTGCGATCGCGGCGTCGTGGCAGCCGCTGGCGCACTGGACGAGGGCGCCGAGGCGGTCGGGGAGCTGCGGGTCGCCCCAGCAGAAGTTGTCGAGGAGGGCGACGCGGTCGGGATCAGCGCCGACGGCGACGCAGTTTCGCACGGCCTCGTCGACGGCGGCCCACCCCATCCGCCAGGGATCGTCGAGGCCGCATCTGGGGTTGAGGCCGAGCCCGACGGCGAGGGCGCGGGGAGATCCCTCGCGGCGCGTCTCCAGGGGGGCGACGACGGCGGCGTCGCCGTGGCCGTGGCCGCGGGCGCCGACGAGGGGCTTGCAGGCCGTGCCGCCCTGGACCTCGTGATCGAAGCGGCGCACGACGCCCTCGCGGCTGCGGGTGTTGGGATCGCCCAGCAGCGCCAGCAGGGTCTGCGAGAGATCCTCGCCTGTAGGCAGCGCGGGATCGCGGCGCTCGGGGCGCCGCCATGTGGCCTGGAGGTGTCGTCGCGGAAGGCCCGCGTGGAGAAAGTCGACGGAGAGATCGCAGACGACGCGGCCCTCGACGAAGACGCTCAGGCGGCGGTCGCCGGTGAGGTGTCCGAGGATGGTCGCGTCGAGGTCGAGGTCGTTGAAAATCACGGCGAGGTCGTGCCAGAGGGCCTTGGTGACGGCGAGCACCATGCGCTCCTGGGCCTCGCTGAGCCAGATCTCCCAGGGGCGCAGGCCGGGGTACTTCAGGGGGACGCGGTCGAGGTGGATCTCGGCGCCGAGATCGCGGGCCATCTCGCCGATGGCGGAGGAGAGGCCCCCGGCGCCGCAGTCGGTGATGGCGCTGTAGAGGCGCGCGTCGCGGGCCTGGAGGATGGCCTCGGTCAGCTGCTTCTCGCAGATGGGCTGCCCGATCTGGACGGCGCTGCCGTCGCGCAGGGCGCTCTCGTGGGTGATCCCCCTGGAGGAGAAGGTGGCGCCGCGCAGGCCGTCGCGCCCGGTGCGGCCGCCGACGCAGACGATCAGATCGCCGACCTGGGCGCGGGCGGGGTGCGAGCCGGCAGGCAGGAGCCCGACGCAGCCGCAGAAGACCAGCGGGTTGGCGGTGTAGCCGGGATCGTAGTGGATGGCGCCGGCCAGGGTCGGGATCCCCATCTTGTTGCCGTAATCCTCGATGCCCTTGATGACGCCGTCGGCGACTCTGCGCGGGTGAAGGACGCCCTCGGGGAGGGCTTCGAGCGGGAGATCCTGGGGGCCAAAGCACAGCGCGTCGGTGTTGGCGATGGGGCGAGCGCTGACCCCGAGGATGTCCCGGATGACGCCCCCGACGCCCGTGTTGGCCCCCCCGAAGGGCTCCAACGCGGAGGGGCGGTTGTGCGTCTCGGCCTTGAGGGCCAGCTCCCAGCCCTCGTCGAAGGCGATGATCCCGGCGTTGTCGACGAAGGCCGAGCGGACCCAGGGCTTGTCGCAGGCCTCGGTGGCGGCCATGATGAAGGTCTTCAACAGCCCGTCGATCTGCGCCCTCGCCACCACCTCGCCGCGCTCGTCGAGCTCGACATAATTGATCAGCGCGCGGAAGGTCTTGTGGACGCAATGCTCGGACCATGTCTGGGCCAGCGTCTCAAGCTCGACGTCGCTGGGATCGCGGTCGAGCGAGCGGAAGTGGGCCTGGATGGCCCTCATCTCCGGCAGGTCGAGGGAGAGGCGGCGGCGCTCGCTCAGCGACAGGAGCCCCGCGTCGTCGACCTCTCGCAGCGGGATCAGCGCGACGGTGAGATCCGGGAGGGCGGGCGCGGAGAAGGGCGCGGGGGCGTCGCCGAGGGTCCAGGTCTGGATGACGGGGTTGGCCAGCGATGCGGCGATCCGCTCGACGGCCTCCGGGCTCAGGTCGCCGCGCAGCGCGTAGCGGGCGCCGGTCGCGGCGGCGCGCAGGCCCTCGACGCCGACAAGGCGGCTCGCGCTCAGGATCGTCGCGGCGGCGGCGTCGGTCACCCCGGGCAGCAGCGTGACCTCGATGATCTGGGGACCCCCCTTGAGCGTGACCTCGATGATCTGGGGGCCCTCTTCGGAGGCGTCGGGGTCGGCGGGAGGCGTCGATCCGGGGCGCCTTGAGGTGGGCGGCGACTCCGACGAGCGCCAGCGGGCGACCTGGGTGACCTCGTCGACGAGGAGGGCGGCGACGAGCGCCTCGACTCTGGCCGGGTCGAGATCGCCCTCCAGGAAGGTGAGCCCGGCGATCTCCACCGCCTCGACGCCGTCGATCCCAAGGTCTTGTATTTGTTCGAGGATCTCTGCTTCTCGGGGATCGCGGAAGGGGGGTCGCAGGCGGACCTCGACGCGGAAGATCGCCATCGCGGCCTCAGGTGACGATGTCGACCCCGGCGAGGCCGTCGTCGACGATCTCGCCGACGACCCAGGCGGGGCAGGTGGCGGAGCGGATGGCGTCTGCGGCTTGCGCAGGCGGGACGAGGGCGATCATGCCCAGGCCGAGGTTGAAGGTGCGCGCCATCTCGGCCTCTTCGATCTCGCCGAGGCGCTGGAGCCAACGGAAAATGGGCGGTGTCGGCCAGCGTCGGCGGTGGAGGCGCATCGAGAGGCTGCCGCGCAAGATCCGGGGCGGGTTCTCGATCAGGCCGCCGCCGGTGACGTGGATCAGCCCGCGCAGGTCGATCCCTGCGGCCCGCATTCGATCGACATCGGCCGCGTAGCACCGATGGGGCGCCAGCAGCAGCTCCCCGAGCGACGGGCCGCCCTTCGCCTCGTCATGGGGGCGCTGGTCGGGGAGCGGCGCGCGAGCGTGCTCGCCCTGGTCGGGCGGGTTGTCGCCGAGCGCTTTGGCGTAGAGGGCGTCGAAGGGCGCGTGGAGGTCCATGTTGCGGATGAGGTGTCGGGCGAGGGTGAAGCCGTTGGTGTGGAGGCCGGAGGAGGCGAGGCCGATGGCGAGGTCGCCGGCCTGGATCCTGGCGCCGTCGATGATGGCGCCGCGCTCTACGACGCCGACGAGGGTGCCGACCAGATCGAACTGTCCAGGGGCGTAGACGCCGGGCATCTCGGCCGTCTCGCCGCCGATCAGCGCGCAGCCCACGCGGGCGCAGGCCCTCGCGACGCCGTTGACGATCGCGGCGACCCGCTCAGGGTCGAGGTCGCTGGTCGCCACATAGTCCAACATGAAGAGGGGCCGGGCGCCCTGTGCGATGACGTCGTTGACGCAGTGGGCGACGAGATCCTCGCCGATGGTGTCGAGGCGGCCCATGTCGGCGGCGATCCGGGTCTTGGTGCCGACGCCGTCGGTGGAGGCGACCAGGACGGGGTGCTCCATGGTCTTCATCCGGGCGGCGTCGAAGAGGCCCCCGAAGGCGCCCAGGCCGGCGAGGACCTCGGGGCCGTGGGTGGCCTCGACGGCCTGACGCATCAGCGCCACGGCGCGGGCGCCCGCGTCGATGTCCACGCCGGCGTCCTTGTAGGTCACCGATCTCATGGGGCGCGCTCCTGGGGATCGACCTCGAAGGCCAGCTTGTGGCCGTCGAGGGGTTGATCGCGGCGGATGTCGAGGGGGTAGTGGCCGTCGAAGCAGGCCGCGCAGTGGCCGCTGGCGAGGCTGGTCGGCGAGCCGCTCGACGTCGAGAGGCCTGTCGGCGGGGCGGGCTGGCGCTCGGAGACGGCGCGCATCATGGCCTGCTGGGAGAGGAAGGCCAGGGTGTCGGCGCCGATGAGGTCGCGGATGGCCTCGGGGGAGCGCTGGTGGGCGAGCAGCTCGACGCGGGTGCCCATGTCGACGCCCATGAAGCAGGGGTGTCGGATGGGCGGCGAGGCGACCCGGAAGTGGACCTCGGTCGCGCCGGCGTCGCGCAGGAGCTGGACGACGAGGCCGGCGGTGTTGCCCCTGACGATCGAGTCGTCGACCAGCGCGACGCGCCGCCCGGCGACGTTGGCCACCAGCGGGTTGTACTTCAAGCGCGCCCGGTGGCCCCGAAGGTGCGCGTCAGGTTGTATAAAGGTGCGCCCGATATAGCGATTCTTGATCAGGCCCTCGATGAAGGGGATCCCCGAGGCGCGGGCGAAGCCGAGGGCGGCGTGGGTGGCGGAGTCGGGGACCGCGATGACGACGTCCGCGTCGGCGGGCGCCTCGTCGGCCAGCAGCTCGCCCATGCGGGCTCTGACGGCGTGGACGGGCTGGGACTCCAGGAGGGAGTCCGGGCGGGCGAAGTAGACGTACTCGAAGACGCACATGGCGGGCCGCCTGGCCTCGGCGCGGCCCGCGGTGCGCGCCCCGTCGGCGTCGATCCGGACGATCTCGCCGGGGGCGACGTCGCGGATGAGGTGGCCCCCGACGGTCGTCAGCGCGCAGGACTCGGAGGCGACGAGCGTGCCCTGGCGGCCGCCGCCCAGATCGAGCGCCCCGAGGCAGAGCGGCCGCAGCCCGAGCGGATCGCGGACGGCGTAGAGGGCGTCGCCGGTCAGGATGGCCAGCGACCAGGCGCCCTCGGCCTCGCGCATGAAGGCGGCGATCCGATCCGGCCAGCAGGGGGTGCGCTCGCCGGGGGTCGGCGCGGCGAGCATCCAGAGGATGAGCTCGCTGTCCGTCGTGGTGTTGAGCTTGACGCCGCGATCGAGCAGCCGCTGGCGCAGCGCGGCGGCGTTGGTCAGGTTGCCGTTGTGGGCGATCGCCAGGGGGCCGTGGGGGGTCTGGGTCAGGCAGGGCTGGGCGTTTCGCAGGTGCGAGGCGCCCGTGGTCGAGTAGCGCGTGTGGCCGATGGCGATGTGGCCCCGCAGGCCCGCGAGGTCGCCCTCGTTGAAGACCTGCGTGACGAGGCCCATGCCCCGGTGGAGGTCGGCGATGTGGCCGTCGGTCGTGGCGATCCCCGCGCTCTCCTGGCCGCGGTGCTGGAGGGCGGTGAGCCCGAAGAAGGTGACGCGGGCCACGTCGAGATCGCGCGCGAAGACGCCAAAGACGCCGCAGGCCTCTCTGGGCCCCTCTGGCTTTCGAGCGATCATGAGACTGGGCCCTCCGGGCCTCGCGCGTCGTCGTCAAGAGCATCGGCGGCTGCGCGGGCGCTGTGGCCGTGCCTTGGCGCTCGGGTCAGGTCGGCGCCGCTTGTGTGGGCGATCATCGCGCCTTGGCCTTGCGCTGGCGCGGTCGAGGTGGCGCGGTCAGAGCTGGGCGGCATACTTGATCCCTTGTTCGAAGAGGGCCAGCCCGAGCTGGCCGCGCTCGCCGCGGTGCGCTCTGGGGTGCTGGGCCATCGTGATGTGATCCTCCGGGTGCGGCATCAGCCCCATCACCGTCCCGGCGCCGTTGCAGATCCCGGCGACGTCGCCCGCCGACCCGTTGGGGTTGTCGGGGTAGGCGACGCCCTCCGATGCAGCGCCGCCGCGATTTTGAGCGCCATAGCGCAGCGCGATCCGCCCGTCGCGCTCCAGCTCTGCGAGGTCCTCGGCGTCGCGGGCCACCAGCCGCCCCTCGCCGTGCGCGACGGGGCACAGGATGGGCTCTGTGAGGCCCCGCGTAAAGATACATCGGCTCTGCGGCTCCGGTTCAAGGCGAACCCACCTGCATTCGAAGCGCCCGGAGGCGTTGTGGGTCAAGGTCAGGCGCCGCTCCTGCTCCCAGAGCTGGCCGCCGAGCAAGCCGGCCTTGATCAGCGCCTGGAAGCCATTGCAGATGCCCAGCACGGGGCGGCCGGCCTCGATGAAGCGCGCGAGCGGCCCCGCCAGCGCGTGCTTGAGCGTCAGCGCCCACACCTTGCCCGCGCCGAGGTCGTCGCCGTAGGAGAAGCCGCCCGGGAGCACGAGCATCCTGAAGTCGTCCAGCGCGCGGCGCCCCTGGACGAGCGCCTTGATCGGGACGATCTCCGGGGCGCCGCCGGCCAGCTCGCAGGCCCACGCGGCCTCTCGATCTCGATTTGTCCCTTGCGCTTGGAGGATCAACACGGGTGCCCTCATCCTGCCCTCCTGGTCGAGGTCGCGGCGCACAGGCTCCACCGAAGGGGCCGCTTCGTCAAGTGCCCTGGCCCTCGATCGCACGGCGCCCTCCCTTGACCCGTGATCGGGCGACGGGCTAGATGCCGGAGGGCGCGGCGAGCCATCGAAGAAGGAGGGAGGCTCCATGGTCAGCGTTCTCGTGGTGGGCGGCGGCGGTCGGGAGCACGCGCTGGCCTGGAAGCTGGCGAGGTCGCCGCGGATCACCCGCCTCATCGTCGCGCCGGGCAATGGCGGCACCGCCGCCCTGAACGCCCCGCTGGATCCCCTCGACGTGCCCGCGCTCGTCGCGCTCGCGCTGGCCGAGGCCGTCGATCTGGTCGTCGTCGGCCCCGAGGCCCCGTTGGCGGCAGGGGCCGCCGACGCGCTGGCGGCGGCGGGGGTGCGCTGCTTCGGCCCCACGGCGGCCGCCGCTCGCCTGGAGACCTCAAAGGCCTTCGCCAAGGACCTCATGGTCCGCGCTGGCATCCCCACGGCCCGGTACAGGATCTTCGAAGACCCCGCCGCCGCCGCCGCCTTCGTCCGCGGCGTCCCCTGGCCCTTCGTCATCAAGGCCGACGGGCTGGCAGCGGGCAAGGGCGTCTTCCTGCCGCATTCCCTTGACGACGCGCTCGCCGTGATTTCAAAGGTCATGGTCGAGCGCGCCTTCGGGGAGGCTGGCGCACAGATCGTCGTCGAGGAGCGGCTTGACGGCGAGGAGGTCTCGGTGCTGGCCTTCTGCGACGGTCGGCGCGCGGTCCCGATGCTCCCGGCCCGCGATTACAAGCGGGCGCTGGACGGCGATCTCGGCCCGAACACTGGCGGCATGGGGGCCTTCGCCCCGGCTCTGTCGCTCGACGCCGACGCCCTCGCGGCCGTCCAAAGAGACATCCTCCAGCCCGCTCTGGACGCCGCCCGCGAGCTTGAGAGCCCCTTCGTCGGCGTCCTCTACGCCGGCCTGATGATCACGGACGAGGGGCCGCGCGTCCTTGAGTTCAACTGCCGCTTCGGCGATCCGGAGGCGCAGGTCCTGCTCCCGCTGCTCGACGCCGATCTCGTCCAGATCATGCTGGCTTGCGTCGACGGGGCGCTCTGCGAGGACATGGTCCGCTGGCACCCTGGCGCCGCCGTCGCCGTCGTCATGGCCTCCCAGGGCTACCCCGGCCCGCACCGCCTCGGCCTGCCCATCTCCATCGCCCCCGTCGCCGACGCCCTCGTCTTCCACGCCGGCACCTGCGGCGCCCGGCGGCTGCAGACCGCTGGCGGGCGTGTCCTTGCCGTCACGGGCCTCGGGGGCGACCTCGTCGGCGCCCGAGAGCGCGCCTATGTTGGCGTAGATGCTGTACAATTTGATGGCGCGTCCTGGCGAAGGGACATCGGCGCCCCGCCCGGTCTCCGGTCATGATCCCCCGCAAGCGCCTCGTCGTCCTGATCTCTGGCTTTGGCTCCAACCTCCAGGCCATCCTGGACGCCTCCCGCGCCGAAACCCTCCTGGCCGACGTCGCCGCCGTCTTCTCCGATCGATCCGCCGCCTTCGGCCTCACCCGCGCCCGCGACGTGGGGATCCCCGCCATCCACCGCCCATTTTCGCCCTTTGAGGGGCTCCCCGAAGCCCGCCGCGCCTACGACGCCGCGCTGGCCGATCGCGTCGCCGACTACGACCCTGACCTCATCGTCCTGGCCGGTTGGATGCGCGTCTTGTCCTGCGCCTTCCTCGATCGCTTCCCGGGTCGCGTCATCAACCTCCACCCGGCGCTCCCCGGCTGCTTCCCGGGCGCCCACGCCATCGAGCGGGCCTTCGAGGCCGCCCAGGCTGGCCTCATCGATTGCACGGGGGTCACGGTCCACTTCGCCGTCGAGGCGCTCGACGCTGGCCCCGTGGTGGCATCCAGGCGAGTTCCGATCCTGCCCTCGGACACGCTCTCCAGCCTCAAGGCGCGCGTCCAGGTGGCCGAGCGCGCCACGCTGGTGCCTGCCATCGCCTCGCTCCTGGGTTGAGGTGAAGGTGTGAGGGGGGTGGAACAAGTCTGGAGGCAGAGGCGCTCTCCATGATAGGGTGAGCACAAGTGTTCACGTCGCGCTCGGGAGGTCCTGGTGGGGTTGCGGGCGCGGGTGGGCTGAGGGTGAGCGCTGACGCCATGTCGAACTTCAACGGGACTCCAGTCGTCAAGACGCTGATGCTGACCGACTTCGTCGACAGCACGAAGTTCGTCGAGACCTATGGGGACATGAAGGCGGCGTCGATCTCGGCCGTGCACGATCGGGCGGCGCGGGATCTGCTCAGGCGCTACGGCGGCCAGGAGATCGACAAGACAGACGGCTTCTTGTTCATCTTCGACAGGCCCATCGACGCGGTGCATTACGCGCTGTCCTACAACCAGGCGCTGCTGGATCTGAGCAAGGAGCTGGGGGTGACGCTGGCGGCGCGCACCGGCATCCACCTCGGGGAGGTGATCTTGCGGGAGAACCCGCCGGACGACGTGGCGCGGGGGGCCAAGCCGGTGGAGTTGGAGGGGCTGGCCAAGCCCATGGTCGCGCGGATCATGTCGCTCGCGCTGGGTCACCAGGCGCTCATCACGCAGTCGGCCTTTGAGCTGGCGCGGCGCGCTTCGGTGGGCGATCCGCACATCCCGCAGGACACGCAGTGGGTCGAACACGGCCCCTACGTGCTCAAGGGGATCGAGGAGCCGGTGAGGATCTTTGAGGTCGGGCGCGTCGGCAGCGCCGTCCTGGAGGCCCCTCCCAACACGTCCAAGGCGCACCGCTACGTCGTCAAGCGCCAGTCGAAGGGGTTGATCATCGCGGCGGCGGCCTCGGTGGCGCTCTTCGTCCTGCTCCTGCTGGGGGGGGCGGCGGCGGTGGCCTTCAACCTCGTACAGAAGAGCATTGCCAAGGCCAACCCGGCGGCAGAGGCGCCGGCCCGCACCCCGGAGCCCGAGCCGGCTGGCGTGGACGTGGCCGTGGAGCAGGGGGGGGGCGTCGAGGAAAAAGCTGAGGTTGATCAAGGGGTTGACTCGGGGCAAGGGGGCGAGGAGGCGCCGCCGCCGACGGTGGTGGCGCTCAGGGTCGTGACGGAGCCGGAGGGCGCGACGATCAAGCTGGGCAAGACGACGCTGGGCCTCTCGCCGGCGACGCAGGAGGTCCCGCTCAAGGTCGACGAGTACGAGATCCGGGCCTCGCTGCGGGGTCACGCTACGGCGCGGGCGACCTGCACGGTGACGCAAGAGGACGTGGCGCGGGGGGAGAGCGTCTGCACGGTCAAGCTCAAGAAGCGCGGCGGGTCATCAAGCGGCGACGAGGGCGGCAAGGGGGGTGAGGTCAAGGTGGAGGGGGTCAAGCCGAGGATCCACATCATCCCGGACTGATCGCGCCTCGGGGTCCAGGGGCGAGAACGCTGATGGGTTTGAGGACCGAGGCCGGAGAGGCCGACAGCGACGACGCCGTCGGCCAGAAGACGCCGTCGGCCAGAAGACGCCGTCGGCCAGAAGACGCCGTCGGCCAGATCGACGCCGTCGGCCAGATCGACGCCGTCGGCCAACGGGCCGACGGGAGTCAAACCGATCAGCGTTCTGGCCGCTCCCTCTGCGGAGGATCGTCAAGGCCCGTGTCGCGCCGCCGAGTGCCGAGCGCCGGGGCGCGTCAGGCGATGAGGTCGCGACAGAGCCTGGTGAAGGTCGCGTCACGGTCGCCGACCGAGAGCGCGGCGTCCTCGAGCGCGGCGCGCCAACCGCTGGGCGCGAGCTCCGCGAGGGCCGTCGCCGCGTGGTGATCGGCGCTCGCGAGCCGGCCATTCAGGACCGACTCGACCCACGCGCGATCGTGCCCGTCCAGCAGTCGTAACGTTGCGACGTCGAAGGGCTCCCACACCTGGGCATGCGCCCAGAAACGCTGGACGACATCGGGATGGGGACCTGGCCGATAGACCAGGTCGAGTGCGATCGGATCGTGACCGCGCGAGACGGCTCCGAGCAGCGCGTGAAGTTCGGACGCAGCGCGCTGCCAGACGCTCGGCAGACGAGACGCGATCGCCATGCTCAGGCGCTGAAGTGGACTCGGACGCTGCGCCTGAAAAGGCGTCAGGCCGAGCTTCTCGACGAGCCCCTCGGACGCATGCACGCGCGCGATGACGCTCGGGTCCCTCAGAAGTCCGAGCAGCGCCGGGATCGCCTCGGGCCGCGTCGAGGTCTTGAGCGCGTAGGCATCCAGGCCTTGCAGGATCGGATCCGTGGTCGTCCCGGTCGGGAGCGGGTCACCGCGAAGCGCGAAGAGCGCTCGCAGCGCACACGCACGCACCCAGGCGGACGCGGATTGCGCGGCGCGCTCGAGATCGGGGGCGAGGTGCGCGAGCTTGAGCTCCGCCGCCGGCTCGAACGCCTTCCAGTCGCCGGCGCGCACACGCGCGCTCAGCGCGTCCTCGGCCGCTGTGCGCACATCGCCGGTGAGATCCCGTACCGCCTGCGTGTCGTAAGTGAGCACGCGGGGATCATCGGCATCCCGCGCCATCGACTCGATGAAGGACATCTCAGCTCTCCCTGCAAACCGGCGTCAGGGCCACACGGATTGGATCGTGGAACCGGCGCCTGCACCGCCGCCTGCACCGCCGCCGCCTGCCGACGATGAGGATGAACAGAGAAAATCAGATTCCCTTCCGGGTCAGCGTCGAGGAGTGTCGGCGCGGCCTCAGTGAGGACGTTGAGGTTCTTTCCCCAATCTGACGCCCTGACCATCAGCCCTCCAGGGCTTCAGGGGGGGGCGTTGTTGGGGGTGCAGTTGTCGAGCTCGCCGCGGCCGTCGATGCAGAGGGCGTTGCACCAGAAGCGGGCGACGGTGCCGTTGGCGTTGTAGCGGCTGGCGACCTCGCACTCCTTGAAGCCGCCGCTCTCGTTGGGATCGAGGTCCCAGCGCAGGATGTCGGCGCTCTTGAGGTCGCCGATGGTGTTGTCGTAGTCCAGGGGTCCGGAGGCGCCTTCGAGGTTGAGGTTTTGCCCTTCGAGGATCTTGAGGAAGGCGGCCTGGAGGTTCTCGGTGCCGACCTTGATGGGGGCGCCGGCCGGGTCGCTCAGGCGCTTGAGGATCTGGGCCATGGCGAGGCCGTCGGGGCGGCCCTCGACCCCGGCCAGCGCGTAGACGAGCATGTAGACCGCGTCGTAGGTGTGTTCGGTCCAGATCGGCGGGGTGCCTTCTCCGTATTTTCTTTGAAAGTTCTCCGAGTAAGTTGAGAAGGCCGCGCTTCCTCGGGCGCCGGGGATGGATCCGAAGATGAACCTGGGCCTTGGGGCGCCGGGTTGGAAGACCAGCCCCATGCTCTGGGAGCGGGTGCCGTCGGTCAGGAAGTAGGAGGCGGCGTGCAGAGGGGGGGTGTCGCGCACGGCCTCCATGAAGCTGTAGGTCTCTTCGAAGCCGACGATGAGGACGACGTCGGGCGAGGGGCTGATGGCGCGCAGGGCGGCGATGGCCGCGAGGCGGCCGCTTTCTTCCTTGGAGGAGTAGGGGACGTTGTGGATCTTGATGGCGAGCCGTTGGAGGTTGGCGCGCAGCTGAAGGGTCTCGACGAAGGAGTTGGCGAAGCTCTGGCCGTAGGCGTCGTCGCTGTTGAGGATGGCGACGTCCTGGGGGGCGCTGTTGGGGTTGGGGCCGGCGACGATCAGGCGCCAGGTGGCGAAGTAGGCCATCGTCTCGGCCTGGAAGTTGTCGGGTGGGGCGGTGCGCCAGACCAGATCGCGGTCCTGGAGGTCCTTGATGCCGACGGCGGTGGCCGAGGGTGAGATGATGATGGTGCCGGCCTCGATGGCGATGGGGGCGGTGGCGAAGACAAGGCGAGACTGCGCCGGGCCGACCCAGGCCGGGACGCGGGCGACGCGGGCCAGGTGGGTGGCCTTGGCGATGGCCTGGTCGTTCT
This sequence comes from Pseudomonadota bacterium, assembly GCA_005804885.1. Classification (GTDB taxonomy): domain Bacteria; phylum Myxococcota_A; class Bradymonadia; order Bradymonadales; genus SYOX01. Next base: position 19,441 of record SYOX01000408.1, read on the forward strand.
CCGAGGCGTCGTCGCAGACCAGGAAGGCCAGGGGCCTGTTCTGGTTGCCCCCGACGCCGTTGGAGACGGTGTTGATCTCGTCGACGGCGAGCTTGATCGCGTTGAAGGGGTTCTGGCCGGACTCGCGGTTCGGGCCGCTGAGGGTCAGCAGGCCGCCGAGGAAGACGGCGTTGGGCGCGGGGACCTCGGGGTAGAACTGGCAGCCGGGGATCAGGAAGTCCGCGCAGGCGCCGTCGAGCGAGCAGACCTTCCCGCCGCCGCCGCACTGGGCGTCCTCGGCGCAGGGGCCGCAGGTGCCCGCGAGGCAGATCTGGCCGACCGCGCAGTCCCCGGCCGAGACACAGCCGGGGTCGCAGGAGCCTTCGCGGCAGATCAGGTTGTCGCCGCAGTCGGCGTCGAGGGCGCAGGGGCCGCACTGGCCGCCGGCGCAGATCTGGCCGGCGCGGCAGTCGGCGGCCTCGGCGCAGTCGCCGCAGGCGCCCCCGACGCAGCCATCGCCCTCGGCGCACTCGGCGGCCTCGGCGCACTCGCGCACGCAGCGGCCCTCGCCGATCTGGCAGACCTCGTCGGCGGCGCAGTCGGCGTTGACCTCGCAGGGGCCGCAGATCTTCTGGCTGTTGCAGACATTGCCTTGCAGCTTGCAGTCGGTGGAGGTCTCGCAGGGCTCGAAGTCCAGCACGAGGCTGCACGAGAGCGCCGCGAGGGCCAGCGCGGCGGACATCGCCAGCAGGGCGGCCCAGGGCAGGAGGTGTGGGTTGCGTCTCATGACCAGCTCCGTGGCTCCCTACTCGAAACGCAAGGATACGCCCAGGCCCACATGATCGGGGCCGATCAGGGGTGAGGCGGAGAGGATCTCGGGTGGGGCGTCGGTCAGCAGGTAGAGGGCGGCGCCGGCGCCCAGCCCGGCCAGCCCGATGCCGACGGCCAGATCGCCGAGCAGCGCCAGCGTCTCGCCGCGATCGCGGGCCTGGAGCCGGTCGGCGTAGACGATGTTCTCGTTGGACACGTCGGCGCTGGCCGAGATGGCCAGCCCGCCCAGGACGCCGCCGGCCACCAGCGCGACGGCGCCGAGGCCGCCGACGGTGTAGGCCAACGTGCGATCGGGGCCTTGCATCAGGCGCTCCTCCTCGCGGCGGCGGCGCTCCTCCTCTTCGCGCTCGAGGCGCTCCTCGCGCTGCAGATCGAGCGCGGCCTGCTCGTCCTTCTGGACCTGATCCCGGACCTCCTGGATGTGCCCGAGCGCCTTCTGGACCTGCCCCGGGTCGGCGTCCTCGGCCTTGACGAAGCGCGAGAAGAAGTCCAGCGCGAGCTGACGCTCGCCCATTTTCTGATAGATCCGCGCGATGTTATAGAGCAGCCCGGGGTCGGGGACGAGCTGATAGGCCGCCAGCATCTCCCGAATGGCGTCGGGGAAGCGGCCGGCCTGGTAGTGCTCGACGCCCAGGCGGCTGTGCTCCTCGGCCTTGACCGCTGCGGCCTTGTCGGCCTGCCCAAGGGCCTCTCTGGCGCCGAGGGGAAGGACAAGGGCGAGGGCGATGAGGATGGTGAGGATCTGGCGCATGGCTTGTCGGGTAGGATGTCCGTCCTCGACCGTGGTAGTGTTGTCTGAGCGTGGCAGCCTGCCTTGCGCAAGTCAAGCGCGCCCTGGCGTCGGTCCACGCTCCCAGCTCGCCGTCGAGCCCCTCAACCTCATCGAGCGCGCCGCCGAGGCGCCAGAGCCAGGAGCCCATGACGTCAAACCCGAGCATCGCGCCCTTCCTGATGGCGCTGGCCGCCGCAGGGCTGATCGGGGGGGCCTTGAGCGCCGGGGTGCTGCGCCCCGTCGAGCCGCTCCGGCGTGCTCCTGCCGTCGTCGCGACCCCTGGAGCCGGCGACCCGGGCGCGGCCATCGGCGACGAGGCGGGATCGGATCGGGACGCCGCCTATCCCGCCGCGCGCGACCGGGAGCCCCCCGCCGTCAAGCGGGCCGCCGACCCCGATCCTGATCCGGAGCCCGCCCAGCCCAGGATCCTGGGCGCGGCGGAGCTCAACCCGGCGGCGGCGCCCGTGATCTACCTCGGCGCTCGCAAGATCGAGGAGGAGGTCGCGCACCGCTGGTCGCTGGGGAAGGGCGAGGGCGACATCACCCTGATGGCCCCTCCCGGCGCGCTCTTTGGCGGTCGGGATCCTGCCGACCCCAGGTCCGGCGAGCGGCTGTCCTTCAAGGGGCAGCCTGGCCCGACGATCATCGCGCTCGGATCGAACCAGTGCGTCCCTTGCCTCAAGGAGCTTGGCGAGCTGGTGCGCGAGCTCGGCGAGCCCCTCCAGGCCAGCAAGGTCCGCGTGATGCTGGTCTTGATGACCCTCGACGGCCACGGCTACATCTCCTACCAGCTGGCCCGACAGCGCGACCTCTTCTTCGCGACCTACAACAAGGATTACCGCGGAGACGCCGCCGAGCTGCCCATCCCCGACTGGATGGTCTTCCCGCAGGACGCGAAGGACCACTGGTTCACCTTCACCGACCAGGTCATCGACGCGATGTCCGGCGAGGATCTGGACGTCTCGCTGCCCGTGACCCTCCTGCTTGACGCCTGCGGCAATGTCCACCGGGCCGTGCTCGGGCGGCTGCATGGCGAGGCCCTGGTTCGGCTGCGCGCCGACGCCGCCGCGCTGGCGAAGGCCAGCTGTCCTCCTTGATGAGCTGAGGAGGCCTGCCCGGGGCGGGGCAGGGGCGTTGAGGTCAGGTTGGCCTCACCTCTGGGCGATGGGGGCGGGCAGGGGGCAGGGAGGGGCGAGCGGAGGGGGAAGCAGAACGACCTTTCAGTTGTCCAGGTCGCAGCTTATCGCCATGACCATGACCGAGCGGTTGATGGCCAGCGCCCCGGTGGGCGTAAAGCCGCGGTCGGTCTTGCCCAGCTTGTCGAGCTGGGTTCGCACCATGCCCAGGAAGCCGGCGCTGTTGTAGTTCTGGGCCTCGTTGTCGAGGATGACCGTGTAGGTGCTGGCGTTGAAGGGGTCGCGCTTGCGCAGCTTCTCCAGGAGCACCTCGACGTTCTGCGCTCGCCGTCGGGCCAGCTCCATGTTCTCGCCGCTCATCCGGCGTCGTCCCCCCTCACTGGTGTTGCCCGTCGTGCTGGCGCTGCCGAGCAGGATGAAGTGCCGGGCGCCCTTGTTGGCCTGCACGAAGCGGTCAAACTCCTCCTCGATAGAGCCGGCGTACTTGCGGCAGCGCTCCGGCGAGTCCGCGCCGCCCGCCTTGTAGCCTGCGGGCGTGTCGGGGCACTCGCCCGCCTCGGCGAAGTAGGCGTCGTAGCCCCGACAGTCGCCCGTGCGCGGGTTGACCGAGTTGCAGCCGAAGATCGCGATGTAGGAGGCGTAGCCCGCGTCGTCGTCGTGGGCGAAGAGCTGCTCGAACTCGCGCTTGCTGAGGTCGATCAGCGGGTTGTTGGCGTCGTCCACCGAGCAGGCCCGCTCGCACCGGGCCAGCACATTCTTGATGATCTGCCGGAACTCGGGATCCTGGCACCGGCCCTCGGGCTGGACCCCTGGCGGCGTCTGCGCGCCGACGCCG
>SYOX01000409.1 GCA_005804885.1 Pseudomonadota bacterium
ATGTCGGTGATCCGCATCGCGTAGGCCACGATCGAGCCCGCGCAGGAGCCGCGGCCGGGGCCGACGGGGACGCCGATGCGGTTGGCGTAGGCGATGAAGTCCCAGACGATCAGGAAGTAGCCGGGGAAGTCCATCTGCTGGATGATCCGGACCTCCTCGTCGAGGCGCTCGCGGTAGAGGACCTCGTCGACGGCGCGGCCGACCGCCCTGAACTCCTCGAAGCGGGCCTGGAGGCCGTCGCGGGCGACCTGGGCGAAGTACCTGTGGATGCCGTCCTTGACCTCGGTGACGCCCTCGCGCTCGAGGAACTCGGCCGGCACGTCGTAGACGGGCAGGAAGACCTGGCCGAGCGGGATCTCCAGGTTGATCATCTCGGCGATGCGCAGGGTGTTCTCGCAGGCCTCGGGGACGTCTTCGAAGAGCTCCCACATCTCCTCGGCGGAGCGCAGGTAGAAGGTGTCGACGCCGTGGGAGAGGACCTGGGCGGGGTCGACCGACTTGCCCAGCTGGATGCACATCAGGATGGCGTGGGCCAGGGCGTCGTCCTGGGTGAGGTAGTGGCAGTCGTTGGTGGCCACCAAGGGCAGGTCGAGCTCGCGGGCCAGGGCGATGAGCCCCTCGCGGCTCTTCTTGAACTCGGGCAGCGGGGCGTCCATGAGCTCGACGAAGAGGCAGCCGGGCTCGAAGATCTCCCTGTAGCGCTTGAGGTGGTCGCGCGCCTCGTCCATGTTGCCGCGCAGGACCGCCTGGTTGACCTGCCCGCCCAGATCGCCGGTCAGGCAGATGAGCCCCTCGGCGTGCTCGGCGAGCAAGGCCAGGTCGGCTCTGGGCAGGCCAGTGTGGGGGTGCTTGCCCTCGAGCCAGGCCAGCGAGACGATCGCGCTGAGGTTGCGGTAGCCCTGGAGGTTGCGCGCCAGCAGGGTCAGGTGGAAGGCCTTGCGGCTGTCGTGCTCATGGCGAGATCCCTCGGCCAGGTAGAGGTCGACGCCGATGATGGGCTTGAGGCCCTGGGCCGCGGCGGCCTTCTGGAAGTGCACGGCGCCGTACATGGCGCCGTGGTCCGTCATTGCGACGGCGGGCATGCCCAGCTCCGCGCAGCGCTTCATCAGCCCTTCGACCCGGATCGCCCCGTCGAGCAGGCTGTACTGGGTGTGGACGTGGAGGTGGACGAAGGATCGCTGCGTCATGACGTCCCCGGCGGCGGCGGTCGATGGGCCCTGAGGCCCTCGTCGGTTCGGATGGGATCTGGCGCCGAGGCGGCGCCACCCGATGATGCGTTCAGTATCGCAAAGCCTCCGCAGGGGTCAAGCCAGGGCACAATGATGGCGGCCGATTCCAGGGTCGGCGAGGGGTCGAGGCGGAGGGTGTTGCCAAACTGCTGTAATATCAACGTGTTGTCTTAAGTTCAGGGCGATTCAACGACGGCCTTGCGTCGGGATCGGGGCTTTGCTAGCTTCATGCGCGTTTGGTGCGGTAGAAGACCGCTGGACGGGATCCGACAACCCTTTACAGACGAAGAATAACTCAGGGGGGATTGAGATGAAGCGCACGCTGATTTTGTTTGTGGGCTTGCTCCTGGCGATCAACATCGCCGCATGTGGTGATGACCCGGCGCCGGCGCCCGAGGCCGAGCCTGAGGGCAACCCCGAGGGCACCCCCGAGGGCACCCCGGAGGGCACCCCCGAGGGCGAGCCCGAGGGCAACCCGGAAGGCACCCCCGAGGGCGAGCCCGAGGGCAACCCGGATCCCGGTGATCCCTGCGCCCAGATCGAGTGCGTCGACGGGACCCCCGAGGACTACAACTTCGACGTGCCCGCCTCCTTCTTCAGCGGCATCGTGTTGGAGACGGACGCCAACATCGGTGAGGACATCAACGGCGACGGCAACCCCGACAACGCGCTCGGCGCGCTGCTGAGCGACCTCGGCGGCCTGCTCGGCGACGCCGATCTGAACCAGCAGCTCGCCGAGTCCATCGCGGACGGCTCGCTGGCCCTGGGCGCGACCTGGCCGACCTTCTCCGCCGGCGTGGCCGACTCCAACGACGTCGACATGCACCTCTTCGCGCTCGAAGGCCCCGGCCCCTACCTGGCCTCGCGCGCCAGCTTCGTCGAGGGCACCCAGTCCCCCCGGATCCAGTTCAACGGCGCTGCGCTCGCCGCGGGCAACCTGACGGCCGGCCCGGCCGACTTCGGCCTGACGATCCCCCTGGGCGACATCGCCCTGTCCCTGACCGTCTCCGACGCCCGCCTCAAGGGCGAGCTCGCGAGCGACGCCCTGGGCGTGGCCGTCACCAACGGCACGCTGGCCGGCGCCGTCGCGCTCGGCAGCATCGTCGACGCCCTCAACGCCTTCCTCCAGTCCGACAGCTGCTCCTGCCTCGGCCTCCAGAGCCCGCTGATCGACCTGAGCCTCGGCGCCGGCCCCCAGGCCTGCGTCGGCCAGTTCGACGACGCCACCTGCGCCGCCGAGGGCCAGGACATCTGCTCCACCATCGCCGGCGCCTGCATCCTCGCCGTGCCGATCATCGCCGGCCAGACCGACATCGACCTCGACGGCGACGGCGAGCCCGATGGCATCAGCGTCTTCATCCGCCTGGAGCTGACCGGCGCCGAGATCACCGGCCCGGCCAACTGATCCTCCCGATCCCTGGCGCGTGAGCGCGAAGACCCCCGGTGGCTTGCCCCCGGGGGTTTTTTTATGCAGAGATGAGATCCCAGGAGGCCGACCATGTCCCATCTTCACCCCCCGCCGATCGCCCTGCTCGCCCTGCTCGCCGCCCTCGGCCTCGCCGCCTGCGTCGACAGCGCCCAGGACGCCCCGCCCGCGCCTGAGGTCGAGCCCGAGGCGCAACCCGAGGCCCAGCCCGAACCCGAGGCCCAGCCCGAGCCCGATCCTCAGCCCGAGCCCGAGCCTGAACCTGAGCCGGGCGAGGACTGCGCGCAGATCCCGGGCTGCGAGCCGGGCGATCCTTCGGAGTACGCGCTGGACGTGCCGGCCTCCTTCATCAGCGGGGTGATCATCGACGAGGACGCGCTCCAGGGCGCCGATCAAGACGGCGACGGGGACCCGGACAACGCCCTGGGGCGCTTCCTGGCCGACATCGGCCGGCTGCTGGCGGTCCTGGACATCAACGCCCAGTACAGCGCCACGATCGCGGACGGGCGGATGGCCTTCGGGGCCACCTGGCCCACGCTGGCGGGGGCCGAGGGCGATCCGCTGGAGGCCCAGGGGGTCGAGGTGCACTTCCTGCCCCTGGAGGACGTCGACGGCGATCCTGGCTCGACGGATCGCTTCCGGGCCCAGCGGCGCGGCTTCATCGCGGGGTCCAGGACGCCACGCCGGCGCTTCGAGGGCGGCGCGATCGAGGCCGGCGTGCTGACCGCCGGGCCCGCTCGGATCGACATGCCCTTCCCGATCGGCGAGGTGGTGCTGGAGCTGTCGATCGAGCGGGCGAGGCTCAGCGGCGAGGTCTTCCTGGACGGGGAGGGCGTGGGGATGCGCGACGTGGCGCTGACGGGCGTCTTCTCCATCGACAAGCTCATCGAGACGCTCAACGCCTACATCCAGTCCAGCGAGTGCGCCTGCCTGGAGCTCTCCGGCCCGCTGCTGGGCATCGAGCCGGGGTGTCTGATCGAGGAGGTCGACGGCGCGGCCTGCGTCGGCGAGTTCGCCCTGTGCGCCTCGCTGGCGGCCTCCTGTGAGCTCCTGGGGCAGATCCTGGCCCAGAACGCGGACGTGGATCTGGACGGCGACGGGCAGTCCGACGCGATGAGCCTGCTGATTCGTCTGGAGGCCGACGGGACGAGGATCGAAGGGATCCAGCGATAGCGGCCAGGGCGGACTTGACAGCCCGCCGGGCTTTGTGTAGACAGGACCGCCCTCGTTTGAGCGACCGCGCGGGGTAAATGCCTCGACGTGGTAAGGGTCGCGTTGGGGGCTTTGTTCAGCCTCAATGAATTGGAAGAGACGGATATGAAGACGACGACTGTGAGCGCCAGGGCCGAGGATGTCCAGCGCGCCTGGTTCCTGGTGGATCTCAAAGGCAAGACGCTCGGCCGTGCGGCCTCCCGGATCGCGTCGATCCTGCGTGGCAAGCACAAGGCGATCTACACGCCCCACGCGGACACGGGCGACTTCGTGATCGTGATCAACGCCGACAAGGTGCGCCTGACGGGCAACAAGATGGCCGGCAAGAAGTACTACCGCCACAGCGGCTATCCCGGCGGCTTGACCGTGATCCCGGCCGAAAAGCTCCTGGCGACCTTCCCCGAGCGCCTGATCGAGGCTGCCGTGCGCGGCATGCTCCCCAAGGGCCCCCTCGGCCGCCGCATGTTCAAGAAGTTCAAGGTCTACGCCGGCAACGAGCACCCGCACGCGGCTCAGATGCCCACGACCCTCGACGTTTGAGAAGATTGATTTTTTAAGAGGTGGTTGATTCCATGAGCACGATCCAGCAAGTCCAGGCCACCGGCCGCCGCAAGTCCTCCGTGGCGCGCGTGTACCTGCGGCCCGCCACGGGCAGCGAGGGCCAGATCCTCGTCAACGGCACCCCCGGTGACGCCTATTTTGATCGCCCCACGTTGATGATGGTCATCCGTCAGCCCCTCCAGCTGACGGAGCACCTCAACAGCTTCGACATCATCTGCAACGTCAACGGCGGCGGCAAGAGCGGTCAGGCCGGTGCCGTCCGCCACGGCATCAGCCGCGCCCTCGAGCGCTTCAACCCGGACCTGCGCCCCCCGCTCAAGAAGAGCGGCTTCCTGAACCGCGACTCGCGCGTCAAGGAGCGCAAGAAGTACGGCCAGAAGGGCGCCCGCGGCCGCTTCCAGTTCTCCAAGCGTTGATCCCCGCGCCGCCGCGCGCGGCGGCCTGAGGCTGTCCGGGCTGATCATGAACCCTGCGCCGCTCCCCGACCTGCCAGACGTCCTGCTCTCCATGGGCGGGGCTCGCGGGCAGGTGCTCCTGATCACCTTCAACCGCCCCGAGGCGCGCAACGCCTACAGCGCCGAAATGGTCGACAGCCTCCTGGCTGCCCTGGCCTGGGCCGAGGACCAACCCTCGGTCCGCTGCGTCGTCATCACCGGCGCCGGCCGCGCCTTCAACGCGGGCGGCGACCTCAAGCTGATGCGCCAGCACAGCGGCATGTTCGAAGGCTCGCCCTCCGAGCTCGCCCAACGCTACCGGCGCACCATCCAGCGCATCCCCAAGGCCCTCGAAGACTACAGCAAGCCCCTCATCGCCGCCGTCAACGGCGCCGCCATCGGCGCCGGGCTCGATCTGGCCTGCATGTGCGACGTGCGCGTGGCCTCCGAGGCCGCCGCCTTCGGCGAGACCTTCGTCAAGATCGGCCTCGTCCCCGGCGACGGCGGCGCCTACGTCCTGGCCCGCGTCGTCGGCTTCGCACACGCCCTGGAGATGGCACTGACCGGCGAGATCATCGACGCGCGCCGCGCCCTGGCGATCGGGCTGGTCAACCACCTCGTCGCCCCCGAGGCGCTGCTGGACCGCGCCTTCGAGATCGCCGACCTGATCGCCTCCAACGCCCCCGTCGCCGTCCAGCTCACCCGACGGGCCTTCTACCAGGCCCACCGCCAGAGCCTCATCCAGGCCCTTGAGACCGCCGCCGCCTACCAGGGCATCGTCCAGAACACCGACGATCACCTCGAAGGCGTCGCCGCCCTGCTCGACAAGCGCAAGCCCGACTTCAAGGGCCGCTGACCCCCCCGCGATCCTCCCCCCCCCCCCGAGACAGCCGAGCGCTAAAGTGCCGCCTCGACTCGGCTTTCTTACATTGCGCGGCGCCGGGCGTGCCCCGCCTCGCCCTCGCCTCAGAGCGCAGCGCGCCGACCCCTGCGTCGCGCCGCCATCCCCCCCAACACGACGGCGATCGCCAGCAACCCCGCGCCGCCCGATGGCCGTCCCCCCCGCGCCGACGCGCAGGCCCCGCAGACCTCCTGGCTCGACGTCGGCTCCGGAACCGCGAAGGGCGTCAGCGCCGTCTTGAGGTCGATGGACGGCACGTCCTCGCGCACCAGCGAGGCCAACTCCACCCCCTCCTGCCGCTTGACCTCGCCCAGATCGCTGGCCGCCTTGACGCCCTGACCCCCGTCCGGCGGCCCGCCCCAGACCCCCCGCACCGGCGAGCCGCAGCCGATCTTGCCCTCCCACAGGTGCAAGATCGCGTAGCGCCCCTGGAAGTTGTTCATCGACGAGGCCGTCGCATCCCGCTCGCTCAGCTCCCCCTTGTTGTCCGGCGTCCCCCTCCCACCCACGATCGGAGGGGCCGCCTTGAAGATCAGATCCTCGCCCAACGTGTCCTTCGTGTATCGGGCGTGAAGCCGCGTCAGCACCCAACTCCAGTCGTCGACCCCCTCGACCGCGTCCGAGCCAAGCAGCTTGAAGTCCTCGGGGCCCAGCGTGGGGCCAGGGCAGGGATCGCAGGACGAGGCCGCCCAGGCGTACTCGGTGACCACCGCGCCGGGGTTCTGCGCCACGGTGCGGTCAAAGAGGGCCGCGTAGAACTCGGCAAACTGGGCCTCGACCGTCTCGGCGACGATGATGTTGGTCGGGATGGCGACGTTCTTGTAGTTGGCCACCTCGTAGCGCTGGTTCTGGGCCAGGACGTGGACGATGAGGTCCTGAGGGCCGTTGGCGTTGAGCATCCCCAGCCGGATGGGCAAGCTGAAGTCCTCGGAATCATAGTGGAATCTCAGCGGCGACAGGATGGCCTTGCCGCCCTCGAAGCGGACCTTCTTCGCGTCCACCCGGGCGACGAAGAACTTGGTGCCGGCCTCGACGTAGGGCCGCAGCACCGGCTCGGC
>SYOX01000410.1 GCA_005804885.1 Pseudomonadota bacterium
CAGAAGCTCAGGAATGGCTGTGATCTCATTAGATTTTTCCTCAGTCTTGTACTGACCCAGAACCAGACCCGCCTCGCTGAGCAAAGCACTGACAGTGTGAATCGCCTTTCGTCCTGAGCCAGTATCGAAGCTGTGTCGGCTGGTTTTGCCGTCCAGGGCGATGTGCTTGTCTGTGACCTGCATGCGCAAGGCCAGCAGCGCCGCCCAACTGCGCAACACGCCGCCAAAGGCGCCGGGGTCCAGTGCGCCAAGAAGGGCCAGGTAGACATCCTGAGTGGGGGGACCGTGGGGTGTGGGCAGGAAGGTGGCCAGCCAATCTTTGTTGGTCACAGACCAGGCTTCCATGGCTTCGGCATCATCACTGCCACAGATCATCGCCATAAGGGCGGTGACAACCACGGTCACAAGGGGGTAGCGGACTCCTTGAGGACGACGAGGATCGGGCAGGGCCGCCAGGGTCGCTGTGAAGTAGGCCAGGGCCTGCTGCTCGTTGTGGTCCTCGATGTTCTGGGCCTGTGTTTGTCGAGCCATCGGTCCTTGCTCCTGTGACTTGGTGAGCACCGCGCTGCACGACAACCTTGGACCATGAACCGACACCCTTGTCGATCCTATCCCTTCTCCTCGCCACCGCCCTGCTCCCGCCAGAATCGTGCCAGTTAGAACTCGATAGCCCTGGCAATGGCGCAGCGGTGGGTTGCGGGCGCCGTGCTGCCGTGGTAGGACTGCGCGGTTGGTTTACGGGTGTCCGGCGCGATCAAGATAGAATGTGAATGCAGGTGGCCGGGTTGAGCGCGGAGGGTTTTGTCGATGTTGATTGATATTCATGTCCATTCTCCGAATACGCCGGGGATCAAGGTCGATCCGCGCGCGATCCTGGAGGCGGCCCGAGAGGCGGGCCTCGACGGGGTCTGCTTTACGGATCGGGACAGCACGAAGCAGGCCGTGGAGCTGATCAAGCTCGGCGCGGAGGTCGGCGTCGAGGTCTTCATCGGCCTGGAGATCCAGACGGATCACGGCGTGATGCTGGGCTTCGCGCCTCGAATCGACAGGTTCTACCTGGAGGAGGAGTGGCGGCAGCTTCAGAGCGGCGGGACGCCCTCGGCCTCCAACGTCGTCAAGCTCTTCAATCAGGTTGGCGGCGCGGTCGTCTCGGCCTACCCCTACGACATGTCGATCCCCTGGTCTGCCGGCGATCGGATCTTCGAGGTCGAGGGCCTGTGCGGGATCGAGGGCTTCGTGCCGAGGCTCACCCAGATGCGCAATGGGCTGGCCATCGAGGCGGCCCAGGCGCTCGGCACGCGGATCCTCGGCGGGAGCGACTTCGGCGGGAACCTCTCCGAGTTCGGTCAGGTCGCCACGCTCTTCTCCAAGCCCATCCGAACGCAGGCCGAGCTGGTCGAGGGGCTGCGCGGCGGCTGCTGGGCGGTGTCCATCGGCGTCGACGTCAAGGACGCGGGCCCGCCGGTCGCGGAGGAGCGCAGCGACGGCAGGCCGCCGAGGCGCGAGCGGAGTGATCGCGGCGGCGATCGCGGTGATCGCGGCGGTGATCGCGGCGGCCGAGGGGGGGGGCGAGATTCGGATCGGGGCGGTCGCGGGGATCGGGGCGGGCGCGGAGGCGGAGGCGGAGGTCGCGATTCGGATCGCGGTCGCCCTCGGGCCGAGGGATCGGGCGAGGATCGCCCGCGCCGGGAGCGCTCGGGCAATGAAAGGCCGGGCCAGGGCGGCGGCGAGGGCGGCGGCCAGGGCGGCGAGGGTCGCGGCGGCTCGGGCAACCGCGAGCGGCGCGATCAGGAGCGCCGAGGTGGAGGTCGTCGAGGCGGCGAGCGAGGCCGAGGTCGTCGTTAGGCGCATTGAGGTCAGGGCCGCGCGCCGGCTTGACAAGGTCCACGGCGCGGGCCTACAGACGCAGCGAAGGGCGCGGGGATCGCGATTCGGATCGCGGCGATAGCGGCGGCGCGGAAGCGGGCCGCGGCGTCATTTCGGGGTATTGTCCCCAGGCGCGAGAGCAACGAGAAGGCACCTTATGGCACTGGCATTCTCAGAAGCGGTGATGGCGGAGTTCGAGGAGATCAAGGGGCGCTACCCCGAGGGGCACCGCAGGGCGGCGCTGATCCCGACGCTCTACCTGGCCCAGCGCGAGTTCGGCTTTGTCTCGGTCGAGGCGATGGAGTACGTCGCCGGGCTGCTGGACCTGCCGCCGGCCAAGGTGCTGCAGGTGGCGACCTTCTACACGATGTTCAACAAGCGGCCCGTGGGCAAGCACCACATCCAGGTCTGCAAGAGCGTCTCGTGTGCGGTCATGGGGGCCTTCAGCCTCGTGTCCTACCTGGAGGACAGGCTGGGGATCCAGGCGGGCGAGACGACCGCCGACGGGCAGTTCACCCTGTGGGAGGTGGAGTGCCTGGCGGGTTGCGGCTACGCGCCGCTGCTGCAGTGTAATGAGGATTACTACGAGAACCTGGGTGCGGCGGGCGAGGATGGGTCCTGGCCCAAGGTCGACGCGCTGCTTTCGGGTTGGGGATTTGAGGGCTAGGCGCCGCTCGCGGGCCAGCAGGGGAAGAGGGGGCGTGGATGGTCGAGCCCATTCTGGTGGACATGGTCGGCGTCGCGAGCAGCTGGACCCTTGAGTCGTACAAGGCTCGGGGCGGCTACACGGCGATCAAGAAGGCGCTCTCGATGGATCGCGAGGCGATCATCGAGGAGGTCAAGAAGGCGAACCTGCGGGGTCGCGGCGGGGCGGGGTTCCCGTGCGGGGTCAAGTGGGGCTTTTTGCCCAAGCAGTCCGAGGTGCCCAAGTACCTCGTGATCAACGCCGACGAGGGGGAGCCTGGGACCTTCAAGGACCGCCTCCTGATGGACTTTGATCCGCACAAGATGGTCGAGGGCTGCATCATCGCCAGCTATGCGATGGGGATGAAGGCCACGTACATCTTCATCCGGGGAGAGCTCTTCTTCTCGATCAAGCGGGTGGAGCAGGCGATACGAGAGGCCTACGCGGCGGGCTACCTGGGCAAGAACATCGGCGGGACGGGCTGGGATCACGACATCTACGTCCACCCGGGCGCGGGGGCCTACATCTGCGGCGAGGAGACGGCGCTGATCGAGTCTCTGGAGGGCAAGGCGGGCCAGCCGCGGCTCAAGCCGCCCTTTCCGGCCGTGGTGGGGGTCTTCTCCTGCCCGACGATCGTCAACAACGTCGAGACGATCGCGTGCGTGCCAGCGATCATCAACCGGGGCGGGGACTGGTGGTTCCAGCAGAGCCACTGGTATCAGCTGGGCGTGGCCAAGGGCGACGAAGCGCTCAAGGCGCACCGAGGCGGCGGCGGCCCGAAGATGGTGGGGCTCAGCGGGCACGTCAAGAATCCGGGCATCTTCGAGGTGCCCCACGGCATGTCGCTCAAGGAGCTGATCTACAGCGATCTCTACGGCGGTGGGATGAGGGTGGTCGGCGGGGTCGAGCGCAAGGTCAAGGCGGTGATCCCGGGCGGGGCCTCCTGTCCGGTGTTGCTGGCCGACGAGATCGACGTCGGGATGGACTTCGACTCGATGGCTGCGGCGCAGACGATGCTGGGGACGGCCTGCGCGACGGTGATGGACGAGCAGACCTGCATGGTGCGGGTGGCCTCGAACCTGGCGCACTTCTTCCATCACGAGTCCTGCGGGCAGTGCACGCCGTGCCGAGAGGGGACGGGGTGGGCGACGAAGGTGCTGGACGACATCGAGGAGGGCCGCGGCCTGATCGAGGACGTCGAGCTGCTCTTTGACATCTGCGACAACGTCGAGGGCAACACCATCTGCCCCTTCGGAGACGCGCTGGCGATGAGCGTGCGCTCGTACGTGACGAAGTTCCAGGATGAGTTCCGCGCCCACGTCGAGCAGGGCGGGTGCATGTTCCCGAGGTGGTAGGGGGAGCGCCCCGACCCTTGGTGCTTGCCTTTTGAGGCGCTGATCTGATAACACGGCGGCGCCCTCATGGTGGGCATCAGGCGATGTAGACGCCCTGCCTGAGGGGCGCGGTTGATGGGTCCGAGGACCCAACGGGGCGGGGCCATCCTGGGCCGCCCCTCAAGCATCCAACGAGCCAGGCGACGTCAGCCATGACCGTGGAAATCATTTTTTTCTTCCTGCTCGCCCTCGGCGTCCTTGTGACGAGCCTGCTGGTGGTGTCGTTCAGGAACCCGATCAACAGCGCCATCTCGTTGATCTTCAGTTTTTTGTGCATGGCGGGCATCTACGCGCTCCTGCACGCGCCCTTCATGGCGGTCATCCAGGTGATGGTCTACGCCGGGGCGATCATGGTGCTCTTCCTGTTTGTCATCATGTTGCTCAACCTCTCGGATGAGGATCTGGGGGGGGCGCGGATCACGTTGACGAAGGTGATCGCGGCGCTGGTGGCCGTGGGGCTCTTCGGGGCGCTGTTCAAGGCCATCGATACGATCCGGGTGGTGGACGACGTCCAGGTGACCGAGGCGGACAAGGGCAAGACGATCGGTGAGGTGCTGGCGGCCTCGGGGGAGCAGTTCACGGACGAGGAGGTCGAGCGCCACGTGCTGGTCGACGGCCGCGCGGTGCGCGACGCCAAGGCGCCTCTGGAGGGCGGCGAGGTGATCGCGGTGGGCAAGACGCGCTACCACGAGCAGGGCCTGGGTCGTCTGGTGGCCTCTCCGTCGACGGAGGACGCGCGCTTCGCGGCGGGCGTCAAGGACGAGGCGGCGGAGGCCGGCGGCGCTGCGGCGCCGGAGGGTGAGCAGGTGGCGCGGCAGCGTGCCGAGGTCAAGCGCCGGTTGAGGCTGTGGAGCGACTTCGGCTCGATCGAGGCCGTGGGCCAGCGCATGTATACGAAGTGGCTCTTTCCCTTCGAGGTCACGGCCCTGCTGCTTCTGGCAGCCATCGTGGGCGCGGTGATCATGGCGAAGCGGCGGCTGTGAGCGAGGCGAGGCGATGCCGACGACCATCCCTTTGGAGTGGTACCTGATCCTGAGCGCGCTGGTTTTTACGATCGGCGTCGTGGGCGTGATGCTCAGGCGCAACGCCATCGTGCTCTTCATGTCCATCGAGCTGATGCTCAACGCCGTGAACCTGACCTTCCTGGCCTTTGCCAAGTTCAGGACCGGGGCGACGGGTCAGGTGGACGTGGACGGCCACGTGATGGCCTTCTTCGTCATAGCGCTGGCGGCGGCGGAGGCGGCCGTGGGGCTGGCGATCATCCTTGCGATCTTCCGGCACCGAAAGTCGATCAACATCGACGAGGCCAACCTCATGAGGCACTGAGCGCGGGCCGCCCCGAGGAAGGGGTGGCTTCGCCAACGCCGCCGGCCAGCCCTGGGGCAGCCGTCGGCCAGAGGGACCGCGAGACATGGATCTTCTTCAACATACGCTCGCGCTCGATGAGCTGGCCAGGGGTCCCTGGATGGGGGCGCTGGGGCTCCTGCCGATGATGGCGGGCGCGGGTCACGCCGCGGCGCACTCGGACGGGGGTCACGGCGACGGGCATGGCGGCCACGGCGACGGGCATGGCGGCCACGGCGACGGCGGCCAGGCGCAGGAGGGCTTCTGGCCCTTCCTGTTGACGGCGCTGGCGCTGCTGCCGATCGTGTCGGTGATGTTGCTCCAGGGGCTCGGGGGCCCGCCGGAGCGGATGCTGCTCTTCATCGTGCTGCTGCCGGGCCTGGGCGCGTTGATCAACGGGACGCTCGGGCAGCGGCTGCCGCGGGCCTCGGTCAACCTGATCGCGTGCGCGGCGCTGGCGCTGGCCTTCTTGTTCTCGGCCGAGGCGGTCTGGCACCTGTACAAGTCCGGCGCGGCGTCGAACTACCCGGCGATGAGCTACGTGGCCTACGAGTGGATCAACTCGGGGGGCCTGAGCGTGCCCTTGAAGCTGGTGCTCGATCCGCTCAGCGGGGTGATGATCTTGATCATCACGGGGGTCGGCTTCTTGATCCACCTGTACTCGACCGGGTACATGGCCGAGGATCCGGGCTACGCGCGCTACTTCACCTACCTGAACCTGTTCTGCTGCGCGATGTTGATCCTGGTGCTGGGGGGCTCGATCCCGGTGACCTTCGTGGGCTGGGAGGGGGTGGGGATGTGCTCCTACCTCTTGATCGGCTTCTGGTTTACGGACGACGCCAAGGCGGCGGCGGGCAAGAAGGCCTTCATCGTCAACCGGGTGGGCGACTTCGGCTTCTTGCTGGGCATGATCATCCTGTACGCGCAGGCCGGGACGCTGGATTACGAGGCGCTGTCGCTGGTGGCCGGCGCGCCCGAGACGGCGGCGGGCATCGCGGCGGTGTCGACGGCGGTGGCGCTGCTCTTCTTCGTCGGCTGCGCGGGCAAGTCGGCCCAGATCCCGCTCTACGTCTGGCTGCCGGACGCGATGGCGGGCCCGACGC
>SYOX01000411.1 GCA_005804885.1 Pseudomonadota bacterium
CGGCGGGGCCGCGGCGGGCGCCGGAGGTCGAGCGCGCTCCGAGGCGGCCGACCTCGATCGCCTCGGGGCTCAGGGGCCTGCGGGCGGCGGCGGCCTCGAAGAAGCCCGGCGCCAGCGAGGGGCCCAGATCGCGGCCGATGGAGGCCAGGGCGCGGCGGTCGGCGCCGTGGGCGGCGCAGGCCAGGATCTCGACGCCGAGGCCGCTCAGGAGCAGGTCGAGGTCTTCGGATGGGAGCAGGCGGAGCTGGGCCGGCTCCAGCACGACCCCGACGCGGGCCTCCCAGCCGTGCCTGGGGTCGATCCAGCCGAGGCGGTCGGCCAGCGCGTGCCTGGCCCAGCGCGGCGCGGCGCGGTCGCCGCCGGTGAGGCTCAGGCGAGTACGGGCGTCGAGGGCGTCGATCCAGCCGGGGTGGACGCGCGAGAGCGAGAAGTCCAGGGCGCCGTCGAGGCGGTCGAGGATCGCACCTCCGAGCGCGCGGGGATCGTCGATCCGATCGGCGCGCTCGCCGTGCGGCGCCGCGCCCTCGGCGGCGCGCCGCAGCGCGAGGGCGATGTGGGGCTCGCGGCGCGGGTCGGTCGAGCCGTCGAGGGCGGCGGCGAGCGCGCCGCCGAGCTGCGCGGCCTCGACGAGGGTGAGGCCGCGGCAGAGCTGGAGGGCGAGCCTCGTCATGGGGGCGGCGGCCGCAGGCGCCGGAGCTTGACGAGGGTGAGGGTCAGGGCGGCGGCCGTCAGCAGGACGAGCAGCGCGGCGGCGGCCAGGATCCCCCGCAGGAGGCCGAGCGAGTCCGGCGCGACCCGCAGCGGGCCGAGGGCGGCCCAGGTCTCCTGGGGCGGGGTGGGCGCGGCAGGGCGAGTGGACTCGATGAGCACCTCGACGCGATCGGCCTGGAGGTGGTCGACGGCGCCGGCGACGAGGGCGGCGACCCGGTCGGGGGCCAGCGGCTCGGCGCGGGCGCCGTGGGCCATGCGCAGCAGGACGGAGGCGCGGGGCGCGTCGGGGGTGGCGCCGGGGGGCGAGAGGCGAGGTCGGGCGGGCATGACGAGGTGGACGCGAGCGTCCAGGACGCCGTCCAGGCGCATCAGGGAGCGCTCAAGCTCTCCGGCGGTGGCCGCCTGGAGCAGGACGCGCTCCTCGTCGGGGGAGGGCAGCAGGCCCGCGCGGGGGTAGAGATCGTTGAAGCCCGGCGGCGCGCGGCGCGGCAGCCCGGCCTGCTGCATCGCCCGCCACGCCCTCGCCCGATCCGGCGAGGGCACCTCCACCATCCAGCCCTCGCCGTCGCCCCCGTCGCGCGTCTTGGAGGCGGCCACGCCCTGATCCCCGAGCAGGACGACGATCTCGTTGGCCTCGGCCTCGGTCAGATCATGCTGGAGCTCGGCGTCGCAGCCGAACAGGGCGATCGCGGCCATCGCGGCGATCAGGAGGCGCCGGGCGTCGAGGCCAGCTTGCATCGTCTGTTTCACCTCTCGCGTCGTCTGAAGACAGATCCCAGGATAACTCGGAAGACTCGCGGCGCCAACACCCGACGTGGCCAACGAAGTCGACTCATGGATCTCGCCGGGTCCGTCGTCGGAGCCGATGCATTACCCTTCGTTCGGCTTCTCTCCTACACTGCCGGGCTTGGCAGAGGCTAGGAGGGCGGACGATATCTTCAAAATGGTGGGCTGGGCTCCTCGCCATGGTCACTTCGCTGATGATCCTTGCGTCTTGCGGGGACGGTGAGGAAGGCGAGGGGAGCGAGGAGCCGGGGTGCCGGCTCAACAGCGACTGAGCGGTGGGGCAGGTCTGCGAGGCGGGCGCGTGCGTGCAGGCTGAGGGCTGCCTCGGCCCCGAGTGCCCTTGCGCCTCGGACGCCGACTGCGCTGCAGGGCTGCTGTGCGACACCGCCTCGGGCGACTGCCGCCTGCCCGACTGCGCCGCGGATTTTGACTGTACACTTGGTCAGGCATGCGAGGCGGGCCGCTGCCTGACCAACGTGGCCGCAGATCGAGATCGTGACGGCGTGCCCGACACCGAGGATCTCTGCCCCGATCTCCAGAACGCCGATCAGCAGGACAACGACGCCGATGGCCTCGGAGACGCCTGCGATCTCGACGACGACAACGACGCCCAGCGCTGGTGACTCCCGAGTTGGGCTCGCGTTCGGTGGCCCCGGATCGCTTGGACGTGGGGCGGGCGTGGGTGCGCGGCAGGAGTTGCCAGCGGGCGGCGTTGCGCTAATCTCAGGGGCCGCCGATCCTCGGGGGCCGCGCGGCGGCGTCGAGGGGCAGGGGGCGGGTGGTCGGCGAGGGGCCGGGGTGGTGGGACGACGGACGACGGGGGCAGGGCGGTGGGTGACTCACTGAAGGATCTTCGGGACAGGCTCGACGCGATCGATCAGCAGATCGTGGAGGCGCTGGCCGGCCGGCAGGCCTTGATCGCGCAGGTGGCCCAGGTCAAGGCCACGCCGGAGGTGCCGCTGCGGGACGTCGAGCGCGAAGAGGCGCTGCTGGCGCGGGTCAGCGCGCTGGGTCGGGCGGCGGGGCTGGAGGGGCACTTCGTCACGCAGGTCTACAAGGAGATCCTGGACTACTCGCTGCGGACGCAGCAGGAGGCGATGGTCGACCGCCAGAACCCGGATCGGGGCAAGCCCGCGGTGACGGTGGCCTACCAGGGCACGGACGGGGCCTACAGCCACCTGGCGGCGATGAAGCACTTCGCGCCCAGGTCGGTCGAGGCGACCTTCAAGGGCTTTGACACTTTTTCGCAGATGCTCGAAGCGGTGGAGGTCGGCGGGGCCGATTACGCGATGCTGCCGATCGAGAACACGACGGCGGGCTCGATCAACGAGGCCTACGATCTGCTGGCCAGCATGGGGCTCTCGCTGGTGGGCGAGGAGATCCAGCCGGTCGATCACTGCCTGGTGGCGCTGGGGCCGGTGCCGATCAGCGAGATCCGGCGGGTCTACTCGCACCCGCAGGCGCTGGCGCAGTGCGGGGACTTCCTGGGGCGTCTGGAGCGGTGCCACGTCGAGGCCTTCACCGACACGGCCATGGCGGTCAAGAAGGTGCGCGACGACAAGGACATGACGCAGGCGGCGGTGGCCAGCGCCGAGGCGGCGCGCCTGTATGGGCTGCACATCATCAAGCAGGGGATCGCCAACCAGCGCGAGAACTACACGCGCTTCGTCGTGGCGGCGGCGCGCCCGGTGGCCGTGGATCTGCGCATGGCGGCCAAGACCTCGCTGATCCTGGCGACGCGGCACGAGGACGGGGCGCTGGTGCGCTGCCTCAACGCGCTGGCCGAGCGGCACCTGAACCTGACCAAGCTCGAGTCCAGGCCGCGGCCCAACACGCCCTGGGAGTACCTCTTCTACGTCGACTTCGAGGGGAACCTGGCCGACCCGGCGGTGCGCGAGGCCATCCAGGCGCTCTCGGCCCACACGAGCTTCCTCAAGGTGCTCGGCACCTACCCGGCCCGCAACACCCGCGACGCCCGGCCCGTCGAGCCGCGCCGCGCCCGGATCCAGGTCGGCGCGACACCCTCGGGCGGGTCGCCCTCGGGCGCGTCGCCCTCGGGGGCGTCGCCCTCGGGGGCGGCACCCTCGGGCGCGGCACCCTCGGCGTCGGCGGGGGCCTCGGGTTCTTCGCCCTCGGGCGCGGGGGCCTCGGCGCCCGAGGCGCTGGACGAGAGCGTGCTGCAGATGTTGCAGAAGAAGCCTTACAAGCTGGCCTCGCGGGCGCACAGGCGAGAGGACTCGCGGATCGTGGTCGGCTCGGTGGTGATCGGGGGGCCGGACCCGGTGGTGATCGCGGGGCCTTGCTCGGTCGAGACGCCGGAGCAGATGATGTCGGCGGCCCGCGCGGTCAAGGAGCTCGGCGCCGACATCCTGCGCGGAGGTTGCTTCAAGCCGCGCACCTCGCCCTACTCCTTCCAGGGGCTCGGCTTCGAGGGGCTGGACCTGCTCTATGATGCCGGCAAGGCCGTCGGGCTGCCGATCGTGACGGAGGTGCTCGATCCGGGGGACGTCGAGCGGGTGGCGCTCAAGGCGGACATCCTGCAGATCGGGGCGCGCAACATGCAGAACTTCGCGCTGCTCAAGGAGGTCGGGCAGGTCGACCGCCCGGTGATGCTCAAGCGGGGGCTGATGGCCGACATCGACGAGTGGCTCGCGGCCGCCGAGTACATCCTGTCGCACGGCAACCAGCAGGTCTTCCTGTGCGAGCGCGGCATCCGGACCTTCGAGACGGCCACGCGCAACACGCTGGATCTGTCGGCGGTGCCCGTGGTGCAGGAGCGCAGCCACCTGCCGGTGATCGTCGATCCCTCGCACGCCTGCGGCACCTGGCGCTGGATCGCCCCGATGGCGCGCGCGGCCATCGCCGTCGGCGCCCACGGGATCATGGTCGAGGTCCACCCCAACCCCTCCGAGGCCCTCAGCGACGGCCCCCAGGCCCTCAAGTTTGATCGCTTCGGGGCGCTGATGCGCTCGCTGCGCCCCTGACCTGCCCGATCCGCCCCGGATCTCGCGCGATCCTGGCGCGGATCAGCCGCGCGCGGAAGTCAAGTTTTTAGAAGCTTGTCTTGACCTGCGGGGTCGCGCTGACCTAGATTACGATTGATGAGGGGGCAGGTTCTTCCCGCTTCCGTCGGGATCCACCCGGGCGTCGCGCGGTGCGGGCCGCGGCGAGCGCGCGATCGGATCGAGGATATCGGGCGATCGGCGCACGCGATCCGGGGGTGTCGGGGGAGCTGTCCCCATCAGTCGGTCCAGGCCAGGATGGTCATTTGATCGAGCGAAGGAGTTTGCAATGGCCGTTTCACTGCAAGGGTGCCACATCTGTGGTCGCCGCTTCGAGGTGAAGTTCAGCTTTCAGGTTCAGCGCGATCCGCAAGGTCTCGTCAACTACTTCTGCACCCAGGCGTGCCAGCTCAAGGCCCGCTCGTCGGGCGCCCCGGCCCCGGCCGCGGCGCCGATGACCGCGGCGCCGGCCTCGCCGGACATGCCCTCGCCGGAGGTGATGGAGGCCGGCAAGGTCGGGTGCAAGACCTGCGGCAAGAACTTCGCGCTGCGCTACGCCTTCCAGCAGGTCAACGTCGGCCAGCGCACCGAGTACTTCTGCTCGATGGAGTGCCGCTCGCCCGTCATCCGGGATCTGGAGACGCGCCTGCATCGGTCGCGGCGAGGGCCGACGCGGATCGCGGTGCTCAACCAGAAGGGGGGGACGGGCAAGACGACCACGACGGTCAACCTGGCCGCGGGGCTGGCGGCGGCCGGCAAGCGCACGCTGGTGATCGACCTGGACGCGCAGGGCCACGTCGGCGTCAGCCTCGGCGGCAAGGGCGAGCGCTCGCTCTACCACATCATCGTCGAGGACCTGCCGCCGGAGCAGTGCGCGGTCCCGGTGCGCGACAACCTCGACATGATCACGGCCAACGAGACGCTGGCCTCGGCCGAGATCTTCCTGGCCCGCTTGAACGAGGGCCGCGAGCGCATCCTGAGCAGCCGCATGGACCACGTGCGAGACTACGACTTCATCCTGCTGGACTGCGGCCCGAGCCTGTCGCTGCTGAACATGAACGCGCTGACCTACGCCGACCACATCATCGTGCCGGTCAGCTGCGACTTCCTGAGCCTGGTCGGCGTCAAGCAGATCCTCAAGACGCTCAAGAACGTCAACCAGTACCTGCTGCACCCCGTCAGCATCATGGGGATCCTGCCGACCTTCTACGACCGCCGCAACAAGATCAGCAACGAGGCCGTCAACTCCCTGCGCGGCTACTTCAAGGACAAGGTGCTGCCCCCGATCCGGATCAACACCCGGCTTAAAGAGGCGCCCAGTCACAAGAAGACCATCTTCGAGTACGCACCGGACAGCCACGGGGCGCGCGACTACAGGCGGCTGGTGGACTACGTCATCAGCCAGTCGGACACCCACCAGAACGTGGCCTGAGACGGCGACAGCGGCACAGGGGCTTGCACATGGCCGACAAGAAAGACGAAGAGCGCGTCATGGCCTCCGACCCCTTTGACGAGGAGGAGGTCCTGGCCCGCACCTTCTTCACCCCCAGCGCGCCGGTCGACGGCCAGCCCCTGGACCCCGCCTCTCGCAATGGCGTCGGCCGCGGGCGTCACTCCAACAAGGCCAGGAAGCTCAAGCCCTCCCACTACAAGATCGTCAGCATCTCCCTCTACATGGACGACATCGACCGGATCGACACCCTCGTGCGCGAGCTCAAGCGCCGCGGCTTCACCAAGATGAACCGCTCCTCGCTCATCCGCTTCGCCCTCGACACCGTCGACATCGACAAGCTGCCTCGCCAGTACTGATCTCCGCCCCCTTTCTTCTCAAATTCAATGGCCCGTGGCACAGTGCCGAGTTAGACCCTGAAGACAACGCGCCTCGCGTTGTGTCGCTGGCTGGCCCTTGCGGGTCCAGGCCGCTTCAACCCTGGAGTCGGTGCCATGTTCCGAGTCAAGATCACCGCAATGCTGACCCTGGTCGTCCTGATGGTGATGGCCGTGGTCTACTTCCTGCTCCCGCCCGTGCTCGAAGACGAGTTCAGCGCGCGCAGCCGGCAAGCCCTGGACGTCGCCGCCACGAGCATGGAGCGCGATGAGCGCCTCAACGACTTCTCCCTGATGGCCCGCGCCGAGGAGATCGCCGCCTTCGTCGGCATGCGCGACGCCTTCACCTCCGAGTACGAGGAGCCCTACGAGTACAACCGCCACCTGGGCGTCTACAACAAGGGCCTGCTGCGCTGGCAGTTCATCTTCAGCGACGCCAAGAAGAACCGCGAGGGCCAGCGCCAGGTCACCGGCGACCTGCTGGAGCGCGCACCCCACGTCCCCGACCTCCTCTTCGCCGTCGACGAGAAGGGCGTCGGCGTGGCCGCCTGCTGCGAGACCAGCCGCTACGAGTGGTACAAGGACGACCTCTCGCGCAACTACCCCTCGCTCCTGAGCGTCGCCGATGGCCGCTCTCGCAAGGACATCTGGACCTGGAGCTGGGACAAGGGCGGCGCAGGGTCCTTCTACCAGGTCGGCATCGCCCCCATCATGCAAGGCCCCGAGAAGATGCTCGGCGCCGTCATCGTCGGCCGACAGCTCAGCGGCGATCAGGCCCGGGCCAGCTCCACGGCCCTCGGCGGCCACCAGATCGCCTACTTCCACAAGGGCCAGATCTTCGCCTCCACCTTCAACCAGGGCGTCGACGCCACGCTCTCCAAGGACATCTTCGGCGGCGCCCTCAGGCCCGGCGACGCCCCCCCGCCCCTGCGCGTCACCGTCAACGACGAGGAGCACCTCGCCCAGGTCCGCTACTTCCAACGCAACGCCACCGGCCAGCCCGGCGACAGCGGCTTCATCGTCCTGTCCAGCCTCGCCAGCGGCCATAAGCTCATCCAGAACATCAAGAGCGGGATCCTCATCATCGGCCTGCTCATCCTGGTGATGTTGCTGGCCAGCGTCCTGATCGTCATCCGCTCCTTCGTCAAGCCCTTCGAGGAGATCGACCAGGGCATCCAGGAGGTGCTGGCCGGCAAGCGGGACTACGTCTTCAACATCACCGGCAACTTCCCCTTCCAGTCCGAGATGGCCCAGTCCCTCAACCTCATGTCCGCCTTCCTCCAGAACAAGCGCATGCCCGACGAGGACGACGAGCCCACCGAAGGCTGGGGCGAGCTGCTCATCGGCGAGGTCTCCTCGACGGCGATGATGCGCGCGATCAAGGGGGACGAGAAACCCGCCGTCGTCGGCGTCCCCGTGGGCGCCGCCGCCGCCCCCCCCGACCTTGAGCCCCTGGACGCCTACAAGCGCCGCATCTTCAACGAGTACGCCAAGGCCAGGCAGGCCCTCGGCCACGACATCGAGGATCTGACCTTCGAGTCCTTCTGCGACAAGCTCGAGCGCCACGGCGAGGCCATCAAGTCCCGCCATGACGCCAGGGACGTGCGCTTCAGCGTCGTCGAGCGCGAGGGCAAGGTCGTCCTCAAGCCCCAGCCCATCTTCTGAACCACCCCGGAGCCCGCATGTCTCTGATGGCCGCCCTGGCCGCGCCGCTCGCCGGCGAGAGCCCCGCGCTTGAGCGCGAGCGCGGGCTGCTCGCCGCGGCGCTCGGCGATCATGGCCGCGCCTTCGCCTGCCCCGACGCCGCGGCGTTGGACGCCGCGCTGGACGAGATCCTCGGCGGGCGCTTCGGCGTGCTGGGCGTCGCTGGCGGGGACGCGGGCGTCGGCGCCGTC
>SYOX01000412.1 GCA_005804885.1 Pseudomonadota bacterium
GGTCGGAACGAGTCGGATCTTGTGGGCAAGGATCATATCATCCTCCATCTCGAACTCGTTTCGAACGACCCAGACGACTCTTAGTCTGAACAAACGAACCCCCACCGTCAAGAACTTTCTACAAGACTTCTCAAGTTATTCGGAAGCAGCTCCAACCTCCTTGGGGCCGCTCGGCGGCTCCTCATCGATGAGGATCGCGGCGCGGCCGACCGGGCGCCGCAGCAGGCCGTTGCCGATGAAGCTGACGAAGAAGGCCCTGACGGTCGTGCCCGGCTCGGTCAGGCGCAGCGCCAGCAGGGTCGTGAGCGCGCGCAGGACCGCAGAGGCGACGAAAATCCCTATAAAAGTCGAGGTCTTGTGCGCGCCCAGGCCTTCGAGGATGAGGCCCCCGATCATCGAGGCCACGAAGAGGGGCAGGCCGGTCAGGACATGGAAGAAGGCCAGCCCCTTGCTCCGGTCGCGGAGCTTGAGGCCGGCGATGGGCTGGACGAAGGCGGCCTGGTTGAAGCCCGTCCAGCACACGCCGCTGATCGTCGCCTCGATCCAGAGCGGCCAGTAGAAATCTCGCTCGGCGAAGACCCACCACAGGGGGTTGGCCGACAGGAAGAAGGCGCACGCGATGAGCACCTTGCGGCTGCCGGCGCGCTCGATGATCGCGGCCCAGAGGTTCCCGCACAGCAAGCGGACGATCAGGATCAAGCACGTGTGGATCGTAATCAGCGAGAAGCTCATCCCCAGGTGCTGGAGCATGTACAGGGTCCAGAAGGGCGCCGGCAGGCCCACGGAGCCATGCCACAGCCCGAAGAGCACCAGGACCCTCCGATAGCCCTTGCGCTGCGTCAGGCGACGAAAGACCGCGGGCAGCGGCTCCGGGTCGGCCGCCTCGGGGGCCTTGTCGGGCACCCCGGCCAGGCTCAAAGCGCCCATCAGGCCAAAGACGACGCCCACGGCGCCCAGCAGCATGAGCCCGAAGCTCTCCTGCCCCTGCTCCTTGTAGCCGTCCAGCGCCAGCGCCCCCGCCGGGGTGATCAGGAGCATCGCCAGCGACACGCTCCAGGCCCGGTGCCCGAAGTGCCGGAGCCGATCCCCGGTCGGGATCAGGTCCATCATCCAGGTCATCCAGCCGTTCTGGGCCACCATGCCCAGCAGCGACATCAGGCCGATGGACAGGATGGCCAGGGTCAAGGGCAAGGCCCCCTTGAGGCCCAGCGCCAGCAGCACCACGGGGAGCATCCAGATCCCACGGGCCAGGGCCAGCGCAGGGATGACGAAGCGGCGCCGCGAGCCGAGCCGCTGCTCCAGCCACGGCGCGATGAGCTGACCGACCTGCGCCATGAAGGGCACCGCCGCCAGCAGCGCCAGCGACAAGGGCGTCGCCCCGAGCGCCAGCGCCGTCCCCGTCAAGAAGGCCCCGCCGGTCAGCGACACGAAGAGCTCGCTGAAGAAGCCCTCCAGCCTGAACCGTCGCCCTGATGACCTGTCCACCCTCGCCGCCCCCCCCTCGATGCCTCCCGCCCTCGCGGACAAGAGCCTCATGGTCCGCGCGCGAACGGTTGTCAACACGCGGCCAGCGCTGCAACCCGGCGAGTTTGGGAGTACAATCCCCCGGCCTCGAACGACGATCCGCGTCCTTCGACCGCAACTCATTGAAAAAGCTCAGGAAGTTGCAGTGTGGAAGAAACCTTGGTTCAACATCGCGGCCTTCGTCGCCTACACGCTGGCCAGCTACGCCCTGGCCGCCGTCTTTCTGCCAGGCGAGGCGCAGCTCTTGATCGCTGGCGCGCTGGCCTATGGCTGCGGCAATGTCCACTTCGTGCTGTGGTTCACCTTCTACACGCGCTTTCGCAAGGAGGCCCAGGACGGCGTCGGCCGCGAGAGCCGCGATGAGCTCTCGCTCTGAGAGGCCGGGCAGGCCCCTTGAGGGCCGCCCCCTTGGGGTCCGCCCGACGCCCCATCACGGCTCCAGGCAGACCGAGGCTCCCCTGGGCTCAAGGGTCATCACACCGATTCGCTCGCGGGTGTTGAGGGCCCCGGCCGGCGACGAGGCCAGCGCCATGATCGCCTCTCCTGTGGACATCCTGCCCAGCGCAAAGGGTTTGGCGCCGACGTTGATGTCGACGAGGACGTCCACGGGCACGTTGGGGTTCTCGAATCTGAAGCCTTCGATGAGCAGGAAGCGCAGCACGCTGGGCTGGGAGAACTCAATCCACGTGATCGCGAAGCCCACATCGCCGACGATCTCGGCCTTCGGCCCGCCCTTGTCCAGGTTGCCCGCCGTGACGAGGATGGGAGGGATCTGAAGGAAGATCGTGCCGTTATCGCCGATGGGCTGCCAGTGGATCTGGGTGTCCAGATCGTCGTCGACATCGACGAAGACGATGGAGCCGCCCGTATCGCTCATCGCCGCCGCGGGCTGCGCTTCGTGCCCGACGCCCCGCATCGCTATCTCCTGCGTCACGCCGGGTGCGAAAGCGGTCGTCAAGGTGTTCCAGCGCACGCGCGCGCCCTTGGCGTCGGACTCCTCCCACGCCAGCAGCCCGCCTGTGAGGTTGCCGTTGAGCACGATCGACAGCGAGGGGTTCCTGGCCTCGATCACCCCGCTCGGCGACGAGAACTCCCGCACCGGCTCCAGAGACTCGTCAGAGAAGATCCGCGCCCTCACGCACGAGATCGCCGACGTGTTGGTGCAGCCTGAGCTTTCGCCCGCGCCCGACTGGCCCCACGCCACCATCAGCCGCTCCCCGGACAGCGCGGCCAGCGTCAGATCGCTCAACTGCAGCGCGGCGCTCTCGGAGATGAAGATCGTGCGCGGGTTTTCCATCTCGCCGCCGGGCGAGATCCGCGCCGTCAGGATCTCGTCGGAGGCCCCAGGCTTGATCCACGCAGCGACGAAGGCCCTGCCATCCCAGACCACCGCCGGCTGTATCCCTTCGACACCCTCCGAGCCGCCCCCGACGATCGTACCTCGACGATCCAGCAGGTTGAAGCGCACCGTCCCGGACCGAGGCCTCGCGTCCAGCAGCGCCGACTCCTGCCACACGACCGCCACGCGCTGACCGTTCGCGCCGACCGCCAGCGAGGGCATCAGCTGACGCAGCCCCTCGCTGGCCGGAGGCGAGCAAAGCCGAGGCGCAAAGCCCACCGCTTGAGCATCCTCGATGCCGTCGCAGCCGTCATCCAGGCCGTTGCAATGCTCCTCGATGGGCATCACCTGCCCCTCGCACGCGCCGAACACCCCGTCGACGCACGACCGCGTGCCCGCCCGGCAGACGCCCACATTCGAGGTCTCTGGCGGGCCGTCGTAGCAAGGCTCGGAGAGCGGCCGGTCCTCCGCTTCCTCGTCCTCGTCGGTGGAGCCATCGCAGTCGTTGTCGGCCCCGTCGCACACCTCCGGCCCTGTCGGGGCACACTCAGGCTCAGGCTCGGGTTGAGGGTCGGGCTCAGGTTGAGGCTCAGGCTCGGGTTGAGGGTCAGGCTCGGGTTGAGGGTCGGGCTCGGGCTCCGGTTCGGGCTGCGGTTCGGGTTCGCCGACCTCAGGCTCCGGTTCGGGTTCAGGTTCGCCGACCTCGGGCTCCGGGCTCGCGTCTGGGGTGTCGACAGGCGGCTCATCGCCAGAGTTGAACCCCACCCCCTCGATTGAAGGGCCATTGCAGCCGATCGCGACCAGGAAGCAGAGGACAAGGGGCAACCTCGCGTTCACCATGCAGGACGTCATCCATATCCTCCTTGAGTCGCCCCGACCGGGCGCTCCTCTCTTCACCATCAAACCTCGCGGCGTCCCCGATCTCAAGGACAAAAACGAGAGACAAGACCTCTCAGCGCCTCGATAAACCTTCAAGGCCGTGCTCGCCGGGCCAGCTCCTCGTCGCCCTCGTCCCAGGGCGATTGAGCCAGCGCCAGGATGGCGCGCTCGACCTCCTCGGCCTCCATCTCAACGAGTGCCGCCTCGAAGTCCTCGAAGCTCGCCTTGAAGCGGCGGATGAAGGCCCCGAGGGCCTGCCCCTCCAGCTCCGGCGCGAGCCTCATGACGAGCTTGCCGCTGAACTTCTCGCGGACGATCGCGTCGCGGGCCTCCAGGGCCCGCTCCCGGGCGATGGCCTCGGCGAGCATGGCCTCGGGGAAGGCGTCCAGCGCGGCCTGGAGATGGGCCGCGCTGTCGTCGCCGTAATCACAAGTCTTTTCAATATGATGGGCGTCGAGGTACGCGATGAAGCGCTGGATCGTGGAGCGCTCGTTGTGGCGCTTGCGGGTCGCGGCGCTCTGGGATCGGTAGGGCTCTACGGAGAACCACCTGGATCGGACGACCCACTCGAACATCGCGTCGAGGCTGGGAAAGCCGGCGTGCCAGTCGGCGGGGTCGAGATCGAAGAAGGTCAGGATGCGGCCGATGTCCTGGCACATGGGCAGGTCGCTGCGGTAGTGGCCGTCCTGGCGGCGGAAGACATACTCCAGGCCGCGCTCGCCGTACTTGAGGCCCCTGCGGCGGGCGATCTTGCCGATGAGGTTGCCCAGGTCGTTGAAGCACAGGAAGTTGGCGGTGCTCAGGAAGGCGTCCTCGGGTCGCAGGAAGAAGTCGACCTGGAAGCCCTTGTAGGCGGTCGAGAGCAGCTCGCCGTCGACCTTGAAGCGCTCGACGCCGAGGGATTCGCAGATTCGAGCGCGCAGGTCTGGCCAGTCGGTCTCGATGGCGGCCTCGGACAGGACGATGTCGACGTCGCCGAAGTCCGGCTTGTCGCCGTAGGCGCGCGGGATGCGGTAGAGGTCGCCGAAGGTGGGGTCGAGCCAGGCGCGCAGCTCGGCTTCGAGGGCCATGTATTCGGCGCGGGGCAGACGCCCGAGCTTGAAGAGGTTGCCGCCCATCGCTCTGAATCTCCTGCGCGTCGGGGGTGGGACGAGGTTATCGTTCTCCTTCACCGCCGGTGGACGGAGTTAAGGAGCGGGGCGGTCGCCGTCAAGGTGTCGGGGGTCGCGCGCGGGCCGCTGGGCGCTTGTCAGGGGCGTCGAGAGGGCGCATCCTGCCGAGGCTTCCGGGCGACCCGTTGGGGGGAGATCGATGTCGCGTTACGCCCTGGCCATCGGCCTGAGCTCCTTCTTGATTTTCCAGATCCAGCCCATCATGGCCCGCGCGATCCTGCCCTGGTTCGGGGGATCGGCGGCGGTCTGGACGACCTGCCTGCTCTTCTTCCAGGCGGCGCTGCTGGTCGGCTACGGCTACGCGCACCTGGTGCGGCTCAAGCTGCCGATCCGGGCTCAGATCGTCGTCCACCTGGGCCTGCTGGGCGCCTCCATGCTCCTGTTGCCGATCTTGCCAGGCGAGGGGCTCAAGCCGGAGGGCGGGGACGATCCGGCGGCGGGGATCGTGGCCTTGTTGATGGCCTGCGTGGGGGCGCAGATGGTGCTGGTGTCGGCCTCGGGGCCGCTCTTGCAGCACTGGCTCGCGGTCGAGCACCCGGATCGCTCGCCCTACCGCCTCTACGCGCTGTCCAACGCCGCCTCCTTGCTTGGGCTGGTCAGCTACCCCTTCCTGGTCGAGCCCTGGCTCTCGGTCAGCGCCCAGTCGGCCGCCTGGTCCTGGGGGTATGGGCTCTACGGGCTGGCCTGCGCGGCCTGCGCGGCCGGGCTGTGGCGGGCTCGGGCGCAGCAGGCGGCGGGTCAGGCGGCGGGGCAGGGGGTCGGCGCAGGTCGGATGGCCGCGTGGGTGGGGCTTGGGGCGGCCGGGTCGGTGATGCTGCTGGCGACCTCCAACCAGATGAGCCAGGACATCGCCGTGACGCCCTTCTTGTGGGTCCTGCCGCTGGGCATCTACTTGATCTCCTTCATCATCTGCTTTGATCGCGGGCGCTGGTACGTCCGGCGCCTCTGGATGACGCTCTTCGCGGGCTCGGTCGGCATGATGTTCGCCGTCCAGGGCCTCGAAGGCCGCGTCGAGGTCTACCAGCAGCTCGTCGCCTACAGCGCCCTGCTCCTGTCCAGCTGCATGATCTGCCACGGCGAGCTCGTGCGCCTCAAGCCGCCCCCCGAGCGCCTGACGGCCTTCTACCTGATGCTCTCGCTCGGCGGCGCGCTCGGCGGCGCCTTCGTCGCGCTCGTCGCCCCCCGGATCTTCAACGGCTACTGGGAGCTGCACGTCGGCATCGCCGCCGTCACCCTCGCCGCGATCTGGCAGACCGGCGCCCCGCTGCTCGCCGACCCCAGGCGCTTCAGGGCCGCCCTCCTCGGCTGGGCCAGCGCGGCGGTGGCCGCCGTGATCGCCGTCGCGGTGGTGGCCTACTTCGAGATCCACTCCTTTGAGCACCGCGCCGTCGACACCCGGCGCAACTTCTATGGCGTCCTGCGCGTCTTTGACCACGACCGCGACACCAGCTCATGGTCCCGCACCCTCGTCCACGGCCGCATCGTCCACGGCGCCCAGTTCATGGCTGAGCGCCCCGAGCGCCCCACCCGCTACTACGCCCCGGAGTCCGGCGTCGCCCTCGCCATCGACCTCCACCCCCGGCGCCTCGCCGGCGACCCGATGCAGATCGGCGTCATCGGCCTCGGCACCGGCACCCTGGCCACCTACGGCCGACGCGGCGACCACCTCCAGTTCTTCGAAATCGACCCCGCCGTCATCCTCGCCTGCCAGCGCTACTTCTCCTTCCTGACCCGCACCGAGGCCACCGTCGACGTCACCCTGGGCGACGCCCGCATCTCCCTGGAGCGCACCCTGGCAGCAGGCCA
Organism: Pseudomonadota bacterium; assembly: GCA_005804885.1. Taxonomy (GTDB): domain Bacteria; phylum Myxococcota_A; class Bradymonadia; order Bradymonadales; genus SYOX01. Next base: position 6,721 of record SYOX01000412.1, read on the forward strand.
GCCCCACCGCTTCGATGTCCTCGTCGTCGACGCCTTCAGCGGCGACGCCATCCCCGTCCACCTCCTGACCCGCGAGGCCCTCACCCTCTACCTCGCCCACCTCGCCCCAGGCGGCATCATCGCCCTTCACATCTCCAACCGGCACCTCGACCTCTGGCCCGTCGCCTGGTCCCTGGCCCAGAGCGCCGGCCTCGACGCCCGGTTCCTCACCAGCAAGAGCGACTCCACCAAGGGCTGGTCCACCTCCGACTGGATCCTCCTCTCCAGCCCCGAGGCCCGCCTCGACCACCCCAGGATCGACGCCCGCGACGAGACCTCCGATCACCTCCCCGTCCAGGGCCGACCCTGGACCGACGATCACAGCGACCTCCTCTCGATCCTGAGGTGAACCCCATGCACCCCAGCAGTCGCCTGAAGTGGATCGCCCTGGCCCTGACCCTGGCGATCGTCGCCGCGCTGGCCGCCCTCATCTTCGCCCTGCGCGCCAACCCCGAGGCCGTCACCGCCGCCTACAACGCCGCCTCCGCCGACCTGCGCGACCGCGATTACGACCGCCCCCAGAGCCCCGGCCTCACCTTCACCCCCGGACAGGCCGCCGAGCGCTACCGCCACGCCCTGGACCTCTCCACCAAGGACCGCGATTTCGAACAAGCCGCCCTCGACGCCCTCAACCTCAAAGGCGAAGAACCCCTCGACACACCCCACCCACGCCCACCCGCCTGCCTCGCCCTCGGCGTCCCTGAAGACTCCGTCGATCCCGTCACAACCGGCCTCGATGAAGAGCTGTGCGCAGCCCTCGCCGACATGGCGCCCGCCCTCGACGCCCTGCTCCAGGGCGCCTCGATGCGCGACGCGCGCAGCGTCCTGCACATCTGGAGTCAGCCCATCAGCCCCTCACCCGGCCTGAGGATCCTCCACCTCGCCCGCTTCGCCGCCCTGCGCGCCCACATCCTCGGCCTCAAGGGCGATCGCGCCGCACAGCGCCGCGACCTCACCGCGCTCCTGAGGGTCGGCCACGACCTCTCGCGCGGCGGCGGGCTCCTGGCCTCCATGATCGGGGCCGCCGTCGTCCAGATGGCCCTCGAAGCCCTGGCCGGCCTGCTTGAGGCCCGCGCGCTCGATCTGGACGGGCTCAAGGCCCTCCAGACCCAGCTGCACCATGTCAACCTGCGACCCCTGAGCGCCTGGGAGGCCCACGAGGCCGAGTACGTCCTGACGGCCGCACCTTTCCTCGACGAAGACAAGATCCTGCGGCCACCAGGCGCACTCTCCCTGGGCCAGAGCTTTGGCGTCTTCGAGAGGATCGTCGCCAACAGCCACATCAAGCACCAGCACAAGCTCTTCGAAGCGTGGCGGGCGACCTCGGCGATGAGCTGGAAGGACCGCAGCGCCAGCCTCGCGCCCGCCTACGACGAGATCAACGCGTCGATCAACCCCACCACGAAGCTCATGAACGTCGCCTGGGAGGACCACGACCTGGAGATCACCGCCACCGCCAGCGCCGCCGCCCTCCTGGAGATCGTCGCCGCCGTCGAGCGCCACGCCGCCGAGACAGGCCGCCTCCCCGCGAGCCTCGACGCGCTCCCAGGCCCCCTGCCGCGCGATCCCCTCAACGGCCAGCCCTTCGCCCTCCAGGCCGACCCCCTCGGCCTGGAGCTCCGCAGCGTCGCCCTCGACGATCCGACCATCGAGCCCAAGGTGGCGCACTTGCTCGCCTTTTCATTCGCTCCGCTGCCCTGAGTCCGGCCGACGCAGGCCGCCGAAGACCCAGGCGTTGCCCGGCGAGCCGCGAGGATCTATGCTCACCGCGATCCGTCCCGGACCGGAGCGAGCCTGCCTCATGTCTGAAACCCTCAAAATCCGCCTGGAGGCGCTGCGCGCCGTCCTCCACGATACCCCCAGCTCGGAGGGGTGGCGTCGACTCTGCGACGCCCTCGAAGACTGGCCCCTGGACGAAGACCTTGTCCTGGGCGTCGACTACGCCCAGCGACACCTGGAGAGCTGGCCCCTGGTCCTGCGCACCCTGCCCAGATCCTGGCGCTGGCGCCTGCTCGACGGCCTCCCCGAGCCGCGCGCCCGGCTGGCGCGCGCGATCGTCGAGCGCGGCAACCGCGCAGACGTCGAGGCCCTCCTCAAGCCCGCCCCCGACCTGACCCTGCGCGCCCTGGCCCTGGAGCAGACCCACGCCGACCCCCGCGACGCGCACCTCATCGCCACCTGCGCCGGCCTGGACGCCCTCGACACCCTCCTGCTCCCCTGGAACGACCTCGGCGACGAGGGCGCCCAAGCCCTCGCTCGCGCCCTCAACCTCGCCAGCCTCCAGGAGCTCGACCTGACCCGCAATGGCCTCGGGCCCCTGGCCGCTCGCGCCATCGCCTCGGCCCCGACCTTCTCCGGCCTGCGCGCCCTGACCCTCTCCTACAACGCCATCGGCGCCGAAGGCCTCGGCGCCCTGGCCAGCTCGCCCCACCTCGGCGCCCTGGAGCGCCTCGACCTCGAAAGGTGCGAGCTCGACGACGAGGCCGCGCGCCGCCTCGCCCTGTCCCCCTCGCTCGGCGCGCTCAGGACCCTCTCCCTGCGCCACAACCGCCTCACCGACGCCGGCGTCGAGGATCTGACGCTCTCGGCGGTCTTCTCCCGGCTGATCTCCCTCGACCTCGGCGAGAACCGCCTCGGCCCCAACGCCGCCGCCGCCATCGCCCGCGCCGAGGCCCTCAGCTCCAGGGCCGAGCCCCGTGGGGCTGAGACCCTCGGGGCCGAGACCCTCGGGGCCGAGACCCTCGGGGCCGAGACCCTCGGGGCTCAGACCTTTGGGTCTGAGACCCTTCGGGCTGAGACTTCGGTGGGCCGACCCGTTGGGGGGCTGGAGCGGCTGATCCTGGCCCACAACAACCTGGGCCCCGAGGGCGCCGCCGCGTTGACCGCCGGCGAGGGACCAGCGTGCCTGCGCCACCTCGACCTGTCCAATACGAAGCTTGGCCCCGAGGGCGCCGCCGCGCTGGCCCTCTGGCCTGGGCTCGCAGGCGTCCTGCACCTCGATCTGAGCGGAAACCGCATCGGCCAGCGCGGCGCCGCTGCCCTCGCCCGATCGCCCCACCTCGGCGCCCTGGAGCGCCTGCTGCTCAACCACAACGACATCGGCCCCAAGGGCGCCGCGGTGTTCTTCGAGTCCTCCGGCCTGCCCAGCCTGCGCCACCTCGATCTGGCCCAGAACCGCCTCGGCGACGAGGGCATGGAGCAGCTGAGCCAGTGCAACCCGCAGCGGGTCCCCGAGCACCTCGATCTGTCCTGGAATCGCATCGGACCCCAGGGCGTCGAGTCCCTCATCGCCTTCTCGGGCCTCCAGAGCGTCAAGACCCTGGATCTGGCCGCCAACCCCTTCGGCCCCCTCGGCGCCCGCGCCCTCTCGCGCTGCCGACACTTCACGCGCTTGACCCAGCTCCGCGTTGGCGCCTGCGAGATCGGCCCCGACGGCACCCGCGGCCTCGCCCGGAGCATCTGGACCAACCGCCTCGACCTCCTGGACCTGACCGACAACGACGTCGGCGACGAGGGCGCAGAGGCCCTGGCCACATCCCCCTACCTCGAAAACCTCGCGACCCTCGACCTGACCAGCAATGGCTTCAGCGCCGTTGGCATGAGGGCGCTGGCACAGTCCCAGACCCTCCCTGACGCCATCCGCGCCCTCTGGAGTCGCAGAAGTCACACCTGAGCCCCTCCTTGACCACCCCGACCCCAGCACCAGCATCCCCGCCGCGCCGCAGCCGCGCTCTCAGAGCCGCCTTGATCCTCCTGGCGGCGCTCGCCGCGCTGCTCCTGCTGGCCGAGGCCGCCCGCGCGATGGCGAGCGCCGCCCTCGTCGATCGCGTCCAGCGCGCCGCCGACCGCCGCGGCTGGGCCGTCCAGATCGACGAGCTGACCCTCTCCTGGGACCTCTCCCTCCACGCCCGCGGCCTGCGCGCGGCGACCTCGGGCGACGACCCACGATCCACCCTCGCCCTTGAGAGCCTGGACGCGCGCTGGACCCTCGACGCGCTCCTCGGCGGCGAGCGCGCCCCCCAGCAGGTCAAGCTCCGGGGGCTCACCGCAGACCTCCACCGCGCCGACCTGATGAACACCCTCGAACGCCACAAGAATCGCGGCGGCGTTGACGGGGAGGGCGCCCGTGAGGGAGGCGGCGCGTCGACGAGCGGCGATCGGCCATCGCTGGACAGCACCCTGGTCGATCTCTCAGGCGCCGCCCTGACCTTGCGAGGGATGCCCGTCGTGGACACGCTCGCGCTCAAAGCCGTCGAGGTCAGCAATGACGCCGAGGGCCGCTGGCGCGGCGCCGCCCGGTGCGAGCAAGGCTGCGGGGAGGCCATGACCCTCCGAGGCAGCGCCAGGGTGTCGCCCAAGGGGATCAGCGCCTCGGCCAGCTTCGAGCGGCCGCTCTCGCTGACGCTCCCGCTGCCCCACCTGGACGCGCAGCAGGCGCTCTCATTCTCGGAGGTGGGGGCGGAGATCTCCGACGAGGGCGTCCTCCTGAGCGCCGCCGGGATCTCGGCGGACATCGATCAGCGCGGGATCAAGGCTCGCGTGACCGCCGCCCGCGCCTCGGCTTCGGTGGACCTCGACGCGCTCAAGGGCGCCGCAGCGGCCAGCGCCTCCGACGCCCGTCCCGAGGGCGAGCGCGGCGATCTGTCGGGCGCCGCGGCCGATCCGGGCTTGCTCTCCGCCGTCAAGAAGGTCCGCGTCGAGTCGCCGCGCGTCGTGATCCTCGAAGGCCCCGCGCTGCCGATGCTCGACGAGGACGACGCCGGGATCACCCCCCCGAAAGGGGGCAAGCTGCCCGAGGGCAAGCTGCCCCCGGGCAAGCTGCCCCCGGGCAAGCTGGCCCCGGGCAAGCCGCTCCCAGACAAGCAGGCCAGCGGGCGATCCTCCGACAAGCGGCCCAGGAGCAAGGCCGAGGCGGCGCTGGATCTCGCCGTGGGCGCCGCCGAGCGGGTGCGCCGGGGGCTGGGCGAGGCCGAGGCGCTGGCGGATCGGGCGCTTCCGCTCATCGAGGGGATCGAGGTCGAGGACGGGGCGGTGTCGTGGCCAGCGCGGGAGATCGAGATCGCGGGGATCGAGGCTGGGCGGCGCGAGGGGGCCTATCGGATCGGGGCGCGGGCGATGGGGCTCTCGGCGTGGGTGGAGGCGCGCGCCGAGGCGCCGAGGCTCAAGTTCGGGGTCGAGGGGCTGCCGCTCTCCCGGATCATGGCGCTGGGGCCGGTTCAGGAGGCCGTGGGGGGCTGGAAGCCGCTGCGCGGGGTCGACGGGCAGCTGTCGGGGTGGATCACGGTCAGCGCCGTCGAGGAGGTCATCGAGCGCGAGGGCGACGACAAGCCCGCGGCCGCGCCTGAGCGCCGCCAGGGGCTGAAGGTCCAGGGATCGTGGTCCCTGGAGGGCGGCTCGCTCGACATCGACGGGCTGGCGCCGGAGCCCATCGTCGAGCAGCGCGCCCGCCTCGACCTCGACGCGACCTGGTGGCCGCCTGGCCCTGGCGGCGACGCGCTCGACCTTCGCCAGATCGCCGTCACCTTGCCCTCGCAGGTTCAGGACAAGGAGGCCACCTTGCGCCTGAGCGCCAAGGTCGAGCGCCTGATCGACCCGCGCAAACCCCTGAAGGTGGCCCTTCGAATCTGGCTCGAAGAGACGGACTGCGCCGTGGCCGTCGGCGCCATCCCGCGCGCGATGCTGCCCAACATCCGGGACCACCTCAAGGTCGAGGGCGCCTTCGCGCCCGAGCTGACCTTCAGCGTCGATCTGGGCAACCTCAACGGCATCAAGCTCGACGTCCAGGGCCTCCCCGGCACCTGCAAGGTCACCGACCTTGGCGAGTTCTCGCCCGACTACCTGGCCGGCGACTTCAAGTTCGAAGTCACCGAGGGCGTCACCCGCGAGGGGATCTTCGTCGGCCCCCAGACGGGCAGCTACGCGCCCATCCGTGGCCTCCCGATGCACCTGCGCGTGGCCACCTACGTCAGCGAGGAGTGGAACTTCTATAAAAACAAGGGCTTCGACCTGATGCGGACCACCGGCGCGATCCGCCTCAACCTGGAAAAAGGCCGCTACGTCTACGGGGGATCGACCCTGACCCAGCAGCTCGTCAAGAACCTCTTCTTGAGCCGCCAGAAGACCTTGAGCCGCAAGCTGGAGGAGGCCTTCATCGTCTGGCGCATGGAGGAGGTCTTGACCAAGGACCGCATCCTGGAGCTCTACCTCAACTGCATCGAGTTCGGCCCCAACCTCTACGGCATCTCCAGGGCCGCGTCGCATTACTTCGGCAAGTCCCCCTCGGCGCTGACCCTGCTGGAGGGCGTCTTCCTGGCCAGCATCAAGCCCTTCCCCTGGATCGGGGGGGGCGTCCTCAGGGAGGGCCACACGCCCGACGAGGGCTACTGGCCTCAACGCCTCCAGTCCATCATGACCCGCATGAAGAACGCCGGCCACCTCTCCGAGGCCGAGTTCAACGCCCAGGCCCCCTTCGTCGTCTACTTCAAGACCTGGAAGGGCCCCCGACCCAAGCCCAACCTCGCCAAGGAGGCCGACGCCCCCGCCGGGGAGTGAGCCCGATGTTCCATCGCCCAATGCGTTTGAGCCGGAGGTGGAGCAGGCTGTGAACAGCCCGCTCGCCCCAGGCTCGCGCCCGGGGCTACAGCGGAAGGGACGCCCTTCCAGGGCTCTCGACGGGCCTCAACCTCCAGGCGTGGTGTCACCCTGAACAAGCGGCGTTCGATGTTGAGGCCATCGAGCCGAGCGACACGATCCTGATGGCTGGCCCAGAGCCTGTCGTCAGCCCCGAAGGGGCGTCCCTTCCGCTGTAGCCCCAGGCGCAAGCCTGGGGTGGCCGACATCGCCGCGCGCTGGCCCTGCTCCACGTCGATCACCTCGCCTCGACCACCTCCTCGACCTTGACGGCCTGCGCTTGGGCGACGGACGTCGGGGTGCCCTCGGTCGTCGTGAGCATGGCGGCGCGCACCGCCGCGTTGACCCGGCGCAGCTCCTCCTGCTTGGCCTCGCGGGCGGCCTCGCCTCGCTGGGCCCGGGCGAGGTCTTCTGCGGTCCAGAGGCGCTCCTTGGGGTCGACCCAGTGGTCGATGTCGCGGTGGAAAGGCAGCGACACCTCCGCCGGTTGCTCGAAGGCCCGCTGGGCGGCCTTCCCGCGCGAGCGGCCCTGCCGCGTCCCCTCGATGCTCTTGGCCATCTCCTGGGCCCGCGCCGCGATGCGCTGCTGGGCCGTCCGGCTGTCCACGGCCACGTCGCCGAGCGGATCGACGGCGTACTTGTCGAAGAGGCGGCCGCTCAGCGCGCCCACGCGCTCCAGAGCGTAATTCGAAATACGGCGGTCGCGGCCCCAGAAGCGCCACCAGGACTTGTGGGCCTCGGCCAGGGCCGTGATCCCGGCGCACAGCTCGACGAGGTGGTCCCACTTGTTGGACCCCGCCTCGATGTCGGTGTGCAGCGGCTCTTCAAGCAGCCTCTCCAGGTTGGAGAGTTTTTCCCGCAGCCCGACCCCCTCCAGCGCCCCGCGCCCTCGCCGCAGCGCCGACTGCTCCTCGCTCAGATCCACGAGGATCGCCCGGATGAGCGCCCGCGCCGTCATCGACCGCTCCTCGTCCAGCGCGTCGGGCTCCACCGACAAGATCCAGTTGAGCCGCGACAGCTTGTCCTCGAAGGGCAGCGCCAGCAAGATCATGAAGCGCACCTCGAAGCTGAAGATGAAGCCCGGCGCGTTGAGGTGCGCGTCGTCGACCTGGAGCACGATGGCCGCGCTCGTCTCCGTGTTCAGCGTCCGGCGCACCTCCACCTTGCCCAGCGACCAGCGCGGGAAGAGCAGCCACGCGCGCCCCGCCCGCTCAGGGGCCTCCAGCGGGCGCGTCACCAGCACATAGCGCCTGTCCGGGTGCATGCGCCGCAGCGCCATCATCAGCGCCCCGGCCTCGGCCTCGATCGCGCCCTCCCCCGGCGGCGACCAGATGGTCCAGGTGTGCAGATCGACCTCGTCGACCCAGGTCGTGATGTCCTCCTTGAAGATCTCCTCCGTCAGCGGCCCGCCCGTCACGGACTCCTTCTGCAAGAAGCGCTCGACGTCCGGGAAGTCGCTGCCGCCTCTGCGGAAATCTGTTGTCGGTTCAAGGAGTTGCGTCATCGAAAAGTCCGGCGAGCCGACGATCGCCAGGTGCGTGTTGTTCGTCGTCGCCCCCTCGCGAAAGTCCACCCCGCGCAGGTAGTCGGTCGGCAGATCCGTCGCGTCGGTCGAGCGCGGCTGGAAGGGCTGGTTGATCACCAGCGCCACCTTGTCCTCCAGGTGCATCCTGAGATCCTCGCCGTCGCCCAGATCCCGGCGCTGATCAAAGTGGCCGTAGCGCGAGATGCTCCATGTGTCCGAGGGCATCCCCAGCACGTCGTTGAGCAGGACCTGCCACGACAAGAAAGCCTCCTTGGACGTGTTGTTGTTCGTCACCAGCAGCACTCTGGCCTCCGGCGAGCGCTTGTAGACCGGCTCGACCCGGATCGTGATCTGCCGCCGCTGCACCACCCGCCAGCGCCCCGGATCGTCCAGCGCCGCGATCCAGATCGTCGCCCGCACCCCCGCGCCCACATAGGGCGGCAGCCCCCCCTTGAAGCCAAAGTCCCCTCGGATGTGCACGGCCCCGTGCGGCGGTATCTCGGGCAGCCTCACGAAGTATCCCGCGAAGCCCTCCATCCTCTGGCTCAGATCGATCTCCGCGCCCGACGCGTCCCTGAAGATCACCGCCGAGGCGTCCAGATCGCCGCCGTAGAGCTCGATCTGCACCCCGACGCGGCGCTGGCGCGCGGAGCGCTCGCCAAGCCCCTTGGAGGAGATGTTGCACACGTCAAACGACAGCCGGGTGTGCTCCCCGCTGGCCAGCGAGCGCAGCGCCGCGATCCCGCCCCGGTTCTCCAGCGGAAACTGGGCCGTCAGCGTCCGCTCCGCGCTGGCCCGCTCGTACGAGCGCCGAAAGAGCGCCCTGCCGCCCTGCCCCTCAGGGCTGGGATCTTCGGGGCCAAGTTGGAGTCGGCGCAGCCGGACGGGCTGCCGGACGACGAAGGGATCGCCGGGCTCGTCGATCACCGCGTCCGGGATCTGGAAGCGCAGCGTCCCTTCCAGCGTCACCTCGCCGCCGACCGGCACGCTGCGCTCGACGTGCAGCGCCTCCTCGAAGGGCGCCATCCAGCGATCCCCGACCAGCAGCACCCGCACGCGGTGGCGGGCCGGCGTCGGCATCCCGCCGACATTGCGGAGCCGCACCCCGGCGACGTGGACCACCTCCCCGAACTCCGCGATCCCGTCCACGTCCTCGGTGTCGTCCTCGACGAGCTGGTAGTCGACCAGCTCCATATCGTAGCGCCGATCGTACTCGTCCTTCCTGCCGTCGGCCCTCGCCACCACGATCCGGAAGCGCCCTGGAGCGCCATCGCGCCCGACGTGCAGCGGCGTCGTGGGCGTCCATCCGTCCGATCCCCGCGAGCCCGACCAGCCCCCCGAGTTGGTGTGCGTGACGGCCCGCTGGACCTGCCGCGTCTTGTGCGAGCCGTCCGAGTCGACGTAGGTCTCGGTGGCCGTCTCATACTCCGTCCAGGAGTACGAGCTGCCGCCGTTGCCGCCGCTGCCGCCGCTGCCGCCCCGCCCGTGCTGTCCAGGGTTCCCGCCCTGGCCGCCGACGATCAGCGCCTCCGCGCGCTCGGCGCCGCGCACGGCCATCAAGAGGTAGAGATCCTCCTCGTGGACGTGGACGCGGACCTCGCCGCCGTCGCCGCCGGGCGCCCCGTCCGAGCCCTGCCCGCCGTTGCCGCCGTCGCCGCCTTCGCCCCCATTGCCGCCCGAGGAGTGCCGCGTGGCGTCCTGGCCGTCGCGCCCGCGGCCGCCGTCGCCGCCAC
>SYOX01000413.1 GCA_005804885.1 Pseudomonadota bacterium
ATGATCCTCGAGGGCGCCAAGGGCTGGCTCGTGGGCGAGCCCCACAAGGGCCTGCGGGCCAAGTTCACGATGATGAACGCCGCGCGCTTGCTCGTCGGCCTGGAGGGCGTGGCGCTGGCCGAGATCGCCTACCAGACCGCCCTGGCCTTCACCAAGGAGCGCCGCCAGGGCCGCGCCCTGAGCGCCGAGCGCCGCGAAGAGGGCGTCGCCGCCGATCTGATCCTCGTCCACCCGGACGTGCGCCGCATGCTGCTCAACATCAAGTCCACCAACGAGGGCATGCGCGCCCTGGCCATCTGGATGGGCATGGGCCTGGACATCGCCCACCACCACGCCGACCCCGCCGAGCGACAGAAGGCCGACGACCTCGTCGCCCTGCTCACCCCCGTGCTCAAGAGCTTCCTGACCGAGCGCGGCCTCCAGAACGTCAACGACGCCCTCCAGATCTGCGGCGGCGCCGGCTACACCGCCGACTTCCCCATCGAGCAGTACATGCGCGACCTGCGCATCGCCCTCATCTACGAAGGCACCAACCACGTCCAGGCCCTCGACCTCGTCGGCCGCAAGCTCCCCATCGGCGGCGGCCGCCTCTTCATGGGCTTCAACGAGGTCATCTCCTCCTTCATCCGCGACAACAAGGACGACCCCCGCATGGTCGAGTTCCTCAACCCCCTCAAGGACACCAGCAAGAAGCTCGGCGCCGCCACCATGGCCCTCTCCATGAAAGGCATGCAGGACCCCGAAGAGGCCGGCGCCGTCGCCTCGCCCTACCTCAACCTCTTCGGCTTCACCGCCCTGAGCTTCGTCTGGTGCAAGATGGCCAGAGCCGCCCTCGACCGCGACGACGCCTTCTCCCGCGCCAAGGTGAAGACCGCCCGCTACTTCCTCAACAACGTCCTGCCCGAGGTCAACACCCTCGTCACCGTCATCGAGGCCGGCAAGGCCAACCTCATGGCCCTCGACGCCGACGAGTTCTAGTCGGAGGGACACGGCAGGGCCAGGAGGAGGCGTGGGCGCTTCGCACTCCACCCCCTGTCCCCCTCCTCGTTCCACGAGGAGGGGGGACGCTCGTATTACGGACACGGTGGTTCGGGGACGCTCGAATGAGGGGCTGGGTGGATCGAGTCCCGCCCCGACGACATCACCACCCGCCCCACACGGCCAGTGATCCCGCCGCAGGCTCCTGCGGCCCGCCCCCCGAATCATCGTGCCCACCCAACGACCCCACCCCCGAACCACCGTGCCCGTAATTCAAGCGTTCCCCCTCCTTGCGAAGCGAGGAGGGGGACAGGGGGTGGAGTGTGCGGGACAGGGGCTGGAGTTTGCTTTCCTTCGCCCCCACCCCCAGATTACAGGGTGACACCACGGGTCGAGCGCCGCCGCGCCCCAGGCCCTCAGGAGATCACCATGAACCTCCTCCGCGATCTCAACAGCGCCATCCGCAAGAAGCTCGTCGACAGCGCCGCCTCCGACGTCGCCTCCGGCGTCTACTCCAAGGCCAAGGAGGCCGTCCTCCCCGTCGCCCAGCGGGTCGCCGAGGAAGCCCGCGACGAGCGCAACCACGCCCGCGCCCGAGAGGCCGTCCAGAACTTCGGTCAGGGCGTCCGCCACATCGGCCAGGAAGCCCTGCACACCCTCGGGCTCGCCGAACAACCCCGCCGCGAGCCCCCCTCCGACCCCAAGGAAGACCAGGAGAGCCTCCGCGAACGCCTCCGCCGCGAGATGTCCGAAGGTTGATGCGCCGCCGTGACAGCTTGATCGTCGAATAAATACAGGCGTTTACACGGAGTCGCGCCCTCGATCCGAGAAGCAGCGCCCTCACCCGGAGCCCGCTGTCATGAACCTCCCCTCGCCTCCCCGATCTTGCGCCGCGCTCCTGGCCGCCCTGGCGCTCTTTGCGCTGGCCTGCGAGCAGCCCCCCCCGCCCTCCACCTCCATCCCCGCCAGCCCCAAGCCCGCGCAGCCTGCCCCCGAGAGCCCCGAGAGCCCCGAGCTTGCCAATCCTGCGCTCGTTGCGTCAGGCGCGCCGGGCTCCAGGCGCTCGCCGTCGCTGGCGTCGTCGCCCGCCGACGCGATGCCCGCCGCAAAGGGCGAGTCAATGCCCGCGCGGCCGCCGGTGGAGGCGAGCGGCGATCCGCTGGAGGCGGCGATCCGGCGCGGGGCGCGGTGGCTGGAGGCCTTCCCCGAGGAGGGGTTGCGCTTTGACGCGGCGTTGATGCTGTCCGAGGCTCGAAAGGCGCTGGAGGCCCAGGAGGAGGGCGTCGAGGGTGCGGCCGAGGAGGGCGTCGAGGGTGTGGCCGAGGTGGGCGGCGGCGCGTTGTCGGCGGTCTTGGATGGGGAGCTGGCGCGGGCGCGGCGCAGGGCAGACAGGGACGACGATCACCCGCACAGGCGGATCTGGGCGCCGGGGCTGGCGCTCTCGCGGGAGGAGGTCCAGCGGTGGTCGCCGCCCAGGGCGGGGCAGGCGCGGGTCAACCCGAACCGGCCGCTGTCGGAGGCGATCTTCTGCGACCTGTATCCGGCGCGAAAGGCGGCGGTCGCGTACATCGCGGGGCCGATGAGGGACGCGGGGGGCTTTCACACGGCGCACGCGGCCTGGGCCTGGGCGCAGCTCCATCGGCGAGGGTGCGTGTCGGCGGCGCGCTACGCGCCGGTGGCCCGGTCGATGATCGAGGAGCTTCGGGGGGCGCAGGATGCTCAGGAGGCGATCTCGGCGGCCTCGCCGTCGCGGGAGGTGGACCTCTTCGCCGAGCGGTTGATGGCGATGGGGGTGCTGGGGGCCGAGGGGCTGGAGGGCGACGTGGCGGCCTTGCTTGGGGCGCAGCGCTTGGACGGGGGGTGGGGCGTGGCCGGGGAGGGCGAGGAGGCCTACTGGCGCTATCACGCGACGGCGACGTCGGTGTGGGCGCTGTCGGTGGCGCGGTCGAGGGGGATCAGGGGGCCCCGGTCATGGCCTGGGCAGGGGCTTGCGCCGGAGCCTGGGTCAGAGCCTTGGCGGGGTGGGCCTTGAGCCAGATGTCGCGGGCGGCGTCGAGGCGCCGGACCTGGTGGACCATGTCGTCGGCGAGGGCCTGGGTGCCTTCGAGCAGGAGGTCCTCCTTGAGCTCGCGGCGCTTGATGTCGTTGTTCCAGATGTTCTCGTCGATGGTGCCCTCGACACGGTGAAAGACGGTAAAGAGGATGGTGCCGGTGCGGACGTCGAAGAGGCTGGCCTCCATGACGCCGACGGACTGCATGGTGTTGCCGGGGGCGAGCATGGCGCCGATGATGGTTGGGTAGGTCCAGCCCCAGCCGTTGGTGTACTCGCGGTCGAGGAAGCGCTGGCGGTACAGGAGCAGGTACTTGACCCGGTAGCGGGCGGCGAGCTCGCGCAGGCCGGCGATGCTGCGGACGCTGGGCCAGTCGGTGGAGATCTCGGTGGTCACGTCGAAGAAGCCGGTGGACTCCAGGGCGCCGCTGAGGTGCTGCGGGACGGCGTCCAGGGGCAGCTCGTTGTCGAGCTCGTAGGCGGTGGCGACGGGGACGATGCCGACGCGGGCGGTGTCTTCGAGGAAGATCGGGGCGTCGAGGATCTCGCGGATCTGGTCTTCGTTCAGGTTGCCCGTGCGGTCGCTGCGGAAGTGGTTCTCGGTGAGCACCTGGGGGGCCTGCGCGGAATCCTCCATCATCGCCATCGGGGCCATCGCGATGTCGGGCATCGGCGATGCGGCGCAGGCGCCAAGGGCCTGGAGGGCCAGGGCGGAGAAGGTCAGGGGGAAGATCTTTCGGAGGGCGCTGGAGGGGTTCATGGGTGCCTCTTCGGGTTCGGGCCATGGGCCGCGTGTTCTGGCACCGGAACGACAAAGCCCCGCATGAGCTTACAGCTTTTTTTGAGCCTGGCGTGAGACGGCCTTCGGGTCTTGGGCGTGGGTCGGCTGCCGTCGTCGGCGTGGGGCGGCTGCCGTCGTCGGCGTGGGTCAGCGCAGGTGGGCGGCGAGCGTCTCTCGGGGGTGTTGCGCGAAGATGTCGGGGAGCTGGATCGCCCAGGCGGCGTCGAGGAGGCATTGCCCGAAGGGGCCTTCGGGGAGGTCGGTGGCCAGGACGTCGACGATCTCGATCTCGGTGGTGTGGAGGGAGAAGCGGGCCTGCCAGCCGGGGGCGGGGTTGTGCTGGGAGACGCAGGCGTCGCGGGCGGCCTGGAGGGCGTGGGCGGCGTCGAAGGTGATGGGGGCGCGGGCGAATCCGAAGCCGCAGGTGGTGACGTGCGTGGAGGAGCGCCCGATGCCATGGGCGCTCAGGGTGCCGAAGCCGAATTCGGGGGCGGGTCGCTTGCCGGTGGAGAGGGCGACGAAGGCGGTGAAGGGTGACAGGACGCGGGCGCGCAGGGCGATCGCGCGGGCCTGGGCGTCGGTCAGGTCGCCGTGCTCTTCTTCGGAGAAGAGGAAGGCGGCGCTGTAGCGAGAGGAGGTCTCGGTGATCTGGAGGTTCTGTCGGAAGGGGCGGGACCAGAGCTGGCCGGTGAGGGTGAGGGTGGAGGGGCCGTGGTCGGAGAAGGCGGTCAGGCGCGCGCCCTGGCCTTCTGGGAGGGTGGGGTCGAGGCCGAGGCCGGTGGGCTCGCCGTCGATGTCGAGGTGGTCGATGCGGAGGGGGCGCAAGAACTCTTCGGCGGCCGCGGCCAGGAGGGCGGGGTCGCCGTCGACGCCCGCGACGTCGAAGAGGACGCCGCCGGTGCGGGAGGCCAGCGGGGAGAGCGGGAGGTGGTCGCGGCGGTGGAGGGTGGGGTCGCCGCCGGCCCTGGGGATGGCGATGTGGAGGGTGGGGGGCGCGGCGACCTGGGCGATGGCGGCGTGGGCGCGGTGGGGGTCGAAGTCGGGGCGCATGAGGGCGTCGGTCATGGCGACGATGAGGTGCTCGCCGGGTTGTCGGTCGAGGGCGATGGCGGCGAGCTTGAGGGCCTCGTCGAGCGCGCTGCCATTGCCGGGCTGGAGGAGGCCAGCGGCGCGCGCCCGGTCGATGAGGGCGTTCAGGTCGGCGGCGGCGGCGAGGTGGCCGGCGAGGCGGCGGGCGCGCCGGTTGAAGGCGATGACTTCGAAGCGGGCGTGCGGCGCGCGGGAGAGGAGGGCGCGGATGAGGGAGAGCTGCTGCTCGACGCCGTCGGAGCCGAGGCTGAGCGAGGTGTCAAGGAGGAAGACGAGGTTGAGGTCGGCGGGGATGGCGCCGAGGGAGGGGGCGGCCTCGACTTCGAGCCTCAGGAGGTGCTTGCCGGGGGCGACGTTGACGCGGCCGAGGCGGGCCTGGAGGGTGTCGATGGGCTGGGTCAGGGCGACGAGGGCGGGATCGCCGCTGGAGGCGGTGAAGGGGGCGTTGGAGGCCCAGGGCTGGCCGTTGATGTGGAGGGTCTGGGGCTGCGGGGCCAGGACGCGGAGGGTGGGGGAGAGGAGGCGGTCGCCGGGGTGGGGGTATTGGACCTCGAAGCGGCCGCCTTCGTAGCGGGTGGGGGCGACGAGGGTGTACTGGACAAGCCGGCGTTGTCCGGGGGGGACGGGGTGGAGTTCAAGCTGGAGGGTGTCGCTGGTCTGCCAGGTCATCAGGGCAGGCGGGCGCGGGTCGTGGGGCGGGAGGCCGCGGACCTCGCGGTAGAGGTTCTCGGCGCGTCGGGCCTCCATGAGCTCGGCGGGGCGCCACTGGCTGCCGTCGTGGACCTTGAGGTCGATGGCGGCGGCGCCTTCGGGCAGGTCGATCTGGAGGACGAGGAGATCCTCGCGGGCGCTCTGGTTTTCGAAGGCGCGCTGGACTCGAAAGAGGGCGGCGCCGTGGTCGAGGCGGAGGTCGACGTCGTGCTGGACCTCGACGATCCGGGCGCCGGTGTTGGTGGAGAGGTGATCGGCGGCGGCCGGCCGGGCGATGGCGGCGGTTGAGGTGATCAGGGCGATGATGGCGAGTTTTTGTGTGTCCATGGGGACTTGGACACGCGCTCGGGGGCGAAGTTCCGGGAGCCCTCTCAAAGATCGCGCGGATGGCGCGTCGAGGGCGAGCCGAGGGCCTCGGGCGGGGTCAAGCGGGGTGTGGGGCGAGGGGGGCTCTGGCGCGGGCGGGACCAGGGGCCTGGATGCCGATGGCCTCGTCGAGATCGCCGGGGAGGCGCTGGATCAGGCCTTGGAGAGGGTCTGGAAGGCGAGCAGGGCGCCCATGATGATGAGGATGAAGAGGATGAGGCGCTCGAAGCGGTCGGGGTCGAGGCGCGTGGTGAGGCGCTGCCCGATGAAGAAGGCGAGCAGGACGACGGGCAGGGAGAGCAGGGTGGTGTGGAGGACGTCGGGGGTCCAGAGGCCGGAGAGGCCGTGGCCGGCGCTGATGATGAGGCCGATGGGCAGGAAGTAGCCCTGGAGGGTGGCCTTGAAGGTCTCGGGGGACCAGCGGCGAAGGGTGCCGTAGATGACGGCGGGCGGGCCGTTGGTGTTGTAGGCGCCGCCGAGGGTGCCGGCGATGAAGCCGAAGACCCAGCCCCAGTGGTCGCTCTTGAGGGTGAAGAGGGCGGGCTTGAGGAGCTTGAAGGCGGCGAAGCCGGCCACGACGAAGGCCAGGGTGAGCTTGAGGGGGAGATGGAGCGCCTCGGCCTTGAGCAGCAGGAGGCCCAGGGGGACGCCGAGGGCCGAGGCGACGGTCAGGCGCCACGCGTTCTTGACGCTGACGGAGCGCCAGGAGCGGCTCAGGATCAGGACGGCCATGACGTTGGAGGTCAGCGCGACGATGGGCGTGGCCGTGGGCAGGTCGATGACGAGGGCGAGCAGGGGCATGGCCAGGAGGGCGTCGCCGAAGCCGAAGGTGGCGCGGGTCAGGCTGGCGACGAAGATGATGAGCAGGATGAGGGCGATGATCTCGGGGCCCAAGGCGGTCTCCTGGCCGTGTGTTCGGCGTCGGCGGTGTGCGGGGGCTGATGGGCGGCCAGGGCTCGTCGTCGGGGTCGTGGGGGCGCAGGGCGCCGGATCGCCCATGCGAGCGGCCGCGCAGGAATAGCGCGTCGAGGGGGCGGGGTTCAAGAGCGCGTCGCCCGACTTGACAAAGTGGGCCTCGCCAGGCCTTTAAGTGGTTGGAATTGATTGCTATGTCGATGTTGATGGGGCGCGAGCTTTTCAGGAGGCGAGGGAGCCTTGAGATGCATTTCTGGGTGTCTGGTGATGGTGGCGCTGGCCGGCTGGCCGGCGTTGGCGAGCGCGCAGGTGGAGGTGGTCTACGACGCCTTCAACCTCGCGGAGGGGAGAATCCCGGTGTCCGCCAGCCTGGGGGTGCCCTTGCCCACAGGGTCGCTGGGGGCCTTCGTCAACGGCGAGGAGTGTACGCTGAGGTCGGACGGCGCGGCGCTTTCGGTGGACATGAACAGCGGCTGCGCGATCCTCTGGGGTCAGGAGGAGCTGCAGGCCCTTGAGATGGAGCTGTCGGTGGCCGGGGAGCCCTCCGGTGAAGACCAGGAGGGGCCTGAGCCGACCTACCTGCTCCTGACGCCGAGGGCGATCGACAACGAGGTGGAGCCCGCCGCGCTGGTGTCCAACGGCGGGCGCGTGGACGCCTCGGGGATGTTCGGCGGGGCCGCCGGCGAGCTGGTGGTCTTCGCGGGGGGGCGCTGGCAGCTGTTGAGGTCGGGGTCCGGCGGGGTGGTGACGCTGCCCTCGGAGGTGGCCTCGGTGATGGGGGAGGAGGGGCTGACGGCCTTCTCGTACCGCTCGGGGTCCAGCACGGGCTACTTCGTGGTGGACATCGCGGCGGGGGAGGGCGACGAGCCCGTGGTCAAGGTCGGCGGCGGCGGTGGGGGCTCTCAGGGGCCGGCGCCCAAGCCGGGCGATCCGACGCGGAGCTACTGCGTGGACGCGCGCAAGGAGAACCCGGGCAAGTTCGTGGTCTGCATCGACGCCTCGCAGCGCAACCCCGTCTTCGTGCTGCCGGGCGGGTCGAACGTGCTCAAGCCGAACACCTCCATCGTGGTGGCGGTGCGCTACCGGACGAAGCACGCCATCTCGGTGGGGGTGACGGGGACCAAGGGCCTGTTCATCCCCTCGACGAGCGTGGGCGATCAGGGCGCCACGCGCGGCGTCGGGGACGCCGAGCCTGATTTTGATGTTCGCACGCAGCTCTTCGCGCCTCGCCAGCCCGGCGAGCTGGACGTGACGCTGGAGATCCGCGAGGGGGAGGAGGTCGTCGATCAGGCGCTGGTGGAGCTTCTGGTGGATCAGACTTTTTCGAGCGCGGTGCGGGTGGGCGTGTCTGC
This sequence comes from Pseudomonadota bacterium, assembly GCA_005804885.1. GTDB lineage: Bacteria > Myxococcota_A > Bradymonadia > Bradymonadales > SYOX01. The sequence continues at coordinate 8,243 of SYOX01000413.1, forward strand.
GGTCTTCCTGGGGGCGGTCGATCAGGGCTTCGAGGCGCGGGCGCAGCCGGGCGCGGGCCAGGAGGAGATCGTGGCGGTGACGGCGGGGGATTACGACCTGGAGCTGGTGGCCGGCTTTGCGCCCTTCCTGGAGAAGAACGGCCGGAGCTACACGTCGGGGTCGTCGGCCAACTTCGCGCCCTACTTCGGGATCGGGGTGTTGAGCGTGAGCCCGGACGGCGCGGAGCTGGACTTCCTCAAGTCGCTGCACCTGGGCGTGGAGTGGGCGCCGAGCCAGACCTTCTCGGTGGCGGTCACGGGCGTGCTGCGGCGTGTGGACCGGCTGGCGCCGGGATCGCAGATCGGCGGCCCGGTCAACGGCGAGGTGCCGACGATCAGCACCCAGAGCTTCGGGATGGGCGTGGTGCTCAACTTCAGCCCGGAGCTGCTCAACTTCGCGGGGACGGGCCTCGGCTCGGGCCTGTAGGCGCACCAGATATTGCCCGGAGGGGATTAAAAAATGAAGAAGATACAAGCATTTGCGCTGGTGTGTGCCGTGGGCATGGCGAGGATGTCGGCGGGGTGCGAGGCCCCCGTGACGTCGGCGGACTGCCTCAACGCCGAGCCTGTGACCGGGGAGGTGACGCTGGGGGCGCCCCAGGAGCCCGTGCAGGAGGAGCTGCTGGTGCGGGGGACCGCGCAGCACCCGAGCGGGCTGGCGATAAGGACGATCGAGGTGGCCGGGATCGCGGCGCAGAACGAGGGCTTCAACTTCTCGCGCTGGAGCGCGCTGGTGCCCTTCGATCAGCTCGCGGCGCTGGTCGGCGAGGGGGGCCTGGCGCAGGTCGTCGTCGAGGCGACGGACGTCTGCGGGGTGAGCGCGGAGCTCGGGCGCTTCGACGTGGCGGTGGACGAGACGCCCGGCGTGGTCGTCGAGTCGCTGTCGGTGTCGGTGACGATCGCGGACGACGCGGGCTACATCCCGCAGAGCGGCAATGTGCCGGCGCTCTTGACCGTGGAGGCCAACCCCGAGGCCGCCGGCGCGCTGGTGCAGCTGACGGCCTCGTCGGGGGCCTTCCAGAGCGTCCAGGAGGGCGACGTGGTGCGGCTGGGCGGCGACGGGATCGAGCCGGCGACCGCGACGGTCCTCTTCAAGGGTGACAGCCCGGGGGTGGCGGTGATCACGGCGGCGGCCGAGGGGCTCCTGGCGCAGAGCTTCGTGACGGTGGCCGGGGCGCCCTCCTTCATCCCGGCCGGCGGCGATCTGGTCGCAGGCCAGGGGGTGGTGGTGGCGGCGCTGACCGAGGGGGTCTTTGCGACCTGCAGCGCGACGCCGACGGCGATCTTCGAAGTGCTCGCCGACGGGGTCGATCTGGTGCGCCAGCCGCAGGACTTCTCGGACGACGGCGACGGCCGCGTGGACATCGAGGTCCGGGCCTTGGACGACATCGAGGACTTCGGGGAGGTGACGCTGGTGTGCGCCGACATCTACGGCCAGATCAACAGCGCGACCTTCACCGCCGAGCCAGGCGACGGGGGCTTCTGATGCGAGGCCACGGGCGACTCAGGGGCGCCAGCGCGCTGGCGGCGGCGATGTGGCTGGCCTCGTGGCTGGCGGTCGGCGAGGTCGAGGCGCAGGAGAAGGCCGGCAAGTTCGCGCTGCTGGTCGCGATCGACGATTACGGGGCGGCGCACACCCCCTCGGTGCCCGAGGGCCAGCAATGGGCGGCGCTGCACGGGACGGTCAACGACGTCGCGCTGCTGGCCGTCGAGCTCAAGCAGCGCGGCTTCGAAGTCGCCATGGTGTCCAACAAGGACGCGACGCGCAAGGGGATCATCGACGCCTTCCGGGTCCACCTGGCCGACAAGGTCAAGGCCGGCCGCGGCGACGTGGTCTTCTTCCATTACTCGGGCCACGGTCAGCAGATCCCGGACGACAACGGCGCGCCAGACGAGGTGGACGGCTACGACGAGGCCCTGGTCCCCTACGACAACCGCGGCACCCACGATTACAGCAACCACCTGCGCGACGAGCAGCTCGGCGGGCTGGTCAAGGAGCTGGCCTCCAGGACGCCCAACGTCATCATCTCGCTCGACAGCTGCCACTCGGGCACCGGGACGCGGGGCGCGATGGCCCGCAGAGGCGGCCCGGCGGTCCACCCGCCGGCCAAGGCCAGAGGGCCGGCGGCCGAGGAGGGCAGCGGCCTGCTTGAGCCGGTCGGGACGCGCGGCGCGGGCGAGAAGCGCTACGGCTACGTCCTGCTCAGCGCGACCCTGCCGACCCAGTACGCCCGCGAGGTCCAGGACCCCGACACGAAGCAGAACATGGGCGTCTTCACCTGGGGCCTGATCCGCGCCCTGCGCCGCTCGGGGCCGACGACGACGTGGCGCGATCTGATGGATCAGGTCGCCGTCGAGGTCACCGGGCGCGTCACGGATCAGAACCCGCAGCTCGAAGGCGACCTCGACAACCTCATCTTCAGCGGCTCCTGGGCGCCCTCGCCGCCCTACTTCAAGGTCCAGCCCAAGGGCAACGACGGGCTCTTCCGGGTCGATGCCGGGCGGCTGCACGGGCTGACCCTGGGCTCGGTCCTGGGCCTCTACCCGCCGGGCTCCGGGGCGATGGACCCCGCCCGCCCTGCCCTCAAGGCGACCGTCACGCGCCTTGAGGTCGGCGCCGCCTGGGCCACGCCGGAAGGCGAGGCGAAGGGCTTTGAGTTCGGCGGCCGCGCCATCGAGATCCTCTCCCAGCACACCCCGAGCCTGCTGCGGGTGCTGATCCCGAAGGCCGGCGCGGGGCTCACCAAGGGGATCGAGGGGCTCAAGTTCGCCGCGACGGTGGCGCCCGACAAGGCCGCCGATCCGCGCGGCAACCCCGCCTGGGACGTCAAGCTCGTCGTCGACGGCGGCCTCGTCTCGATCCAGCGCGCGGACGGCACCCCCGTCCCCATCCCGCAAGGCCCCGAGCGCGAGATGGCCGCGAGCCTGCCGCTGGAGGGCGCCGCCGAGGGCGTCGCGCAGGCCCTCAACGTCGAGTTCCGCCGCCGCCGGCTGCTCGCGCTCGTCAACGACGACGCGGGCTCTCGCGCGGACGTGACGATGGCGGTCAAGCACGTCGACGCGATCCCCGTCCCGGGCGGCGCGCCGAAGATCACCAAGGTCCACGGCGATGTGTCCCGAGATGGGACCGGGGCGCTCAAGATCGGCGCGATCGTCCAGTTCGAGGTCCACAACCGCTCCGAGCGCGACCTGCACTTCTCGATCGTGGAGCTGAGCGCCGACGGCGGGATCGACGTCATCTACCCCGTCGACGGGATGCGGACCGGGGAGAACAAGCTCGGCGCGAAGCAGCGCCGGGGGCTGTCCGAGGTGCTCTTCATGATGGCCCCGCCCAAGGGGTCGGTGACCTGGAAGGTGATCGCCACCGAGGACGACGTGGACTTCAAGGCGCTGGCCCTCAAGGTCAAGTCGGGCTCCACCCGAGGGGCCACCCGCGGCGCCGAGTCGCCGCTGGCCCAGCTCATGGAGATGGCCATGGACGGCACCCGGGCCAAACCCTTCGGCTACGCCCCGGCGAAGCTCTGGGGATCGGACGCCGTCCAGATCCAGATCCTCCCCGAGTGAGCGATCAGGTCGCGGCCCTGTCTCCATGCGCCCCGATGGCGCCGCCTCCGGCCGAGCGTCGCCGCGCCGCGCTGCCCGTCGATCTCGATCTGCCTCGATGCGCTCCGGTGACGGCGATCTGGAGTATGGTAACTGATCTTGTGTTCAGTTGAGGTGTCGATGGCTCAGTCCAGCCACGAGGGTCTCTACGACGCGCTCCTGCTGGAGATTGCGGCGGCGCGGGCGCCCGCGGTGGTCGAGGCGGCCCGCTCAGGGCCGATCGCGCTCTTCTTGCGAGGGTTGTGGGCCGCCGGGGTGGGGTCGGTGTTCCTCGGCGCGGTCGTCCTGACTTGCGTGGCGATGGTCTCGGTGGTGATCTCCGCCGTGGGGGAGGCCTTCGGGGCGTGGGGCGCCGAGAGCGAGCCGAAGGTGGCGCTCGTGGTGCTGGCTGCGGGGGTCCTCGCGGCGCTCTGGCAGGCGCTGCCGAGGTTGGGGGAGCCCGACGACAAGGCCGGCTACGACACCGCGCTTCAGGTCATGAGCCGCCTGGGGCCGATGGTGGATAGCTCGGCGCCCATGGCGCTCAAGGTCGAGGACGCGCTCGGAAAGAAGCAGCGCGGCTGGCGCTGGGTGATGTCGGTGCCCACCTCCGGGGCTGGCGGGCTCACCATCGAGGCCGAGGGCGACCGGGCGAGCAAGTCGCTCAAGGCCTCCGGCTGGCCGCGCGTCGACGGCCTCGGGGCTTCGGTCAGAGCGTCTGGCGGGGGGTGGGTCGACGCGGGCGGTCGATCGGTCGCCGATCCCGCCGTGGCGGTGGCCGCCGCTCTGACGGAGCAGCTCCGCGGGGTCGGGGCGCTCTCGGGCGCCTCGGCCTTTGTGGATCTTGAGCCGCCGATCCGGGCTGACGCCCCCCGCGAACCCGAGGGGAGCTTCGAGGTCGCGGCCTCGTTGGAGCCCGACCTCGTCAGCCTGCCCGGCGTGCGGGTCAGCGCCTCGTCGCTGCTCTCCAACGCGCTCTACTGGGGCTCGCCGCTGGCGTCGGCGGCCTTCTGTGTCGCGATGGTGATCCAAGGCGCGGAGACCCGCAACGCCCTCATCTTCCTCTGCATGGCCGCCGGGGCGGTCCTCTACGCCGCCTCCGACCCTCCGCTGTCCCCCTTCGCGACGACCCGCCAGCCCAGGCGCCGCGCCGAGACGACTCGGCTCGTCTACGACGCGACCTCGGGCGTGCTCTCGCTCGGGGCGGCTCGGGTGGACCTCGGCGCGCCCTTCGCGGTCCACCTGACGCGCCAGGCCTCCAGAGCGGATCTGCTGGGGGTCGAGGTGGTCTCGGGGCGCGATCGGCTGCGCTGCCGCGTGCCGGTGGCGCGCTCGGCCTTTGTCGACGCGCTGCCGATGCTGGAGCTCGGCGACGCCCCCTTGATCGCGGCCGACGACTTCGCGCGTGCGGCGTGGCCGGCGCTGCGCTGGCGCGCGGCGCTCCAGGGGCCCGCGCTGGGCGCCGCGTCGATCCGGGCGACGCCGTCCATGGCGACGCCGCCCGTGGCGACGCCGTCCGCGGCGACACTGTCCGCGGCAACGCCTGGGACGACGACACCGTCTGCGGCGACGCCGTCCGTGGCGACGCCTGGATCGACGGCGCCTGGGGCGACGGCGCCCGGATCGGCCGACGAGGGCGAGGCGATGGGGGCGGCCTCGGCTTCAGGGGCCTCGCCCAGATCGGCGCGGCGCAGATCGGGTTAGAGGGCGCCGAAGAAGGCCCGGATGGAGGTGCGGCGCGCCAGGGCGTCCCGCCGCCCGAGGTCGATGAGGGTGCGGGCGAAGGCGCCGTCAAAGAGCAGGAAGGAGCCCAGGTCGGAGTTCTTGCCGGTCAGCAGCTGGAGGCCCCTGGCCTTGAGGCGCGCGGACAGGCCTTCGCCGACGTTGAGGCCGTGCTCGCGGATGTGCGCGCCGGCCATGGCGCCCAGATCGCAGGAGGGGTGGAAGACGAGGGTGCGGACGGGGCGGTAGGCCTGGCCGCGGATCTCGGTCATGGCGGCGTCGATCTTGGACATCCGGTCGGCCGGGACGGTGGAGTGCAGGATGTCGATCAGCCGGTTGAAGCGCTCAAGGACCTGCAGATCATAGTGAATCGGGTCAAGCAGCAGCGCGTTGAGCAGCTTGCCCATCAGGAAGGTGAGGCTGGGGGCCTTGTCGTCGTCCAGCTCGGTCGGCGCGTCGCTGGTCTCGACGGGGAAGCGCACGGAGACGACGACGAGGCGCGTGGCGCCCGTGCGCAGCGCCGGCGCGATGGGCGTGTTGAAGCGCAGGCCGCCGTCGACGTAGCGGTGGCCGTCGATCTTGCGCGGCGGGAAGACGATGGGGATGGCCGCCGAGGCCAGGACGTGATCGGCGCTCAGGCGCACGGCCGCGCTCCTGCGGCGCGGATCGCGCGAGGGCTCGAAGGTGGTCTGGGGGCTCAGCTCGGCGAAGAGCGTGGTAACGCCGGTGTCCATACGCAGGGCGGCCACGATGCAGGCGTGGACGATGTCCTGCTCGATGTTGCGGTGGAGCCGCGACCAGTCCATGCGGTGCCGGATGATCTGCTCCAGTGGCTCGGCGTTCATGAGGGCGCGGCCTGCGGCGTCGCCGAGGCCGAGGCGCGCCTTGAGGCCAGGCCTCGCCCAGGCCAGAGCGCCGAGCAGATCGACCTGGAGGTCTTCGAGCAGGGTCAGGCCGCACCAGAGGTCCACGAGGCGGTCGACGCCCATGTCGCCCTGGTGGGCGCGGGAGGCGAACCAGGCGGTGTTGATCGCGCCGACCGAGGTGCCGGTGAAGACCTGGAAGGGGGCCTTGTCCTCGGGCCTGAGGCCCAGGATCTCGACGATCCCGCTGACGACGCCGACCTCGTAGGCGCCGCGCACCCCGCCGCCAGAGAGGACCAGCGCGGTCCTGGGTGCATCAAGGAGCTTTGGGGCCATCGTCGCTTCTCCCTTGCGCGCGAGGTCAGAAGTCGCCTTCGAGGGCCAGCCCCAGAGGCGAGAGGCGCACGCGCAGCCCGCCCCCCTCGCCCCCCTCTGGAGGGCCAGCCCCGGCGATCAGCATGGCCCCGCCGGTGGCGGCCAGCGCGGTCCCGAGGCCGATGAGCGCGAAGGACTGGAGCTGGCGCGTCTCGGCGTTGGTCTTGATGGCGTTGAAGCGATCCAGATCGCCGCCGGGGGTCTTCGAGATGGCCTCAAGCTCGGCCAGATCGCCCGACAGGCCAAGGCGCAGCGCGACCCCGCCGCCGACCGCCGCGACCCCCAGGCCGCCGATGATCCAGCCCGCGACGGCGGCCCCGTCGGTGGGCGTCGCGGCGACGGGGTCGGGGGTGTGCGTCGGGGCGCTGTCCAGCCTCAAGGTCAGCGCGGCGGGCTGACCCGGGAGGATCGTCACGATCTGCTCGACGACCTGAGGGCCGAGGCTGCCGCGCACGCGGTGCTCGCCAGCGAAGAGCCCCGTCGGCTCACCGCAGCGCCGGGCCTGCCCGTCGATCTCCAGCCGCAGCGTGTCGGGCTGGCAGGTCACCTTCAAGGCGCCGAGGCAGTCGTCGGCCACCTCCTTGCGGTATCGCACGAGGGCCTGCGCGACGACTTCTGGAGGCGGATCAAGGACTTGGGGCGATCCTGGGGCGGCGTCGAAGGCCTCGATGGCCTCCCGGCAGCGGCCGTCCAGGGCGTAGACTCGCCCCAGGTTGAGCCAGGTGACGTTGAGGGGGCCGAGATCCAGCGAGGCGCGCAGCAGCTCGGCGGCCAGGGCGCGATCGCCGCGGCTCGCGGCCTGCCGGGCCTCATCGTTGAGGCGGAGCTGCTCGTCGAGGACGTCGGCCATGGGCTGGGCCTGGGCGGCCTGCGGCGCCGCGATCGCCAGCAGCGCAGCGGCCAGCAGCGGGGCCACCCTGGCGAGCCCGGCCCATGTCGGCTGCGCCTTCAATCGATGATCCCGAAGGAGCGCTTCTTCTCCACCGGCGGCTCGACCTGCTCGGGGACGACGTCGGCTGGAGGGGCCTCGGCGGGCGCCTTGCGCGCGACGCGCTCAAGGCGGACGGACTGCAGCGGCTCGTCGCCGGGCGCCACGACGATGTCCATCGGGTGGTGCCCCGGCGCCGTGACCCGGAGCGAGCGCGAAGGCTTGTCCTGATCGAAGCGGATCGTGGCGCGACCCTGACCCAGGATCACCTGACCCTCCCGGATCGTCGCGGTGTCTGGCTCGACGACGATCTGGATCTCGGCGGGCTGGTCGGCGGCGGGCTCGCCCGCCCCCAGCCCCTCGCGCGCGGTGGCGCCCGGCGGCGCCCCGAGCGCAGCGCCGGGGTCAAGGTCCCTGTCGCCGCCCTGCGCCTCACCCGGGGCCGCGCCCTCGG
>SYOX01000414.1 GCA_005804885.1 Pseudomonadota bacterium
ACCCCTCCCTTCAAAGCGTTGACCAGATAGATAACCCACTTCTGAGCCCCCAAGGAAAGATGTCTCAGGGCTGATTTCAACATCAGTCCATCGACCCCCGCCACGACGGGCTCCGATGAGATGTGACTAAGAGACAGCCTTCCGGAGGGAGGAGGGGGACAGGGGGTGGAGTGCGGGGGACAGGGGGTGGAGTTCAGGGGACAGGGGGGGAGTGTGTGCTCTTCTTCGTCGACGTCCTCGGGGAGCGCCGCGCGCTGCTCTACGCCGAGCACATCGACGCCCTGCCCGCTGCTCGGGACCACGGCGCGCCCTGAAGTCAGGGCATGCCCTCGGCCTGCTGGATGAGGGTCTCGATGAGGGCGCGCTCGGCATCGCTCTGGGCGAGCTGGGCGGCGCGGCGCAGCTTCGGCTCGGCGAAGCGGCCCAGCGCCTCCATGTCGAAGTTGCCGCCCTCGACGGCCAGGCGGACCTGATCGACGACGGCCCGCTCGCGATCGGGGGTGAGGATCTCGACGCGGCCGACCAGCGTGCGGACGACCGCGTCGGGCGCGGGCGAGATGGACAAGGGCAAGAGCGCGTCGGTCCAGCTTCGGGGCACGACGTAGAGGAGCCGCAGGCCCGGCGTCCTGAAGTAGCTGCGCGACCAGGTGTCGACCATGGCGATGGCCTCATCCTCGAAGAGGCCGCTTTCGATCAGCGCCGCCGCGATCTGATCGGAGGCGTCGGCGACGTAGGCGTCCAGATCGATCTCCTTGGGGCTCGGGGACATTACGATGTCGCGCCTCGGCTCCAGGGCACCCAGGGCCACGACCGCCCCGCCGCCCTCGTGGACGTGGAGCAGGAAGACGGCAGGGACGCGCTCGTCCGAGAGGTTCTCGACCCGGACCTGCAGATCGTCCGAGGTCACCCGCAGCGGCATTTCGAAGCGCCCCAGCCCGCGGTAGAAGATGAAGCGCTCGCCCTCCTGGCCGACGACGACCGAGGCGGCGTCGACGCGCCTGGACGGGGCCCAGACGTCCTCCTCGGGGACCTCCGGCATCGAGACCGAGGTGGGCGTCAGGTGGGCGTCCCAGCGCATGTGACCCTCCCCGACGCGCGTCAGGCCCCCGACCTCCGGCCTGAAGGTCGCGGCCTGGGGGTACCACTCCGAGATCACGCCCTGCGGGAAGCCCACCTCCACCTGCACGTCGATCTCCTTGTCGGTGTGGAAGTAGATCACGGGGGTCTCCATCTTCTGCGTGACCCCCTCGGGCAGCGACTCCATCGCCTTGGCGATGGGGCTGCGGATGTCTCGCCCGTAGACGAAGGCCGGCAGCGTCTCCTCCTCGTGGTGGAGGCCTTCGAGCGTCTCGCCCAGGGAGCTCTGCACCGAGGTGAAGGTGCCCCACTCGTGGACCACGAGCCCCTGTCGGCTCTCCTCGGGCTCGCCGCCGCCGGGCGAGGCCGGCTCCTCGAGATCGCTGTAGGATCGCTCGCCGCAGCCGGTCAGCAGCCCGAGGGCGGCGAGCAGCCCGACGACGCCAGGGCGCGTCCTGTTGAAGTTCCTTGTCGACTCTGATCTTTGGTGGTGTTGAATGGACATGTCCCTTCTCCTCTCTTGTCGCCTCAGGCCCAAGGTAGGGGTCTTCGCCGATAAGATCCAATGATATATCCTTATGAAGTTCCATACGGTTTCCTGATGTGAAGGAGGGAGGGGTGGAGCTTCAGCGGCTTGAGATTTTCCTGGCGATCGTGTCGAGGGGTTCGGTCAGCGCGGCGGCGGGGCAGGTGCACCTGACGCAGCCGGCGGTCAGCCGCAACCTCAAGTTGCTGGAGGAGTCGCTGGGCGTCGAGCTCTTCGAGAGGCGAGGGCGCAAGATGGTCTTGACGCCGTCTGGGCGGGCCTTGATCCCGATGGCGAAGGAGATCCTGGGTCGCGTTGAGGCTGCGATCAAGGCCACGAGCGAGGCGGCCGAGCGGCGGTACTTCGACCTCAAGCTGGGGACGGTCGACAGCGTGGCGACCTACCTGCTGCCGCGCTTGACGGGGCCGCTGGGTGAGCGCTTCCCGGAGCTGGCCATCAAGATCGTCACGGGGAGGACGCGGGAGCTGCTTGAGAGGCTGGAGGCCGACGAGCTGGACGTGGTGATCGCGGCGTGGACGGGCAAGCCGCCCAGCGGTCGGTGGCGCTGGCTGGGTCCCTACGCCTACCACTACTTCGGGCGCCGCGATCGCTTCCCGTTGCTGTGCGAGGTGACCGGCGAGGAGGGGCTGGGGGACTACCCCATCATCGAGCTTGAGGCGATGCCGGGGCAGCCGAGCCTCATCCAGGAGCGGTCGCGCTCCTTCGCGGTGGCGCAGAGCCTGGCCTCGGTCAAGGCGCTGGTGCTTGGCGGCTTCGGGGTGGGCGGGTTGCTGGGCTTCATGTTGACGGAGGCGGAGGAGGCGCTCCTGCACCGTGCCGCGGTCCCGCACGACGCCGCCTGCGGGCTCTACCTCGTCGGCGCCGAGGGGCGCCGGGAGGCGATGGATCTGGCCATCGAGGACGCGGCGGTCGAGATCCTGCGCGAGGCCTTCGGCGCGGGTCGCGCCGCCGGGGAGCCGCCGAGGGGGCACCTGGCCGAGGGGTGAGGGGCTGCGGGGCTCAGGGAGGCCCCTCGGCCTTTTTGAGCCAGGGCGGCAGCCTCACCTCGACGGCGCGGGTGAGGCCGGCGCGGGTGAGGTCGGCGCAGAAGAGGTAGGACGGCTCCTCGTCGAGCCCGTTGGCGAGGGCGCGGGCCTGCGCCTGCGCGCGCCTGTTGGTCAGGCGCCAGATCAGCGACATGGTCATGTTGCTGACGAAGGTGGCGATGGCCAGCATGATGTGGGCGAGGTCGGGCCAGAGGGGGTTGATGAAGGTGACCAGCAAGAAAGGGGCTGCGGCCAGCCACAGCCGCGGTTCGATGAGGATGGCGGTGGCGCCGATGACCATGGCGACGACCAGGGCGTCGAAGGCCAGGGCGATGTGGACCTCGATGTCGACGAACCAGCAGAGCAGCGCCAGGACCTCCATGGCGGCCAGCGCCAGTCCGACCATGCCCATGAGGCGGCGGTCGATCTGGGTGTGGAGCAGCGCCTTGCGGCCGACGTACAGGACCACGACGAAGGGCAGGACGAGGCCCAGGATGGAGGCGGCGTGGTGAGCGGTCGTGACCTCCACCCAGCCTTGTGAGGTCAACACCGCCGAGGTCAGCAGGCCGAGGGTCCAGAGGCTGCCGATGATCAGGGCGAAGCGGCCGCGCTGGGCGGCGCCGACCTTGGCGTCGCGCTCGTGATCGCGGTGGCGCAGCGCCTCGACCTCTCGGCGGGCGACCTCGATCTCGCCGGAGAGGGCCTGGAGGCGCGCGCTCAGGCTCGGGTTGGGGTTGGGGAGCTGGTTGAGCAGGAGCTCGGCGTCGTGGGGTCGCCGCCTGTCGATGGCGAAGCCGATCATCAGCTCCAGCGCCCGCTGGAGGCCCTCGTGGGCCTCGCGGTTGCCTTCCCAGTCCTCGATGGCCTGCTGAAAGCCGAAGCGGCTGGCGCTGAAGCGATCGGCCAGCGCCGCCTCGGCGCCGGGATCCCTGGCCCCCGAGGCCACGATGGCCTCCATGGCCGACAGGTGGGCCGCCGCCGCCGCGCTCAGGCCCGCCGAGGCGCGGTGGCCGAGGAAGCCGTCGATGGCCTCGCGCAGGGCCACCGCCCCGCGCATGCGCTTGTCCGGGTCGCGGTCCATGGCGCGGCGGCAGATCTCGGCCAGCTCGTCGGGGACGAAGCTGGAGTAGGTCTTGGGTTCGGAGCGGTAGGCCGCCAGCAGGACGTCGAACATCCTGGCGCCCTCGTGCGGGGGCGCGCCGGTGAGGATCTCGTGGAGCGTGGCGCCGAGCAGGAACACGTCGGTCTGCGGCCCGACCCTCTCGACGGACCCCTCGGTCATCTCGGGCGCCAGGTAGACCGGGGTGCCGACCAGCTCGCCGGGGCGCTCGGGCGGCTCGGCGTCGAGATCCAGCGCGACGCCCCAGTCCAGCAGGTAGACCTCGCCGAACTCGCCGATCATGACGTTCTCGGGCTTGATGTCCCGGTGGACGATCCTGCGCGAGTGGGCGAAGTGGGCCGCGTGGCAGACCTGCATCAGCACCTCAAGGTGCCACTCCAGCCGGTCGCCGCTGACCCTGGCCCAGCCCGGGTGGTCGCCGTCCATGATCATCTCGCGCCAGTTGACCCCCTCGACCCGCTTCATCACCAGCGCGGGCCGGCCCTCGTCGTCCAGGCCCAGCGCGTGGATGGGGATGATGTTCGGGTGCTCCAGAGATCCGGTGCAGCGCGCCTCGTGCAGCAGCGAGGCCACCGCGCGCTGCGTCTCCTTGCCCGGCTTGAGGGTCTTGAGCGCCACCTCGCGCCCCAGCGAGCGCTGCCGCGCCAGCTCCACCCGCCCCATCCCGCCCTCGCCGAGCGTCCTGAGCACCTCCAGATCGTGGCGCCCGCCCACCTCCCCCCGCTCCGACGACAGCGACAAGTAAGGCAGCGAGCTGGCCGTCCTCCCGCCCTCGCCGGTCAGCGTCCGGGGCGTGATCGTGGCGTCCAGCGGGAGGCTCAAGGTCCGGGTCTGCCCCGCGACCGTCTCCCACAAGGGCTCCAGGTGCTCGTATCTGATCTCCACCTCGGTCATCCTGCAACCTCCACCTTACCCCCGATATCGTCGCAGAGATGGGCGCTGGGTCAAGCCCTCCGCTCGACGACGGCAGGGCAATCGCAAAGTCGACTTCGATGGTGGGCTTCGTTGACGGGCACGGCAACTCCCCCTCCTGTCCTCCCCCTCGCTCCGCAAGGGGGAGGGACGCTCGTATTACGGGCAAGGGGAGATTGGCGAGTCGACTTCGATGACGGGCAAGGGGGATCGGGGAGTCGACTTCGTTGACGGACACGTCGGGATCGGCACTCCACCCCCTGTCCCCCTCCTCGCTGCGCAAGGAGGGGGGACGCTCGTATTACGGGCAAGGGGGATCGGCGAATCGGCTTCGATGACGGACACGTCGGGATCGGCGAGTCGACTTCGTTGACACACACGTCGGGATCGGCGAATCAGCAGAGATGACGGACACTTTGAGATCGGGGAGTCGACTTCGATGGCGGACACTTTGAGATCGGCGAGTCGACTTCGTTGACGGACACGTTGGGATCGGCGAGTCGACTTCGATGGTGCGATCCGCACGTTGACGGTCCACCAGGGCTTGCGCCCGGGCCTACAATTTGTCCAGGGTCGCCCCTGCGGGGCTGGCGATGGAGTGTCAGTGTGCGTGGGGCGTGTCACCCGGGTCAATCTCACAGGAGATGTTGAGGGGCTGGGAAGCAGACATCGTACGCCCTTGAGAGGGTCTGTCACCTGAAGGTTGACGGCCCCTCGCCAGCCCCGCCGGATGGCGGGGCGACGCAGGACAAAACCCAAGGCCCGGGCGCGAGCCCGGGTGGACCGTCAACGTGCGGATCACATCAACGAAGCCGACTCGTTGATCTCGACGTGCCCGTCAACGAAGTCGACTCGCCGATCTCGACGTGTCCGTCAACGAAGTCGACTCGACGATCTCGACGTGTCCGTCAACGAAGTCGACTCGCCGATCCCCCTTGCCCGTAATACGAGCGTCCCTCCCCCTTGCGGAGCGAGGGGGAGGACAGGAGGGGGAGTTGCCGTGTCCGTCAACGAAGCCCACCATCGAAGTCGACTTTGCGATTGCCCTGGTGGACCTCCTGCGAGCGCTTGGCCGCGCTTGTCAGCGGGGGTATAGTCCGATCCGACGCACCGAGAGCGCCGCCGCAGATCATCCAGGGTCCACCTGCGCGCCTGCTCTCGACCTTGCATGCACCACGTCGAGCGCTTGCGGGCGGCATGACCAGAGACGACCGACAACCCCCTGGAGGCCCCCCGAAGGCCTCCAGCGCCAGGACCCAGCCTCTCCCGACCGTCACGAGCCCGCTGGCCTGGGGTGGTGAAGAGGACACCGTCGCGCTCCCCTTCCCCAAGGAAGCCGCGCCGCCTGAGGCGCTGGAGTTCTTCATCCGAGAGACCCAGGGCCCCAAGGCCGCCCGGCGCCTCGGCTGGGAGGAGCTCCGCGCCATCCTCAAGGGCGCCAGGAGCGCATGGGTCTACGAGATCAGCACGGTCGAAGGCGGCCCCTGGCACCTGCCCAAGGATTACTGGTCTTTCAAGGAGACGCCGGACGGGCGGATCAACTGGATCGCCTTCGCCGGGCTCCCGATGCTGCTCAAGCGCCCCACCTGGGCGACGATCGAGATCACCTCGGAGCCCGCAGGCATCGACTGGATACCGCTTGTAGGCAGCCCACGGGCGCGGGCGGAGTTCGCGCAGGAGGTCCCCGCGATGCGGGGCGCCTCGCCGGCAGATGTCACGCTGGAGGACTTCGCGCCGGAGGGCGTCGAGCCAGCACGAAGGGAGAGCGACGAGGCGCGCGCAGGGGTCACCGAAGAAGGGGGCGGGCTGCGGTGGTGGATGCGGCGAAGGGGGGCGCAGGAGGGGGCGCGGCGCCTGTCGCTGCCGCAGATCGTGGAGGCGGCGCAGGCTTCGATGCTCCACGTCGAGGTGGCGCCCTCGACGGAGGGGCCGTGGATGCCGTTGATCGCGCCGTGGGCCTACAGACACCCCACCCACGGCACGCGGAGCTTCAGCGACATGAGCCTCCTGGACACGCTCCAGAGCTGGCCCGCCGATCGAGACTTGCAGCACACCCTCATGCTCGATCACGATGGGCAGCGCCTTGAGCTGCCCCTGAAGGCCATGCGGGGCGACGGGGGCCTGGTGCTGCCGTGGTGGATCATCCGAAGGCAGGGGCGTATTGGCATCAAGCGCTTCGACGAGCTCGACCAGCTCCCTGCCGCGAACCTCATCGGCGATGACCCCATCGAGGTCACACCTCACCCCAGGATCAGCGGCTTTACGGCGCTCAAGCCACGAGAGATCAGAGATGATCCGCCGCTGCTCGCGGCGAGCACCTGGGTCCTCGACGAGGACACGGTGATCGGCGGCCCGGGCATCGAGGGTGCAACAGATCCCCGCCGGGGCGCCCAGGAGGTCGCGCCCTCAGCCGCCGAGAAGGTCGCCAGCGCGGCAACCGTCGCATCGAAGCGCGCGGGCGGCGTCGAGGTCGCGGCCGTCGCCGATCCTGTCGAGGTCGCGCCCGTCGCCGAGCTGTCCGGCGCCCGGTCGCCGGGGTCTGGCGCGGCCGCCCGAGCGCGCGGGCCGGCAGGGC
>SYOX01000415.1 GCA_005804885.1 Pseudomonadota bacterium
CTCCAGGCCGAGGCCGCAGACCGGGTCGGAGCCGTCGCCGAAGTCCCAGCAGAACTCAAGGAGGTCGTTGACGCCGGGATCGGTGGCCTGGCCGAGGAAGTCGACGGGGAGGCCCTCGGCGCCCTGGAGGTCGTCGCCGGCGTCGACCAGGGGGGGGAGGTTGGCGACGGTGTGGATGAAGGTGGCGCGGGCCTGGAGGGCGCCGTCGGAGACGGTCAGGATGACCTCGAAGCTGCCGTCGTCGGCGTAGGTGTGCTCGACCTCGGGGCCGTCGACGCGTGGGGCGGCGCCATCGCCGAAGTCCCAGGTGAAGGTCAGCGGGTCGCCGTCGGGGTCCGAGGCGGCGGCGAAGAGGCGGGAGGCCTGCCCCTCGACGGCGCCGTCGAGGGCGTCCAGGGCGTTGATGACGGGGGGCCTGGGGGTGTTGGAGATGTTCAGGGTGAGGGTCTGCTGGGCCTGCGCGCCGGCCTGATCGAGGACGCGGACGCTGAAGGTGTGGGCGCCGGCCTGATCGAAGTCGGGGGTCCAGGTCAGGGTCCTGGCGTCGGGATCAAGGAGGGCGCCTCGGGGCAGGTCGATGCCGAGGAACGTGAAGACCTGGCTGTCGGGGTCGGTGATCTGGAGGGTGAGGGTGAGGGGGGTGCCCTCGGAGCCCTGGCGCGGGCCAAGGATGGTGAGCGTGGGGGGGTCGTTGACGGGGGTGACGGTGACGACGATCTCGGCGGGCGCGGAGCTCTGGCCCTCCCAGACGAGGAAGGTGAAGCGATCCTGGCCGTTGAAGTCGCGGTTGGGGGTGTATTCGTAGCGGCCGGTGGTCATGTTGGTGATGCGCACGAGGCCGTTCTGGGGGGTGCTGGCGAGGTAGAAGGCCAGCGCCGCGCCCTCGGGGTCGGAGCCTCGCAGGGTGCCCGCGCCGCGGAGGTCCTCGGAGGTGGTCAGGGTGCCCGAAAGGGCGGCAGGGGGGGCGCCGGGGCTGCGGGGGGTTTCGAAGAACTCGTTGGGGTTGCTGCGCAGCGGGGGGCTCGGGTCGCCGGTGCGCCAGACGCCGAAGGGGTCGCCGAGCTCCTCGCCGTTGGTGAAGCCGTCGCCGTCGGCGTCGAGGTTGAAGATCGCGCTCCAGCGGACCTGTCCGTTGACGACGGTGTCCTCGACCTGCAGGCCGAGGGCGTTGCGGGGGCCGCCGGGGAAGATGTGGCAGAGGTCACAGCTGTAGGTGGCGCCGTTGGGCATCTGCTGGACCCTGGCGGGGAAGGCGTCGGCGGGCGAAGGGGCGGCCAGCGCGGCGGCGATCAGGGCCATCGCGGCGATGGCGCCCAGGGCCGAGGCGCGGGAGGGGGTCGCGGCTCTTGGGTGTCGGGGGCTCGGAGGGTTGGGGATCGTCATGAGGTCGCTGGCTCTCCGCGCAGGTCGTGGTGTATGGAGGTTACAGCCTGGCGTCGAGGACGCCAAGGGCTCCGTCAGCGCGGGGGTCGAAGGTCAACGGAATCGAGGGGGCGGGGTGGGCGGCGTGGAGACGACGATCCTCCAGATCGAGCGCGCGGCGAGGGCCGGCGGCGGGGGGCTGTGGCCTCGGGGCGTGCGGCGCGCGGCGGTGGCGGTGATCTTCCGTCAGGGCGGCGCGGGCCTGGAGGTGCTCTTGATCCGAAGGGCCGAGGCCAAGGGGGATCGGTGGTCGGGGCACATGGCCTTCCCCGGCGGGAAGGTCGATCCGGGCGACGCGGACGCGCGGGCGGCGGCGGCGCGGGAGACGGGCGAGGAGATCGGGCTGTCGCTGGATCGGTCGGGGGTGTTCCTGGGGCGGCTGTCGACGGTGTGGACCTTGAGGCCGCGAGGGGTGGCGCCGATGATGGTGATCCCCTGCGTCTTCGCGTTGGTGGAGTCTGCGCCGCTGGGGCTTGGCGTCGAGGTGCAGGAGGTGGTCTGGATCCCGTGGTCCTTCTTCGAGGACGCCAGCCGCCGCGAGATCTACGAGCGCCCCGTGGCGGGGGTGCCGGTGCGCTTCGGGTGCTATCGCTACGAGGGGCGCCTGATCTGGGGCCTGACCTATCAGATGATCGAGGGCCTGTGCGGGCGGTTGAGGCCATGAGGGCGGCGCTCTGGAGGGGGTGGCGGGGTGTTGAGCGCTTGACGAAAGGACGCCGCGCGGTGATACTCCACCGGCTCGAAAAGCTGGCCGACTGGAGATCAGTCGGGAAGTCCTTTGATTTCAGGAGGTTGCATAATGTCGGAGCGCGCTAAGCTGATCCTTGAAGGGAAGACCGTGGAGCTGGATACCCTCATCGGCAGCGAGGGTGAGAAGGCCATCGACATCAAGCCTTTGCGCAAGAACACCGGGTACATCACGCTCGACCCGGGCTTCTTGAACACGGGCTCTTGTCAGAGCGCGATCACCTTCATCGACGGAGAGGAGGGCATCCTGCAGTATCGGGGTTTCCCGATCGAGCAGCTGGCGACGAAGTCGACCTTCCTGGAGGTGGCCTACCTGCTGGTGGAGGGCCGGCTGCCGTCGAAAACCGAGTACGAGGATTTCAAGCGCGAGATCACGATCCACACGCTGCTGCGTGAGGACATGAAGCACATGTTCAATGGCTTCCCGACCAACGCGCACCCGATGGCGATCCTCTCCTCGATGGTGTCGGCGCTGTCGACCTACTACCAGGACAGCCTCGATCCGCTCAACCCGAGTGAGGTTGCGCTGAGCGTGATGCGCCTGATCGGCAAGCTGCCCACGATCGCGGCCTTCAGCTACCGCAAGTCGCGCGGCGAGCCCTACATCTACCCGGACAACTCGCTGTCCTACACGGGCAACTTCCTCAAGATGATGTTCAGCTTCCCGACGGAGGAGTACATCGTCGACGAGGAGATCGCGCAGATCCTCGACGTGCTGCTGATCCTGCACGCGGACCACGAGCAGAACTGCTCGACGACGACGGTGCGGACGGTCGGCTCCTCACAGGCCAACCTCTACGCCTCGATCTCGGCCGGCATCGGCGCGCTGTGGGGCCCCCTGCACGGCGGCGCCAACCAGATGGTCCTGGAGATGCTCCAGGCCATCGTGGACGACGGCAGCAACGTGGCCAAGTACGTCGCGCTGGCGCAGGACCGCGACTCCAGCTTCCGGCTGATGGGCTTCGGCCACCGCGTCTAC
>SYOX01000416.1 GCA_005804885.1 Pseudomonadota bacterium
CGGTCGCAAACCAGCTTTGGCGGCAGGCCCCTCCGGTTGCACGTCAAGGACCAGCACCCCTTTGAGACCAAGCTGCTGGGTCAGTTGGTCCGGCGCCGTTTGAACACCGAGTGCGGGTCGCGTCATTTTCCCGTGGCGAATGAGCTGCGGTACGACACGATTGACCTCGTCCACGGGAATCGCGAAACCAATTCCGGCATAGGCGCCCGACGGACTGAAAATCGCGGTGTTGACCCCGATAAGCCGGCCGGCGCTATCCAGGAGCGGTCCCCCCGAGTTGCCCGGATTGATGGCCGCGTCGGTCTGGATGAAGTCCTCGTAGTCCACGATCCCGACGTTGGCGCGGCCCTTGGCCGACACGATGCCCAGCGTCACGCTGCCGGAGAGCCCGAAGGGGTTGCCGATGGCCAGGACGAACTCGCCCAGGCGCAGATCCGCCGAGTTGCCCAGCTTGATCGGCTTGATGTTGCGCACGTCGCCCTTGAGGCGCAGGACGGCCAGATCGCTCTTGGGGTCGAGGCCGATGACGGTGGCCTCCATCGAGCGGCCGTCGGAGAGCGAGACCTGGATGCGGTCGGCGCTCTGGACGACGTGGTTGTTGGTCAGCACCAGGCCGTCCTTGGAGATGATCACGCCCGAGCCGAGCCCCTGGGGCTGGATGGCCTCGTCGCCCGAGCCGCCGAAGGGCAGGGCGCGGCGCATGGCGGTGGCGGTGGCGATGTGGACCACGCTCGGCAGGCTGCGCTCGGCCACGTCCGAGATCAGGTTGGGGTTCGAGCCGGGCGCCTGGGCGTGGGCCGCGGACATGCCCCAGCTCGGGGCCTCCTTGTCGCCGCCGTCGCAGCCGGCGGCCGAGGAGAGCGCGGCGGCGCAGAGCAGCGGCGCGAGGAGGGCGCGGGCCATGCGCCCGAGGGGGCGCGGGCCGCTGTGTATTGTGGTGGATGTGCCCTCAGGCGCTCTACTTTTCGTCATGTCGTTCAGCCTCGCCTGTGATGCTCTGCCGCTTGTGTCCCTCGCCTGGATCGGTCGGCGCAGGGGTAGGCTGGAGTCTATCCTGGGAAGTCCAGCGTTGGAGCCCTCGCGGGTGCCAGGGCCATGACCTCCACAATGCTTCAAGGCGGGGATTTGTTCCATACGAGGCGGGCTGTCGGCGTCGTTGATCGGCTGGGGTCTGGGTGGGGAGGCGGGCGGGCTGGGGTGTGTCTGCGAAGTCGGCCCTCTTGCTGACGGGAGGCTTTGCAGACGGGCAGGTCTATGTGCCGCCGCTGGCCTTGCCGGGGCCGCCGAGCTGGCGCACGAGGACGTCGGCCAGGCCGATGCCGCCTTGTTCGGCGAGGCTGCGGGCGTACTCCTGGTCGAGCATCTCGGTGTAGACCTCGTTGTCGAAGCCTTGTTCGAAGAGGCCGCCTTCGGGGACGGTCTCGCGCATGGTCTTGAGGAGCTGTGAGAGGAAGAAGCTCTCGAACTGCTCGGCGGCGCGCTTGACGCCCTCGGGGTCGGGGGCGTCGTCGGCCTGGGAGGCGTTCTCGGCGCGGCGTGCGCGGTCGAGGAAGGCCTTGAAGTTGACCTCCTGGCCCATCTCGTCGTGGTGCTTCTGGCCGAGGGTGTCGCCGGGGGGCGAGGCCAGGGGGTTGGGGCGTGGGTCGTGGATCTTCATGTCCTGCTCCGGGTGGCCGAGCGCGTTTATTGGATGATGATCTCGGCGTTGAGGGCGCCGGCGCTCTTGAGGGCCTGGAAGATGCTGGCGAGGTCGCGGGGCGAGACGCCCATGGCGTTGAGGGCACGGGCGAGGTCGCCGATGGAGACGCCGCCGGGCAGGACGGTCAGCTTGCCGCCTTCTTCGGTGATCTCGACCTGGGTGTTGCGGTCGGTGCGGGTGGTGCCGAGGGAGAAGGGGTAGGGCTGCTGGGTGTTGATGTCCTGCTGGATCTCGATGGAGAGGGCGCCGTGGCTGATGGCGACGGTGCTGACCTGGACGTCCTCGCCGATGACGACGGTGCCGGTGTTGATGTTGATCACGACGCGGGCGCTGCGGTCTGGAGAGACGTCGATGCGCTCGATGGTGGCGATGAAGTCGGCGGTGCGGCCCTGGTAGCTTGGCGGGACGTCGACGGCGATGGTGCGGGCGTTGAGGGCGTGCGCGGCCTCCAGGCCGAGGGCGAGGTTGATGGCGGTGGCGGTGCGGCTGGCGGTGGTGAAGTCGGCGTCCTTGAGGGAGAGGTTGACGCGGGTGCGCTCGTCGAAGCTGGAGGGCAGCTCGCGCTCGACGATGGCGCCGTTGACGATCCTGGCCGTGTTCAGGGCGCCCTTCTTGGTGCTGGTGTCCTTGGAGGTGGCGCCGACGCCGCCGGTCAGGGCGCCCTGGGCCACGGCGTAGACCTGGGCGTCGCCGGCCTCCAGGGCCGTCCACAGCAGCACGCCGCCCTGGAGGCTCTTGGCGCCCTCGATGCTCGAGACGCTCACGTCGATGCGGTCGCCGGCGTTGATGAAGGGCGGCAGCTCGGCTGTGACGATGACCGAGGCGACGTTGCGGGGCTTGAGGGCGTTGGGCGGCAGCCGGATGCTCTTGGTCTTGAGGAGGTTGGACATGGCCTGGCTGGTCAGGGCGCTGTTGCCGTCGCCGGTGCCGTCGAGGCCGACCACGACGCCGTAGCCGGTCAGGTGGTTGGAGCGCACGCCCTTGACGCTGACCAGATCCTTGATCCGCACGGCGTGGGCCAGCGGCGGCTGCGCCGCCAGGACCACCAGAGCCGCCAGCATTGCCCACAGACACCTGCCCGTCATGATACGACCTCCATCCATCAGAAGGGCCACAGCCAGCTCAGGGCGCGGGCGATGACGCCCTGCTCGGAGACCTCGGTGATGACGCCCTGGCCAGTGAACTCGACCTGGGCGTCGCTGATCAGGTCGCTCGAGACGCTGTTGTCGCCGTCGATGTCGACCTGCCGGACCACCCCCGAGATGTAGAAGAAGTGCTCCTCCTGGTTGACCAGGATGCTCTTGGACCCCTCGATGAAGAGGTGGCCGTTGGGCAGCAGCCGCCGCACGTACACCGTCACCGTCGCGTCCAGCGCGCCCTTGCGCTGCGTGCTGCCCTCGCCCTGGAAGGCGTAGTCCGTGGCCGTGTCGATCAGCTTGTTGCCGTCGATCCGGCTCGTGATGTCCTCCAGCTTCGACATCAGCCCGAGGAAGGACTCCACCCGCGCGTCGAACTCGCTCTGCTTGCGCAGGTCCGTGCCCGCGCTGCCGGCGGCGCTGGATCGCTCCTTGATCCGCACCGTCACGATGTCGCACATCCGATAGGCGCGCTGGTCGACGAAGAGCCGCTCGCCGCCGGCCGTAAACAGGCTGCCCTCGGCCAGCGCGCCGTCGTTCTGAGGCTGCTCGCAGGGCGAGAGGTACTCGCGCTGGTGCGCCTCTCGCCGCTCCTGCGTCGAGGCGGCGCAGCCCGCCGCGAAGCCCGCGACGATCAGCAAGCCCATGATGATCAAGTGTTTTTGAGTTGAAGATGTCATCGCACCCAGACCTCCCCCGGGCCGCCGACCTCGGCGTTGATCACCTTGGCGGAGGCGACCGTGTTGACCGGGATCCGCTCGCCCAGCGCGCCGTCGCGCATCGCCTCGCCCTGGGTCGTGATCCTGAGCCCGCCGGCCTGGAAGGTGACCGTGACGCGGTCGCCGCGCTTGACCAGGGCCGGGGCCTCCAGCGCGCCCAGGCGCAGCGCGGCGCCCTCGCGGATCAGCGAGCGCGGCGCCATGCCCAGGGCCTCGGCGCAGGGGATGGCGTCGCGCTCGATGGCCCCGCGCGCCTCGACCACGTCGTCGGGGCCGATGGGCGCGCCGCGCTCCAGATCGCGGGCCGCCTTGCAGCCGGGCCCCTCGACGGTGATCCGCGCCGAGACCTGCCGCGTCTCCTCCTGGACCCCCCCGACCTCGAAGCGCACCCGGACCAGCGAGGCGCCCTGGGGCTTTGCCCCGTCGATTTCGGCCGCGACGACCACGGCGCCCTGGGGCAGCAGCACCTCGCCGCGCCAGGTCAGGTCGACCGCCACCGCGTAGCCCTGGCCCCAGCGGGCGGAGAGCGCCTCGGTGATGGCGGCGCGGGCCATGGCGCCCGCCTCGGCCTCGGGGAGCTTCTGGCCGGGCCGCTGGACGATCATCTGCCTGGGGAAGACGACGTTGAGGCCCTCGGGCAGGCCGGCCTGCCGCAGCGCCGCCTCGATCGTCGGCCGCGACAGCGATCGGGACCCCATCGGACGCGGCGCCGCCCCGAGGTCGATGGCCCGCAGCCGCGCCTTGAGCGCCTCGTCGACGCCCTCGATCCGCGCCACGTCGTCCAGCGTCAGGCGCGGGCCGGTCACCTGGCTCTCGGCGAAGAACTTCACCCGGCCCTGCGCGTCTGCCGCCGCGGCGGGCAGCAGCGCCGCGAGCAGGATCGCGGCGCCCAGCAGGGTCGCCGCTGGCCCGTGAAGGGCGGCCAGCGGCGCGCGCGGCCGGGTCCGCTGGCCGCCTCGACCTGCGTGCTGCGTCAGATCGCGGCGCAGGGCGGTCGGCGGCGCCGCCAAGGTGGGCGCGTGGCTCGTCGTGTGGCTGGCGGCCTTCATCGTCCTCAGCCTCCGATCCGGGCGGTGGCCTGGAGCATCTCGTCGGCGGCCTGGATCACCTTGCTGTTGGTCTCGTAGGAGCGCTGGGCGACGATCAGGTCGATCATCTCCTCGACCACCTTGACGTTGGAGCCCTCCAGGAAGCCCTGGAGCACGGTCCCCATGCCATTCTCGCCGGGGCTGGCGACGAGGGCGTCGCCGCTGGTGGCCGTGGGGGTGAAGAGGTTGTGGCCCGCCGAGCTGAGCCCGGCCGGGTTGGTGAAGTTGGCCAGCTGGATCTGGCCGACCTCGATCGCCTCGGCGCTGTTGCCCTGGGTGACGGTCACGCGGCCGTCGGCGCTGATGGTGACGCTGGTGGCGTCCGGCGGGATGACGATCTCAGGGTCCAGCGGGAAGCCGCTGGAGGTCACCAGGCGCCCCTCGGCGTCGGCCTTGAGGTTTCCGGCCCGCGAGTAGGCCACCTCGCCGCCTGGCCGCACCACCTGGAAGAAGCCCTCGCCCTCAATGGCGAGATCGAGCGGGTTGCCGGTCTGCTGGAAGTCGCCCTGGGAGAAGAGCTTGGAGCTGGAGACGGCTCGGACGCCGTAGCCGACCTGGAGGCCGACGGGGGCGTTGACCCCGTCGCCGGAGGCGGCGCCGGGCGCCTTGAGGGTCTGGTAGAGGAGGTCCTCGAAGTCGGCGCGCGACTTCTTGTAGCCCGTCGTGTTGACGTTGGCCAGGTTGTTGGAGATGTTGTCGATGCGCGTCGTCTGGGCCTCCATGCCGGTGGCCGCAGTGTTCAATGCTCTGAGCATGGCTCCTCTCCCCTTCTACATCCGGGCCACGTCGCCGGTCAGCTTCGCGTCCATGTTCTTGTAAGCCTCGATCGCCTTCTGGCTGGCCTCGAAGATCCGGGTGGTGCGGATCAGCTCCGTCATCCCCCACACGGCGTTGACGTTGGAGCCCTCGATGAAGCCCTGGACGAGCTCCGTGCTCTCGTCCGCGCGGGCCCCGTTGCCCTGGAAGAAGCCCCCGCCGACGGGCTTGAGCGCCGAGGGATCTTCAAAGGAGACGAGCTCGAGCTGACCGACCAGGGCGTTGTCGGCGAAGACGGCGCCGTCGGCCTCGATGGAGACGAAGGACTGCTCGGGGATGTTGATGCCGCCGCCGCCGACGGCCCGCAGCGGCGCCCCGCCGATCGCGAGGCGGCCCTGAGGGTCGATGCTCAGCGCGCCGCGCCGCGTGTAGCGCGGCCCCTGGTCCGTGTCGACGACCATCAGGCCGGGGCCGCTGAGCGCGACGTCGAGCTCATTGCCCGTCTCGACCAGCGGGCCCTGGGTGAAGTCGGTCGAGACGGCCACCAGGCTCACGTCGTGCCTGTCCTTCCGGGTCGGATCGGCGCCCTCGGCGCCTTTGGCGCGGGCCATGACGGCCTCGAAGGCCGGGCGAGTGCCCTTGAAGCCCGGCGTGCTGACGTTGGCCAGGTTGTTGCTCAACAGGTCGAGGTTCTGGTCCATGGCCACCGCCCCGGACATCGCCGTGTAGATCCCGCCAGACATCGCGCCTCCTCTTGGCTTCGACCGACATCGCGCCGCGAGAGGCCCGAAGGCCGATCACTCGCGGTCGATTCACCCCATCGACATTCGCGCGGCCCACCTTGAGCGTGGCCCCCCTCTGCGTGGGCTGATAGGCTGGGATCGACGCGCGGTGCGGTAGTTCATCAATAAAACGCTTGGATGGGCTGTATGTCTGTCGATGAAGTTGATGGTTCAAGGTCTGGCCGGGGATCTGGGGCGAGGCTGGGGATCGGGGTGAGGCTGGCGGCGGCGATGATGTTCTGCGCGGTGGTGCCGACGGCGGTGCTGGGCGCGATGAGCGTGGGGCAGATCCGGGATGAGGCGCAGCGGGAGTTCGTGCGGGGGTCGTTGGCGCTGGTGAGGGTGATCGGCTTCGGGCTCGACGCGGTGTTGCAGGACGCGCGGCAGACCTTGGAGGTGGCGGCGTCGAGGCCCGAGGTGGTGTCGGGGCGGTGGAGGCCGGAGGGTGAGGGGAGGGGTGAGGTGGTCAGGCGGCTTCGTGAGGTGGTGGATCGGACGCCGCTCTTTGAGGACGTGACGGTGCTGGGACCGGACGGGAGGGCTGTGGTGGCGGCGGTGGCGGGGTCGCCCTCGTCGGCCTTCGGGGGGTTTTCTCCAGAGCTGGCGGACAATTACGGGGGTTACGTCTCGGACGTGTACCGGGCGGGGCCGCGCGGAACGCCGCACATCTTCATGGTGGTGGAGGTGCGGGGCGAGGGGTTGGAGAAGCTGGGCTTCCTGGCGGCGGAGATCGATCTGTCGAGGTTGTATGGGGATCTGAAGGAGGCGCTTGGGGAGGGGGTCGAGCGGGAGCTGTTGATCGTGGACAGCGAGGGCAGGGCGATCTACCCGCCTGGGGCGTGGGAGAGGGGGGAGGGGTCGTTGAGGCGTCGGGATCCGGCGGTGGACGAGGTGCTGTCGACCTTGTCGGAGGGCCACTTGAGCTACGAGGGGGTCGGGGGTGAGGAGGTGATCGCGGTCTACAAGTCGATGATCGGCTACAACCGGACGCGCGGTGTGCGCTGGGGGGTGGTGCTGTCGCAGCCGACGAGGGTGGCCTTCGCGCAGGCGGACAGGGCGGCGTGGGTGACGGTGGGGTTGGCGCTGGGCTTCCTGGTGCTGGCGCTGGTGGTGTGCGTGCCGCTGGCGCGGTGGATGACGGGGGCGTTGAGCGAGCTGGCGGCGCACGCTCGGGCGATCGGGCAGGAGGGCGCGGGGGTGGACAGGGCGGTGCCGGGCGCTCTGCTGGGTCGCGGCGACGAGATCGGGGCGCTGGCGAGGTCGATGTCGGCGATGCAGGCGGATCTGGGTCGTCAGCGTCGGGAGCTGGAGTTGAGGCACGAGGCGCTGCGCAGGGCCGAGCGGCTCTCGTCGGTGGGGTTGCTGGCGGCGGGGGTTGCGCACGAGATCAACAACCCGCTGACGACGATCCTGGGCTACAGCGCCTTTCTGGGGGAGGAGAAGGCGGCGGATCACCCGGACAGGGCGGCGTTGGAGTTGATCGCGTCGGAGGCGGCGCGGGTGAGGGAGATCGTGCGGGGGTTGCTGGAGCTGTCGAGGAGGCGGCGGGGCGTCGAGGCGGTGGACTTGCGGGAGGTGGTGGGTCGGGCGTTGACGCTGTCGAGGGCGGGCCTGTCGATGGGGGAGGTGGAGGTGGAGTCATCGTCGTTGCGGGAGGTCCAGATCGAGGGTGAGGCGGCGGCGCTGCTGCAGGTGGTGATGAACCTGATCGCCAACGCGGTCGACGCGCTGGAGGGTGTTGAGGGGGCGAGGCTGGTGGTGGGGTGCGGCGCCTCGGGTGAGGAGGGCTGGGCGTCGCTGTGGGTGGCGGACAACGGGGCGGGGATGACGCCGGAGGTCAAGGCGAGGATTTTTGAGCCCTTCTTTACGACGAAGGAGGCGGGTCGGGGGACGGGGCTGGGGATGGCGATCCTGGGGACGATCGTGGAGGATCACGGGGGTCGGATCGAGGTGGAGAGCGCGCCGGGGAGGGGTTCGCGCTTTGAGGTGAGGCTGCCGCTGGGGGGGAGGGGGGTCGTCAGCGCAGGGTGATGGAGCGGGTGGCCTCGGAGACGCCGGCCAGGCCGGCGTTGCCGCAGGAGGGTCCGCCGCCGCCGCCGGGGCCGGAGCTGAAGGTGTTGTTGTTGCCGACGCGG
Organism: Pseudomonadota bacterium; assembly: GCA_005804885.1. Classification (GTDB taxonomy): domain Bacteria; phylum Myxococcota_A; class Bradymonadia; order Bradymonadales; genus SYOX01. The sequence goes on from SYOX01000416.1 coordinate 8,316, forward strand.
GTGACGAAGGCGCCGCCGTTGCCCCAGACGGAGACGGAGGGGCCGCCGCCGCCGCCGCCGCCGCAGCCGCCGTTGCCGCCGGCGCCGCCATTGCCGCCGTCGCCGCCGTCGCCCTCGGTGTTGTCGCTGGAGGTCGCGCCGGAGCCGCC
>SYOX01000417.1 GCA_005804885.1 Pseudomonadota bacterium
CTCCTCCGAGATGGCCTTCAAGATCGCCTCGGCCATGGCCTTCAAGAACGCCATGCGCGACCCCCGCGCCAAGGCCATCCTCCTTGAGCCCATCATGGAGATGGAGATCACCGTCCCCGAGGACAACCTCGGCGACATCATGGGCGACCTGTCCTCTCGCCGGGGCCGACCCATGGGCATGGAGGCCAGAGGCAAGTACCAGGTCATCAAGGCCCAGGCCCCCATGGCCGAGGTGCTGCGCTACAGCCCCGACCTGCGCTCCATCACCGGCGGCCGCGGCGAGTTCATCATGCGCCAGAGCCACTACGAGGAGGTCCCGCGCGAGGTCGCCGGCAAGATCATCGAGGGCTTCAAGGACGACGACGACGAGTAACCCCTCCTGATCGCGGGCGCCGCTGCCGGCGCCCCTGGCGCCTCGACGCCATCCTGCAAGGCGATTCAGAGAGGGGGCTCTGCTTTACCAGGAGGACCTGCATTGGTCGCTATCGCTCACCTCTCCATGGCCCCCATCCCCCTCAACGACATCCCCGCCAACCTGCGGCGCCACGTCGATCCCAAGGCCCCACTGCCGCTGCGCGACATGGGCGCCAAGGGCCTCGCCCCCGGCCTCTCCCCCGCAGATCTGGCCATCATCCTCTACCAACTCCAGTTCGACCCCGAAGCCAGCCTCGCCCAGACGGCCGCGGCCACCTTCTCGGAGCTGCCCCCCGCGCTGGTCGGCCCCATCACCACCGCCGACCTCCCGGTCGCCGTGCTGGACTTCTGCGCGCGGCGCTGGCTCGGGCAGCGCGACGACCTCATCGAGGCGCTGATTCGAAACCGCGCCATCGACGACCAGACCGTCGCCATGATCGCCTCGCGCTGCTCCGATCGCCTCGCCGAGATCGTCGCCGAGAACCAGATCCGCCTGGCGCGCACGCCCCTGATCATCGAGCAGCTCTACCAGAACCCCAAGGCCCACCAGAGCGTCATCGACCGCGTCGTCGAGTTCGCGCAGCGCCAGAACCTCGACACCTCCGGGCTGCCCGGCCTCGAGCAAGCGCTGACCGTCGTCGGCAGCGAGCGCGAGGACACCCCCGTGGCCGCCAAGGCCGCCCCCAACGACAACATCTTCTCCGCCATCTTGCAGAGCTCTCTTGAGCAGGCCCACGACGAGGACGCCCGCGGGATCACCACCGAGCACATCCAGGAAAAATTCTCGGCCTTCGCCGAGCTGCTCGAAGGCGCCCTCCAGCAGAGCACCGACATCGACTTCGGCAACCTCGACGGCGACGACCCCCACAAGGCCGCTCAGATGGCCGACACCGACGAGGAGCGCATCGTCAACAAGCAGGTCCTCATCGGCAAGATGCGGATCGCCCAGAAGGTCCGCCTGGCCTGCATCGGCAGCCGCGAGGACCGCGCCCTGCTCGTGCGCGACCCCAACCGCCTCGTCCACATGGCCGCCATCCGCTCCCCCAAGATCCAGCCCGCCGACATCAAGGACTTCGCCGGCAACAAGGATCTGCCCTCCAACGTCATCAACCACATCGCCAGCAAGAAGGACTCCACGCGCGACTACACGATGCTCCTCAAGCTGGTCAACAACCCCAAGCTGACCCTCGCGACCGGCCTTCGCATGCTCAACTTCATGCGCGTCAACGACCTCAAGGCCCTCTCGAGCAGCCGCAACGTCAACCCACAGCTCTCCAAGCAGGCCAAGCTCCTGATGAACAAGCGGAACTCGAACAAGTGACCCGTCCGCCAGCCCCGACCAGCTGACCCCGCGCGGATCACGCCAGCGCGCTCACGCGGATCACGCAGGCGCGCGCACGAGGGCGGCACGGCGTCGGGCAGCTCTCCCCTTCGCCGCCCGGACCCGCTGCAAACCCGCTGAATCTTTCAAGAAATAAGAAATCGCTGGAGGATCGACGCGCCGCTCGCGCTTCGATCGAGGGGAGGATCAGCGGCCGCCGTAGAAGTCCGCGTCGATCTGGCGAAGCTCGCCAGAGGTCTCAAGGCGAGCGTCCCAGCCGCAGCGCGCCTGCTCGGTCCCGATGGCGTCGTAGCGTCGACGGGTGACGCCCTGGGGGTAGGGCGTGGGCTCGTCGATGGGGCAGCCGAGGCGGGCGAAGTCGGCGTCGCTGGTGGCCTCGAAGGTCCCGAAGGTCAGGTTGGGGATCTCCTGAGAGTTGGCGACGATCAGCTCCACGAGCATATCCTCCATCGCCCCGAGCGTCTCGCCGCAGCTCTGGAACAGGAGGCCGTTGAGCAGGGCCTCCGTGGCCGGATCGAAGAGCCCGTCGGCGATCTCGCGGCAGTCGAACATCTCGCCGAGCGCGTCGCCGAGGCTGTCGACATGATCGCCGAAGATCGAGGGCAGGACGATCTGCTCGAAGAGGGCCAGCAGCAGCGCCCCGTAGTTGAAGCGCAGGCTGTGGCGATCGATCGCGAGGTAGTCCTGGCCGCCCTCGGTCGAGACGAGCTCACCGGCGAAGAGCCCCGACAGCGCCCCGAAGCGCTCCAGGTCGCGCATCGCCAGCTCGATCCGGCCGCAGCCGGGCGGGTCCTGGTCCGTGCAGTCGACGTCCCAGTTGATCACGATGCTGCCGTAGCGGTGGACGTTGTTCGTCGCCAGGAAGCCCTGGGCGTCGGCCTCCCGGATGATCTCAAGCTGGCCGCCGAGGGTGAACTGGGTCAGCGTCTGGTAGACCGCGCCGCCGACCCGGAAGACCTGTCGGGCCTCCGGGCTCAGGACCTGGTCGAGCAGATCCTCGATCACCTGCGTCAGCAGCCCCCGCATGCCGGGGATGATGTTCAGGACGTCCCCGATCAGGCCGTCGTCGTTGGGATCGTTGGCGTCCCCGAGCAGCAGGTCGACGACCAGGCCGGCCGGGTCGGCGAAGATCCGCCCGATCAGGTTGATGTTCGTCCGCCAGGGCTCCGGCAGCGCGTCCGTCAGGTCCACGCGCGTCTCGATGTCGTAGATCCCGGCGACCTGCGGCAGGATCTCATGCATCACGACGGTGACCTCGGTGTCGAAGCCGTCCACGATCGGCGCCCGGTCGTCGTTGCAGCCGTAGCCCATCCTGGCGCTGTCGGGCATCAGGCCCAGGGAGATGGCCGTGTAGCCGTCGCCGTTGGCCAGGTTGACGAAGCGCGCCGAGGGGATGCCCTGAGGCGTCGGGATCACGTCGAAGTGGTCGAAGTCCGCCAGCAGATCGAAGGGGTCGAGGTCGGCGCAGGAGAAGGAGTCGTCGAAGAGGCGCACCGACACCAGCGTCGGCCGGGTCTGGCCCTCGTACTGCGTGTGGACGACGTAGGAGGCCCGATCCTTGGGCTCGACCCGGATGGTGAAGGCCGCCGGATCGGCGCCCTCGGCCGTCGCCAGCACCCTGAAGGTCCCGCTGACGCGCCCGGTCGTCACCGTCGCGGTCGCCTCGCCGTTCCGGTTCGTCGGCGACTGCGCCGGCCCGACCGCCAGATCCGCGCTCGCGCCCTCGAAGAGGAAGTTGACCTGGCCGCCCCGGATCAGGCCGCCCTGGGGGTTGACGTAGCGCACCCGGAGCTCGGCCGCGCCCGCGTAGCTCATCTGGCGCGTGGCGTCCCCGACGATCTCCAGCCGGTTGCGGGTGTTGACCGGGGGGCGGCCGACGCTGTCCTCCGGCGTCACGCGGACGCCGTCTTGAGGCGAGGAGACGTCCAGCGGGCCGGCCGCGGGCGAGTCGCCGTTGTTGTCGCCGGGCAGCTCCTGATCCGGCCCGGGCGAGTCGCCCGACACCCCGGAGGTCCTGTCCGCGCAGGCCCCGAGCAGCGCCGCGCCGAGAATGCAAATTAGAAAGATGTTTGATTTCATTGGATTACAGCACGAAGGCCGCCTTGGGGTTCCCGCGACGCGCTGCTCCAGCCAACAGAGATCAATTTGGGGCGCGTCGATCGAGGGGACTTCTAGTCAGGCCGGGGGACAATGTCAAGCGCCCTGTTCAGGGGCCTGGCGGGATGCGCAGGTTCGCTCAGCGAAGGCTGCGTGCCCCTTGGACGCGCGCCGCCCTCCAACGCCCCTTGGCCCTCAGCGGTATGGCTGGAGCGCCTTGGGCAGCTTGCGCAGCCCGAAGCTCCCCCGACGGCGATCGAACCACCGCGTCCAGTAGCGCGTCGCGGCGTTCTTGTTCCACGTCAAGCTCGCTGGCCTGTGACCGGACAACTCCATCAAGGCCCGCTGGGCGTTGTAGGACAGGAAATCCCGAGACGGGATGGCCTCCACGAGCGCCCAGATCGCCCGCTTGTCGACCCGCTTGACCTCGAAGCCGCGCGCCTGGAAGCCCGCCGCGAGCCAGTCGCCGCGCTTCTTGCGCCCGTTGGCCTTGAGCCACTCGGTCCACTCCTGCGCTCCGGCCTCCCGATCCTCGGCGCTGGCCGAGGGGTCGTCGAAGGACGCCTTCGACGTGTGGTTCGTCAGCCGCCGCAGCGCCCGCTCGGCGCGGCCCCGAACCAGCGCGTCGGGCTCGCCGAGCAGGCCGACGAGCGCCGGAACGGGCTCGGGGCGCTCGCTGTCGGCCGCCGCCTCGATCGCCGCCAGCCGCAACGTCATGCGCCTGCCCTCCAGCGGCAGCTCCTGACCCGTAAAGCGCGGCACCTCGACGGCCTGCATCGGCTTGGGGCGCCGCCTGTCCTCCAGATCCTTGTCCGGGAAGCGCGGATCGGCCGGCGGCGGCAGCGTGTAGGCCACGACGATCGCCTCCGACAGCGGCCCCACCTCCACCGAGGCGCTGGCGGGATCGGCCAGCACCGCCGCCAGCACCCGACCGGCGACATCGCCGCCGAGCAGCGACACCGCGTCGAGGATCGCGGCCCGGACCGCCGCGTCCTGCTCGACCTTGAAGCGCGCCTCCAGCGCCCCGCCCGCGCCCTCGACCGAGAGCGCCGAGAGCGCCTTGACCGCCGCCGACCTCACCCGCGGGCTCGGATCCGAGAGCCGCGCCACCAGCGCCTCGCCCCTCCCTGAGGCGCCCAGCAACACCAGCCGCTCGACGGCCCGCGCCCGCTGCTCATCCTCGGCGGCGGCGCCGGACAGCTTGACGAGCCTGGCCACCTCGGCCTCGCGCTCGGCCTCGAAGAGCTTGACGCCCGGCAGCGCCCGGCCCTGGTTGACGCAGCCGCGCACCACGTCCTCGACGCCGCAATGGATGCGGATGTGGAGGTGGTCGTTGTGCGCCAGCGCCATCCCCGGCTGCCCCAGCAGCGCGTCGGCCCGCTGGATCAGCGCCGCGGGCTCACCCTTGGAGCGCGCGTGGGCCAGCAGCATCTTCTTGAGCGCATTGCTGATGAAGAGGTACTGGATCTGGACCCTGTCGTCGCTCAGGAGCGCCTTGACCACCGTCCAGGTCCGCACCGGATCGAAGCGGTGCCCCCCCTTCCACTCCGACTCGCCCTTCTTGTCCACCGGGATCAGGTCGTCCGGATCGACCGGGTTGCCCTCCTGATCGACGTAGGCGAAGGCGATGTCCGCGTCTCGCCCTGAGTTGTGGCTGACCGACCACGCAAGGTCGCCGCCGCCGCGCTGGCCGATGTTGCCCACGTGCAGCCGCGCCCCGTGTTCGGCGTAGTAGACCTTCGATGCGCCGACGATGAGCTCGATGAGCGCCTCGGCGCCGTATCCCAGATCCCGCTCGCGCTGCCTCGGCAGCACCTCGTAGGTCAGCCCCGGCAGCGGCAGCGCGCGGGCGTTGATGAGGTGACCGTTCGTCACCGTCCCCACCGAGATCGAGGCCCCCTCGTCCTCCCCCTCCAGGAAGGGGTACCAGGGCTCGACCCAGGGCTCGATGAGCGTATCCGGGGGATACTGGATCGGCGCCTCGACGGCGACCTCGGGCTCGACCTGGGGATCGACGGCCGGACGGGCGATCCGTCCTGGGTCGCCCCCGTTGGAGCAGGCCGCAGCCGCCAGCATCGCAAGGGCCAGGGGCGCGCGGATCATCGGTCGAGGGCGTCTGCGATCTGCCCGAGCGCCTCGGCGCCGTGGGCCTGAAGCCGCTCGGCGTCGTGCCGGAGGGCCTGGCCCCCCTCGACGAGGTGCTGGCCTGCGGCGAAGACGTGCCGGACGTCCGAGGCCACCGCGGAGTAGACGATCCGGGCGTAGAGGTCGCCGCCAAGCCGCTCGGCGGCGGCCCCGCCGACGCCGTGGTGGGGCTGGTTCAGATCCAGGAGCACCAGATCGGCGTCCTTGCCCACCTCGATCGAGCCGATCCTGTCCTCCAGGCCCAGCACGCGGGCGCCGTCGATGGTGGCCATCTGGAGCACGCGCGCCGCTGGCATCGAGGTTGGGCCATGGAAGGGCTTCTGGAGCAGCGCCGCCAGGCGCATCTCGTGGAAGGCGTCGAGGTTGTTGTTGCAAGGCGCCCCGTCGGTGCCAAGGCCGACGCGAACGCCCGCAGCCCACAGCAGCGGGATGTTGGCGATGCCGGAGGCCAGCTTCAGGTTGCTCGACGGGCAATGGGTGACGCAGGTGTCCGTCTCGGCCAGGATCTGGCGCTCGCTCTCGTCGAGGTGGACGCCGTGGGCCAGCACCGCCCTGGGCCCCGTGATCCCCACGTCGTGCAGGTGGCCGATGTTGGTCGTCTGCCAGCGACGGCGGCTCTCCTGAACCTCCCAGACCGTCTCGTTGGCGTGGGTGTGCAGGATGTAGCCCTCCGAGGCGACGATCTCCCCGACCTCCTCAAGCAGCCGGGTCGAACAGGACATCGCGAAGCGGGGGCAGAAGGCATACTGGATGCGCCCCCCCTCGGCGCCATGCCAGCGCGCCGCCAGCGCCAGCGACTCGCGCACCGAGTCCTCCCGGCGCTCAAAGAGCGAGGCCGGGATGGTGTCCCCCTCGTCCATCATGGCCTTGCCGATGAAGGCGCGGATGCCGGATCGCGCGACCATCTGGCCCACCGCGTCGGTGTGGTGGACGGTGCCCATGTCGAGGATCGTGGTCGTGCCGCTGCGGACAAGCTCCGCCAGCCCGAACTCGGCGCTGAGCGCCATCGTCTCGGCCGTCAGCGCGCCTTCGAAGGGCCAGATCCGCCGCTCCAGCCAGTCCTTGAGCACCAGATCGTCGGCCAGGTTGCGAAAGAGCGACTGGCACAGGTGCACGTGCGTCTGCACGAGGCCGGGGATGCACACCAGCCCTCGGGCGTCCAGCCGCGCGTCCACCTCGGGGGCGGGGTCGCCTCGCCCGATCAGCGCGGCGATCCGCCCGCCCTCGATGAGGATGTCGGCGTCAAGGACGTCCATGGCGCCGTTGAGCGTCACCGCCCTGGCCCCTTCGATCAAGAGACGGGTCATCGGGATCACCCTCGCGAGAGCCACTCGGGCTCGGACCAGTCGTAGGCGGCGCTGGCGGCCATGCGCGACAACACTCGCCGCAGCAGCGCGACGAAGCGATCGCCGACGGCCTGGGCGGCGGCCTTGACGTGATCGTGGCTCAGCCGCTCGTCGGCCACCATCCCGGCGGCCTTGTTCGACACGCAGGAGATCCCCGCCGCGATCATGCCGCCGTGGTTGGCCGCGATGATCTCGGGCACGGTCGACATCCCGACGGCGTCGGCGCCCATCACCCGAAGCATCCGGATCTCCGCCGGCGTCTCGTAGCTCGGCCCGGCCAGCCCGGCGTAGACCCCGTGGGCGACCTCGATCCCGATGTCGACCGCCGCCGCGTCCAGCTCCGCGCGCAAGATCGCGCTGTAAGCCTCGGTCATGTCGGGGAATCGGGGGCCGAAGCGCTCATCGTTCTCTCCCGTCAGCGGGTTGCCCCCGAAGAGGTTGAGGTGATCGTCGATGATCATCAACGTGCCGACGTCGAAGGCGGCGTTGATCCCCCCCGCCGAGTTGGTCACGAAGAGGTAGCGCACCCCCATCTGCCGCATCACCCGCACCGGGAAGGTCACCACGTCGAGATCGTGGCCCTCGTAGCGGTGGAAGCGGCCTGCCATGACCACCACCTCGACGCCCTCGGCCCGGCCGATCACCAGGCGGCCGTCGTGGCCCTGCACTGTCGTCTCGACGAAGCCAGGGATCGAGGCATAATCGATGCTGACGCCTCCCTCGATCGTGTCGGCGAAGGCCCCCAGCCCCGACCCCAGGATCAGCCCCACCCGAGGTCGCAGGGCCGTCTGGCCGAGCACGAAGGCCGCGCAGTCCCTCGCGCGGTCATACAAGTCCGCCATCTATTGTCGCCCCCTCATCAAACCAGGATGCCTGCGATCGTCGCGGTCATGAAGGCGGCTATGCTGCCGGCGATCATCGCCCGCAGCCCCAGCCGCGCCAGATCCTTGCGCCGCGAGGGCGCGATCGCGCCCAGGCCGCCGATCTGGATCGCGATCGAGCCAAAGTTGGCAAAGCCGCACAAGGCGTAGGTCGCGATCACCACCGAGCGCCGCGACAGCGTTATCTCGGGGTCGTTGAGCATCCCGGCGAGGTTGATGTAGGCCACGAACTCGTTGAGGACCATCTTGGTGCCGAGCAGCTGGCCGATGTGGTAGCAGTCCTGCGGCGGCACGCCCATCGCTAAGGCCACGGGCCAGAACAGGTAGCCGAAGATCTCCTCGAAGCGCAGCACGTGCCAGGTCGACACGTCCGGCGCTCCCGCGCCGGCCAGCTCCTTCATCTGGTTGACGCAGCCGATCACGGCGCTGTCAGCCGGCGCCACGCAGCCCTCCGGGATCGTCAGCTTGTTGGCGGTGAAATACTCCACCAGCTCATTGAGCGAGCCGGTGTTGTACCAGGTGCTCGGCGCCCCCAAAAGGTAGTTGAGCATCGCGATCAGCGCCACGAAGGCCAGCAGCATCGCCGCCACGTTCAGCGCCAGCTGAAGCCCCTCGCCGGCCCCCCGCGCCGCCGCCTCGATGACGTTGGCGTCCACCTTCTCGACATCGCTCTTGAGCGTGCCCATCGTCACGGGCACCTCCGTCTCCGGGTACACGATCTTGCCGATGACCAGCGCCGCCGGCGCCGACATCACGCTGGCCGCGATCAGGTGGCCGGCGATCTCGGGGAAGACGCCGCTGAGCATCCCCACGTAGGCCGCCATCACACCGCCGGCCACCGTCGCGAACCCTCCCGTCATCACCGTCATCAGCTCCGACATCGTCATCTTGTCGATGAAGGGCTTGACCACCAGCGGCGCCTCCGTCTGACCCACGAAGATGTTGGCCGAGGCCGACAGCGTCTCGGCCCCGCTTGTGCCCATCAAGCGCACCATCACCCAGGCGAAGCTCTTGACCACGATCTGCATGATCCCAAGGTGATACAAGACCGTCATCAAGCTCGAAAAGAAGATGATCGTCGGCAGCACCATGAAGGTGAAGTTGATCAGTGCCGGCTGCACCTCCCCGTTGCTCACGAAGCTGCCGAAGAGGAACTTCGACCCCTCGTTCGTAAAGCCCAGCAGCTTGTTGAAGCCGTCGTTGGCCAGATCAAAAAGATCACGACCGTAGGGCATCCAGAAGATCATCGCCGCGAAGACGACCTGCAGCACCGTCCCGACGATCACCAGCTTCCAGTCGACCTTCTTGCGGTTGTTGCTCATCAACCAGGACAGGAAGATGAAGACAAAAATCCCGAGGAAGGACACGGCCTTGCCCATGAACCCCTCCATGCCCTCGGACTCCCTCATCGGGTTCCTGAGCTTCGGCGGCGCCTGCGCGCCGCCCTGCGCCGACGGCCCCTCGTCGCCCGCCCCAGCGGCCTTGTCGCCCTCAGCGCCCGCCGCCGCGCCATCGGCGCCGACCTCTCCCTCGGGCGCCTTGTCGCCCTCGGCGGCCTTGTCGCCGCCATCGGCGGCCTGACCGCCGCCATCGGCGCCCGCAACGCCGCCGTCCGCAGCGCCGCCCGCGGCCTTATCGAGCGCGCCGCCATCCGCTGCGGCCTCGCCTCCATCGACGGCGCCGCCGTCGACCGCGTCAGCCGGCGCGCCACCGGCCTGCGCCAGCGCCGGCTGGCCCTCCGACAGCAGGTTGCGCTCCGCCCGATCCTCGCTGACCGACACGCCCACCGCGATGAGCACGGCGCACAGCCCCACGCCCATCCACGAGAGGCACTGCACGGCCCTGGCTACGTTGACCGCGAAGCGATCCCGCTTTTGATCTCGATCTTTCTCGTTCATCGGGTTGTCCTTCCGGGTGGCGACCTGTAACTTCATCCCATCGGCACGCCCGGAGGCGCGACATTGCCTTTGAGTGAGCCGCGACTGTTGAATGCGACACACCGCCGTCTATCCCAAGGATGCGGGGACTCGGCTCGACACAAACTACGGTGGTATCCGAGACGGATCTGCCCTGTCAACTCCACACACCATGGCCTACCCCGCGCTCATCGACCGCGCCCTGGCAGCCGCAGCCATCGCGCACCAGCACCAGCTCCGCAAGAACCCCCTGCGACAGATCCCCTACGTGGCCCATTGCGCCGCCGTCGGCGCCCTGCTCCTGCGCGCGGGCTTCGACGACCAGGTCGTCGCCGCCGGCATCCTCCACGACGCCGCCGAGGACACCGACCTCACCCTGGCCCAGATCGCCGACGCCTTCGGACAGCGCGTCGCCGACCTCGTCTCCGACGTCACCGAGCACGACAAGTCCCTCTCCTGGGAGGTCCGCAAGCGCGACTACCTCGAACACCTCCAGAGCGCCGACATCGACGCCCTGGCCATCGCCGCCGCCGACAAGCTCCACAACAACCGCGCCCTGCTCGACGTCCTCGACGAGCTCGCCGCCCTCGGCCTCCCACCCGACGCCGCCTGGGCCGCCTTCAAGCGCGGCCCGGCCTCCTCCGTCGCCTTCACCCGCCACGCCTGCGACATCATCAAGGCCCAGACACACCGCGACCCTCGCCTCAAGACCCTCTGCGACGATCTCGACGCCTCCGTCAGCCTCCTCGAAGCCCACATCGCTGCCTGACCACCGCCCCCTTCTCACCCTCCGATCGGCGCGACCTGCGCCGAAGCCGAAGCCGAGATCACTCGGGGTCGCAAGCGCCCTGGCAAAAATTCTCTATCCTGCTGTCAACATTCAGGAATCTGTCCATCTGACGGATGGCGGAGGGGAGGCGCCGCACGCCCTCGTGGACCTCGTTCCTGGCCTCGGGGAAGTCGGCGGCGGTCCCGAGGGGCGGGTCGATCTTGAAGTCGAACTCGACCAGCGCGGAGCCTTCGAAGGGCGCCGCGACAAGCTCAAGGCCTGGGATGGGGCGGGCGGCGGGGTCGAGCAGGCGCAGGCCGAGGGCGCGGGCGTGGAGGTGCGAGGCGAGGTTGGGGACGGAGGTGTCGCCGATGCCGACCTGCATCAGGACGCGGCGGTCGGGCGGGGACTCGGGCAGCGGGGCGTCCAGGAGCAGGGGGGCGTAGCTGATGGGATCGACCCGGTCAAAGCCGGTCTGCGTCATCGCGGCCCACTTCTGCTGATCCAGGGGATCGGCGATCTGGAGCTCGATCAGGTAGATGAAGGGCTTGAAGGGCAAGGCGCGGAACATCATCAGCGTGAAGGAGGCCCCCCCGACGCCCAGGACGATCCGCGAGATGTGGGGCGAGAGCGCCGCGTAGGTGGCGCCGAGGATGTGGCCCTGGCTGATGCCGTAGAAGACGATCTGGTCGGGATCGTAGAGCGGCGCTCCGCCCTCGCGCTGCAGGGCGGGCGCGTCGAGCAGGGCGCCGCGGGCCGCAAAGGTCGCCGCGATGAAGTTGGCCATGGCCTGATGGAGCCGGTCGGTGAAGACGAGCGCCTCGGAGGGCGCCTGGGTCAGCTTCTCGCCCAGGGGGAAGACGTCCGCGTTGCTCATCCCCCACCAGTCCATGGCGATGACCACGACCCCGATCTGATCGGACATCTCGGCGACGAAGTCGCCGTCGATCTCCTCGCGGCCGCCGAGGAAGCCGTGGCCGTACTGCATCAGCCGGGCGGGCCCCTGCGCCGCCATCACGCTGCGCGGCACCAGGATCGTGAAGGGCACGGCCACCTCGCCGCGCGCCTCGACCTGCCCGGCGCCGTCGCGGTTGAGGCGCGCGTTGGGCTTGTCGTCCTCGATGAAGAGGGGGGCGGTGATCGTGCCGGTGATCCGCCGGGCGATGTGGGCGTTGACCTCCTCCTCGACCTCCTCGATGGTGACCTCGGGGGAGCGGTCATCAAAGCGCGCCATGACCTCGGCGCGCACCTTGAGCATGTCGGCGGTGGCTTGCTCCAGCGTCCCGGTGGTGAAGTCCCAGGCCAGCAGGAGGCCGCCGCGGTCCACCCCGGCGGCCTGGAGGGCGGGGAAGATCTCCGCCTCGTAGCGGGCCGACAGCGGCGCCAGGACAGGGTCGCCGGCCGCCTGGGCGTCTCGCAGGCGCCGGAAGCCCTCTGGAGCCGAGACGGCCGCTCCCGCAGGCGTCCGAAGGCGCTGGATCGCCACGACGTAGCGGGCGCCGTTGTCGAGGCGACCCAGCGGCCGCAGGATCAGCGCGCGGCCGGCGTCGGACGCGGCCCTCGGGTCCAGCTCGGCGAAGTGCTCGACGACCTCGACCGACGGCGGCTCGCCTCCATCGAGGCTTTTTTCGACCTTCAGGATGAGGGTGGCGCTCTCGGGGCTCAGGGAGGCGCGGGTGTCCCCGTCGTGGGCGACGAGGCCGGCCGGATCGACGCCCTCGGGGAAGAGGGCGAGGATGGGAGAGGCGACGGAGAAGCCGTCGGCGGGGTAGACGGCGGTGATGTCAATGACGCCGTCGGCCTGATCATCGCCGTCGAAGACGCCGTCGGCCTGATCACCGCCGTCGGCCTGATCATCGCCGTCGGCCTGATCACCGCCGTCGTCGAGGCCTCCTGGGCCACCGGCGCTCCTCGGCCCGGCGCCTCCGTAGGCGACGCGGCGGCCCGAGGGCAGCGCGGGATCGGCGACCAGGAAGGCGTCCGAGGGGAAGGGCAGGAGGCAGTCGACGTCGGCGGCCAGCGGGTTGCACCCCTCGGGGATCTCCAGCGGGGGCAAGGTCGCCGCGACCGGCGGCTGGGATGGCTCCTCCTCGGCGCAGGCCCACAAGAGAGGCAGCGCGAGCGCGGCGAGCCACAAAACGCGGCGGTCCTGGATCATAGGCTCAAATCTCGAAGGGGAAGTCGAACTCGACGCCGCGTTCAAGGACCACGAGGTAGATGAGGTCGGGGCCGGGCAGCGCGACGAAGTCGTGCCGGGTGCCGTCGCCCATGACGCGCTCCTGCCCTCGGCGGACGATGGTGCCGTCCTCGTCCTGCAAGCCCCCCTGGAGGACGAGGACGATCTCGCTGCCCAGGTGGGTGTGCTCGGGGAAGGGCGCCCCGGCCTGGACCTTGACGAAGCCCACCAGCGCGTCGGCCAGCTTCGGCCCGCCGCCAAAGTGGATCAGCGTCGCCTCGGCGCAGGGGCCGGGCACCCAGCTCGCCGCGTCGTCGATTCTGGCAAGAAGGGCGCGGGCTTGATCGAGGGTGTAATCGATCAAGGCGGCCACGCGCCCGGCGAAGGCGTCAAAGCGGCTGACCGAGGCGGTCGCCTCAAGGAGCCGCGCGAGCCCGTCTGCGGGCGGCGCGACGGGATCGAGCGACAGCGGCAGGGCGTTGAGGTCATCAAGACATCGGGCCAGCGCCCGCCGGGCATCGGGATCGGCGGCCAGGTGGCGCTCGACCTCGGCGCGCTCCTCGGCGTCGAGCAGGTCCATGGCGTAGAGCGCCAGGAGATCATCGAGGGCCATGCTCATGGCGCCCCCCCGGAGCCCTGGCCCAGACGATCGCGGAGCGCCGACAGCGCCGTGGCCGCGCGAGACTTCACCGTCCCGATCGGGATCGAGAGCGCCTCGGCGATCTCCGAGGAGGACATCCCCTTGAAGTAGGCCAGCTCCAGCACCGCCTGCTGCTTCTCGGGCAGAGCGGCCAGCGCCTCGCGCACGGCGAGGCGATCGAGCCCCACGGAGGGGTCCCCGTCGGACGAGGCCCGCTCGGCCATGCGCACGTCCTCCAGGCTCACCGAGCGGCTGCGGCCGGCTGACTTGCACAGATCCAGGGAGCGGCTCCGCACGCGGATCAAGAGCCAGGTGCGCACCTGCCCACGCCCAGAATCGTAATCCCCGGCCTTCTTCCAGACCTCCAGGAAGACGTCGTGCAGGATGTCCTCGGCCTCGCGCCGGTTGCCCAGGACCTTGTAGGCCACCGCCATCATCACGGCGCTGTAGCGCGCGTAAAGATCGCTCAAAGCCCCCTGATCGCCCTGAGCGATCGCGAGAATGAGGTCCTCATCGCTGTTGATGATCTCTTGCAACGCGAGAAACCGTGGTGGTCTAACGGCACTGGGTTGAAGGTAGCAGGTTCGCAGCTTTTGCGTCAACCGTCTTCTCCAGGGCCTCCGCCACGGCCCAGAGGCGATCCGCCGCCCCTGAACCTGCGCTGTCGCTTGCCGGTTTTGATGGCCGTTCGCCATGTTGATCCCTCAATGGTGTTCGAAGCTTGTTCGAAGCACCCCTTCCTCCCCCTCCATACGAAGGGAGCGCCTTGACGGATCAAACAACCCTCGCTCGCGCACCAGGAGAATCACCACAGCGCCTGCGTGATCACCGATCCCGACGCAGGCAGCGGCCCTCCAAGCGCCTCGGCGGCCCGCGACAGGATCACCGACGACACATGCGGCGTCCCGCCGAGCGCCCCGGCCAGCCACACCCGACGACCCCCGACCCTGAAGGGCACCTCCCGCCCCCCTGACCCCGCCCACCCCAGCGAGGCCGGGATCGTCTCGCGCGTGTGGTAGCCCTCCGCGCTCATGAAGGGCACCGCCACGACCTCCCGGCCCTCGCACAGCGACAGCGCCTCCTCCACCCTCGGCGCGTCGTCCGTAAAGACCGCCACGACCTGCGCAAAGACCCCTCGCTCGCCCAGCCGCGCCGCGTGCTCCAGCGCCGCGCGCCTCGAACTCCCGCTGCGCGACGTCCCGTGCCCCACCAGCGCCAGCGCCACATCCCCGGCCGCCGCCTCCCCCCCGATCGCCTCCAGCGCCAGCGCCTCGATCACCGCCCCGAGGCGCGCGTCCGTCCCCACCGGGGCGCTGACCGAGGCCGCCCTCCCGCCCCGGGCCAGCTCGCGCGGCAGGACCTCCCGCACGAAGTAGCCGTCCGACATGAAGAAGGGCACCACCGCGATCGGCTCGACCGACACCGGCCCCACCGCCTCGTGCCACCGAGGCGCCTCCTTCCAGAACCCCACCTGCACCTGATCGAAGATCCCCATCCGCACGATCGCCGCCGCGTGCGCGCGGACGGGCGCGCTCGACGCCTCGCCCTCCGACGCCCCATGCCCGAACAACACCAGCGACGGCATCTCAAACCCCCCCGCGCCCCCGATCTTCGACGCTGCGGCGCGCCCCGACCCCGTGATCTTAGCACCAGGCCCCGCGCCGCGCCCAGAGCTTGATCACGCCCCGGCAATGGCCCATCTTGGGCGCCGTCGACGTCGCACAGGGCCGACCTGTCTTCTGGAGCCACCCCTAGAGCCGCGAGCAGACCCTTGAGCGAGCACAAGCACCTCTCCATCGACCCCGCGTCCGCCTCCCTCGCCACGGACCTCTACCAAATCACGATGATGTACGCCTACTTCGCCGCTGGGATGGGCGGCCAGGCGACCTTCGAATACTTCGTCCGCAAGCTCCCGCGAAACCGCCGCTTCCTCGTCCTCGCTGGCCTGGAACAAGCCCTGGCCACCCTGCGCGACCTGCGCTTCGACGGCCCCCAGATCGACTTCCTGCGCCAGACCCCCACCTTCTCCCAGGTCGGCGACCCCGCCACCCTCAACCAGTTTCTCGAATACTTGCGGGACTTTAGATTCACAGGAGAGGTGCGCGCGGCCCGAGAGGGGACGATCTTCTTCCCCAACGAGCCGGTGCTCCAGGTGACCGGGGATCTCCTGCAGGGTCAGCTCGTCGAGACCATCCTGCTCAGCACCTTGAACTACCAGACGCTGGTGGCCTCCAAGGCGGCCCGGATTCGCCTCGTGGCCGGCGACAGGACGCTCATCGACTTCGGCACGCGCCGGGCCCACGGCCCCCAGGCCGGGCTGATGGCCGCGCGCGCCGCCTTCGTCGGCGGCTTTGACGGCACCAGCAACGTGCTGGCCGCCCAGCTGCTCGGCATCCCGGCCGTCGGCACCGCCGCCCACGCCTACACGATGGCCTTCGAGCGCGAGCAGGACGCCTTCGCCCACTACCTCGACGCCTTCCCGGCCTCGACCACCCTGCTGATCGACACCTACGACACCTTGCGCGGCGCGCGCCGCGCAGCCGCCCTCGGCGCCGGCCTCAAGGGCGTCCGCCTCGACTCCGGCGACCTCGGCGCGCTCTCCGTCCAGGTCCGCGCCATCCTCGACGCCCAGGGCCTGACCGAGGCCAGGATCGTCGCCAGCAACGACCTCAACGAGATCAAGATCCGCGACCTGCTCGCCGACGGCGCCCCCGTCGACGTCTTCGGCGTCGGCACCGAGCTCGTCACCAGCCGGGACGACCCCACCCTGAGCGGCGTCTACAAGCTCGTCGAGAAGATCGTCGACGGGCAGCCCTTCCCCACCATGAAGTTCTCCAGCGACAAGCCCAGCTACCCCGGCCGCAAGGACCTCTACCGCCTGCTCGACGCCGACGGGCGCGCCGCCGCCGGCGTCCTGACCCAGGCCGGGGAGCCCCCGCTCCCCGAGGGCGCCATCCCCCTCCTGGAGCTCGTCTTCGAAGGCGGCCGACCCCTCGCCCCCCCCGAACCCATCGAGCGCCTCCGGGCGCGCACCCTCGAAGGGCTCAACGCCCTCCCCGACGCGCTGCGCGGGCTGGAGGGCGACCTCCACCCCCACCCCGTCACCCTCCACATCTCCCCAGACACCGAGGCCCTGATGGCGCGCTGCCTTGCCCGCTTCAACGACTGAACTCGCCCTCCAAGGACGCCCATGGATCCTCTGGCACGACCCCCAAGGCTGCGCATCGCCCTGGCCCAGATCAACTTCACCGTCGGGGCCTTCGAAGGCAACCTCCAGCTCATCGAGCACGCCGTCGAGCGCGCCCTCAAGCGCGGCGTCCAGCTCCTCGTCCTGACCGAGCTGGCCACCTGCGGCTACCCCCCCCGCGACCTGCTGGAGCAGCCCGACTTCGTCTCCGAGAACCTGCGCACCCTCGACCGGGTCGCGCGCCTGAGCACCGACAAGCTCGCCATCGTCTGCGGCTACGCCGAGCGCGCCCACGCCACCGCCTCCCGACCCCTGTACAACGCCGCCGCCGTCTGCTTCGGCGGCAAGGTCCGCCACCGCCTCTTCAAGTCCCTTCTGCCCAACTACGACGTCTTTGACGAGGATCGCTACTTCGAACCGGCCCCGCCCGAATTGATCAAGATCATCAAGCTCTTCAACCTCAAGATCGGCGTCACCATCTGCGAGGACATCTGGGGCGACGAGCTGGCCGGCGAGGGGCGCTGCTACCCGACGCGCCCGGCGCGAGTGCTGGTGGATAAGGGCGCGCAGCTCCTCATCAATATTTCGGCCAGCCCCTTCTCGCTCGGCAAGGCCACCCAGCGCCGACGCCTCCTGGCGGCGCTGGCCACCAGCCACCAGGTCCCCATCGTCTACACCAACCAGGTCGGCGCCAACGACGGCCTGATCTTCGACGGCCTCTCGATGGCCATCAACGCCGACGGACACACCGCCGCCCGCGCCCGCGACTTCGCCGAGGACCTCCTGATCGTCGACATGGACTGGCAGGGCAAGCTGTGGCAGGTCGGCGACCCGCCCTCCAACGCCGAGAACGCCCTGGAGCAGACCCGCCGCGCCCTGGTCCTGGGCGTGCGCGACTACCTCTACAAGACCGGCCACAAGAGCGCCATCGTCGGCCTCTCCGGCGGGATCGACTCGGCGCTGACCGCCACCCTCGCCGCCGAGGCCCTCGGCCCCGAGAACGTCCTGGGCGTCGCCATGCCCTCGCGATACTCCTCGCCGGACTCCCTGGCCGACGCCGAGGCCCTGGCCGCCAACCTCGGGATCCACTTCCGCGTCGCCTCCATCGAGCCCATGTTCCAGGCCTTCCTCGACACCACCGCCCCCCTCTTCGAAGGCTACGGGCCCGACGCCACCGAGGAGAACCTCCAGGCCCGCGTCCGCGGCACCCTCCTGATGGCCCTGTCCAACAAGTACGGCGCGCTGGTCCTGAGCACCGGCAACAAGTCCGAGCTGGCCGTCGGCTACTGCACCCTCTACGGCGACATGTGCGGCGGGCTCGCCGTCATCTCCGACCTCCCCAAGACCCTCGTCTACGCCCTGAGCCGCCACATCAACCACATGGCCGAGATCCACGGCCTGACACCCCCCATCCCCCAGAACACCCTGAACCGCCCCCCCAGCGCCGAGCTGCGCCCCGACCAGACCGACCAGGACACCCTCCCCAGCTACGACGTCCTGGACCGCATCCTCGAACTCCACGTCGAGGCCCTGCGCACCGCTGAGCAGATCAGCCGCTCCGAGGGCTTCGACCTCGACCTCGTCCGCCGCGTCATCGCCATGATCCACCGCAACGAGCACAAGCGCCACCAGGCCGCACCAGGCCTGAAGATCTCCGCCAAGGCCTTCGGCGTCGGGCGCCGCTTCCCCATCGTCGCCCGGTACCTGTGAGCCCCTCGCTGGAAGCGCCCCGACGCTCTGTGTACTCTGGGCGCCACAATCGCCTCGACGGCCCCACCCCCTCAGGCGAGGGGCGGCCGCCCTGGCCCGCATGAGCCCCGACTCGCCATGAAACACCCCGCCCCCCGCGCCCCCTGGACCCCGAGCGATATCCTCGCCTGGATCGCCGCGCCCATCTGCGCCCTCTTTGCCCTCTCGCTGGCCTGCACCACGGCCCCCCCCGCCGACGACGGCAGCAGCCTGACCCCCGACGAGCTGCGCGCCTTCGTCCAGGCCAAGGCCCTGCTCCTTGGCCGCTGGACCCTCACCCACGAGGTCCAGGCCCGCGACGAGGTCGGCCGACCGCTGCCGGCCGGCGCCTTCTCCTGGACGATCGAGATCTTCGAAGTCGAGCCCTTGCCCTTCGGCGCCAACCAGCTCCAGTTCCGCTGGTCCGGCGCCCTCAAGGCCGAGCGCCTCTGCGTCGTCGACGAGGCCAGCTTCGTCCCCCAGGGCGCCCCCTGCCAGCCCCTCGAGCCCGCCCTCCTCGGCCGCTGCGTCGGCCACGCCTGCGAGTCCTTCCTGGAGCTGCCCATCCAGGGCTCCTACCAGCCCGACCTCGACCAGCTCCGCTTCGACTCCGTCGAGGGCAATGCCTTCTTCCTCGACCCCGAGCGCGGCTTCATCAACCTCTCGACCCAGATCACCGGCACCCTCACCTTCGAAAGCGACACCTTGGCCGCCGCGCCGACCTGCGAGGGCAGCTGCGGCTTCACCATCACCCCCAAGGGCCTCTTCACTGGTCAATACCGCAACTATTCCGACAACTTGCGCGTCACCACGCTGACTCGCCTGGATGACCTGCGCCGCAAGACCCCCACCGTCGACGAGACCCCGAGGGCCACCCGGATCGACGAGCAGGCCGAGGCCGAGGCCGCGATACTGGGCTCCTGGCGCCTGACGATCGGCCTTGAGGACGACTTCGAACCTGGGGGCCTGCGCGCCGTCGGCGAGGTCGGCTACGACCTCGACGTCTTCGAGGTCGTCGAGTCCTCGGAGGTCGGCGCGTGGCAGTTCCGCGCGGGCGCCAACGTCTCCAGGCTCTGCGTCGCCACCCAGGCCGACGCCAACGCCGGCCGCCCCTGCGGCGAGCTCGCGCCAGCCCAGGTCGGCACCTGCGGCAGCACCTGCACCCCTGGCGACGAGATCGCCGTCGAGGGCCTCTTCAACACCCTCGACGGCGCCCTGCGCATCAACCGGGTCGACGCCGACGTCTTCTTCGAAGACGCGCGCGGTCACGTCGCCCTGAACGTCGACATCGTCGCCGACGGCCTCACCCTCGTCGGCGACGCCGTGGAGGTGTCGCAGTGCACCTCGGGCTGCTCCTGGCAGATCCGCGCGTCCGGCGAGCTCGACGACAGCCACGGCGACCGCGACGGCACCACCTCCGTCTTCCAGATGCACAGCCAGTGAGCGCCTGGGCGCTCCGATCTCCCCCCTGCGGAGCCGCCCGCTCTGAGCGGTTCGCTCAGGGAAGGCTCCAGGCCCCTTCGACGCGCCCCTCCCCCCCACGCGCGACGAACGCCCCGCCCCACGCTCCTCGCACCGCCCCACGCTCGACGAACGCCCCACGCACCACGAACACCCCACGCACCACGAACGCCCCACGCACCACGAACACCCCACGCACCACGAACGCCCCACGCACCACGAACGCCCCACGCTCGACGAACGCCCCACGCTCCTCGCACCGCCCCCGTTGGGGACGGGCTCGTCGGGTGGGGCTAGATGCTCGGGGCGGGCTGCGCCCTGTCGGTCGCAGGCCCCCGAACGATCCAGGTCGACACCAGAGGGCGTGAAAACCCCAATCCACAGGCCCACTTCGACGCGATGATCCGGCCCCGCGATCCGCGCTCGGCCGTCCGCCGGCCTGCGCCCGACAGGGCGCAGCCCACCCGCGCATCCAAGCCCCACCCGACGAGCCCGCCCCCTTGAGGGGCGGTGCGAGGAGCGTGGGGCTTGGGGGGCGCTCCGATCTCCCCCCGGCGGCGCCGCCCTGAGCCGACTTGACATCGGGGGCTGGACAGAGCTCAATTTCAGTCCCTGACCTGTTGATCGAGGTGCGCCCCATGACCTCCAGGACACTGGCCGTGATCGCCGCGACGGCCCTCTGCACGCTGGCCGCCTGCCAGAACACGGGGACGGTCCACAGCCCGTCCCAGCCCCCTGTCGTCGCCGTCGACCTCTCCCCCGACGTGGCCGACGCGCCACCAGCGGCGCCGCCGCCCGAGCCGCTCCTGCCCGACGAGGGCGCTCACCTGGCGCCTTCGCTGACCCGGCTGGCCGGGGGCCAGGAGAGCCCGGACATGGGCGTCTTGCTGGAGGTGGAGCGCTGCCGCGACTGCCACGCCTCGATCGTCGAAGAGTGGCGCCAGAGCCCCCACGCGCTCTCGTCCCTCAACAACCCGCTCTACAGGGTCACGCTCGACGACTTCGTGGCAGACCGCGACCCTGCCCGCGCGCGCTTCTGCAACACCTGCCACGACGTCGCCCTCCAGTTCGACGACCCGCCTGAGCCGCCCCGGCCTGAGGACCAGCGCGCCCACGCGGGCGTCAACTGCATGACGTGCCACGGCATCACGGCGGCGACCGTCGACGGCAATGGCAGCTACACGCTGGACACCTCCCCCGTGCCCTACCCGGTCCCTGGCGATCCCGACTCGCTGGCTCGTCACAGAGCCAGGGTGGCCCCGAGCGCGCTGGGCACCGACGCCATGTGCACCTCGTGCCATCGGGCCTTCATCGGGCCGCAGACCGAGCACCCCTTCATCGCCTTCGGCATGGACGAGCACACGCCCTTGAGGCGCTCGCCCTTCGGCGGCAGCCTCCTGGATCGCATCGACGAGCCCATCGCGCCCAGGGGTTGCATCGGCTGCCACATGGCCGAGGGCGCCGGGGGCCTGCGCGCCCACCGCTTCCCGGGCGGCCACACGACGCTGGCCCGGATGATCGACTCCGAGGCGCAGCTCAAGGCGAACGTCGACCTGCTCAGCCAGGCCGCCGCGCTGGACCTGCACGCGATGGCGCGCGTCGGCGCCAACGTCGTCCACCAGGAGCCGGCGCTGGCTGCGGCGCCGGGCCAGCGGCTCCTCATCGACGCGGTGATCGCCAGCCTCCAGGTTGGCCACGATTTCCCGAGCGGCGCCAAGGACTTGCGCGACATGTGGCTGGAGGTCAAGGCGACCGACCGCCACGGCGCGCCGGTCGCGGCGGCGGGTGATCGGCACGCCGAGGCGCCTCGCGATCCGACGGCCCACATCCTTCGCACCCTCGTGGTCGACATCAAGAGCGAGGTGGTCTTCGAGCACCGGGTTGGCCGCTTCAGGGCGGGGGTCTACGATCGGACGATCGCGCCGAGGGGGGCCGCCGTGGTCCGTTATGGCCTTGATCTGCCGGGCGACTTTGACCCGGGGCGCTTCCCGCTGTCGATCGAGGCGACGCTGAGGCACCGCCGGGTGCAGCCAGAGCTGGCCGAGGCGGCCTGTCGGACCTCTGGAGAGGGGCGCGGGGCTGCCTTCGTGGCGCAGTCGAAGAGGTGGACGGGGGTGAAGCTGGATCCGTGCACGCCGCAGCCGATCATCGACATCGCGCGGGCGCGGCTCCAGGTCGGCCCGGGGGCGGCCGAGGGGGCCGAGGCCAGGCCGAGGTGGGTGAGGTTGCTGGCGCACGGCCGGGGTCTGCGCCTGCAGGTGCAGGAGCACCAGGAGGAGGCGCTGCTGGCGCTGCAGGAGGCCGAGGAGGCGCTTGGGGTCGAGGCCCCGCCTTGGGCGCGGCCGGCGATCTGGGTGGAGCAGGCGGGCGTCCTGGGGTTGATGGGGCGCACCGGCGAGGCCGAGGCGCTGCTGGGGCGGGCTGAGGCGCTGCTGCCTGAGCACCCGGCGATCCCCTTCATGCGGGGGGAGATCAACGCTCTGGTCTGGCGCTGGGAGGCGGCGGCGGCGGCCTACCGGCGGGCCAGCGAGCTGTCGCCTGGGGACGACCGTGTCTGGCGCCAGCTGGCGCTCTCGCTGGGCAGCCTGGATCAGCGGGGGGCCTCGCTGGAGGCGGCGCAGCGCGGGCTCCGGCTCAACGCACAGGACGGGGATCTGCTTCGAATCCAGAGCCTGGCCTTGCAGGCGCTCGCGCCGGAGAGCGAGGGCGCCAGGGTGGCCCGCGAGACGTGGCTGCGCTACCGGAGCGACGACGGGGCGCCGGGGGTCAAGGCGCGCTGCGCCGACAGGGCGCCGGTCTGCCAGCAGGAGCGGGTGCCGATCTTCGTCCACGCGATGCGGGCGGCGGGCGGGTCCGGGGCGCCTTGAGGCTGGGCGCGCCGCCCGGCCCTGCGGCGGGCGCGGCGCCTGACCTCAAGGCAGACGGGCCGCCTGGCCTCAAGGCAGACGGGCCGCCTGACCTCAAGGCGGGCGGGCCGCCTGGCCTCAAGGGGCGCGCCTGCGGCGTCGGTCGGTCAGGCGCCGCGCGAGCCAGGGGAATCCTCGGGGTTGGCCCGACGCGGGGGCCAGAAAAACCAAAAGCCCCTGCGATGACGCAGAGGCTCGACGCCGGGCCGGGGCCCTGGCGGCTGGTTGTGGCGGAGGATCAGCCCTCGACCTTCTCCTTGAGGAGCTTGCCGGGGGAGAAGCTCGCGGCGTGCTTCTCGGGAATGTCGATGACGGCGCCGCTGCTGGGGTGGCGGCCCTTGCGCGCCTTGCGGGTCTTGCGCTCGAAGGTGCCGAAGCCGGTCACGACGACCTTGCCGCCGCCCGCGATGGTGTCCTCGATGTTCTTGAAGACCGCGTTGACGACGGCCTCGGCGTCGCGGTTGCTGACGCCAGTATCCTCGGCCACCTTCTTGATAAGATCGTTCTTATGCATGGGTCACTCCCTCCAATCGTGAAAATAACACCGCCAATTCATCAAGCGGCGCGACAGTCCCGTCTGGTGTAGAACCCGATGTGAAGGGCCTCGACATCGGCTCAACCAAACTCCAGGATGGGCAGGACAGTAACCGCATGATTTGGGCTCGTCAACGACAAATCGCGTCAAGACGGGCTCCGATGGCAAATTTGTGGTGGCGGAAGGGGGGGTCTGGGAGGGTCCGAATCAGCGCGAGACGATCGCAAAGCCGACCCGGCGGTTGTGATCGGCGCGATTGGGGCCAGCGCCGCCGCCGACGATCATCAGACGGTCGGTGGCCACGCCGCGCTGGACGAGCCCATCGCGGACCATGCGGGCGCGGGCCAGGCTCAGATCGCGCAGCGCGTCCGGGCCGCTCTCCTCGTTGGACTCGGCGTAGCCGACGATGCGCAGGTTCAGGTCGCCGTTGTCGCTGAGCTTGTCGGCGATCGTGTCCAGCGGGGGGTTCGAGAGCGGGACGGCCGAGCCGGGCTTGAAGGAGATCTCCTCCTCGAAGGAGACGATCTTGACCACGTAGAACTCGACCCGGCGGTTGAGCGCCCTGCTGCCCCGATCGGCGGCGTCGCTGACGGGCCGGGTGTTGCTGAAGGCCTCCGTGGACAGGCGGTCGGCCGAGACCCCCTTGCGCACCAGGCGCTTGAGCACCTCCTCGGCCCGCTTCTGGCTCAGCTCCTCGCACTTGCGCTCGCCCGCGTCGGCGTGGCCCTGCACCGTCACCTGCATCTCGGGGTTCTCCTTGAGGTAGGAGGCCATCAGATCCACGACCTGCGCCTGACCCCGACCTATCCCCGACTGGTTCTGATCAAAGGCCACCTGATCGGCCACCAGCACCTGGTAGTGCATCACATTCGCGCCCGAGCCGCCCCCAAGGGCCGCCGACCCGCTCCCGAGCAGCGCGCCCAGGACCACAAGCGCCGACAACCCCCTCGACTTCGCCGCCCAGCTCGCCCGCTTCGTGTTCATCGCCTCACCTCTCCGTGGCTGACTTCCCTTGACCAGCTTCAAACTAGTACGCCCGGATCAATGATGCAATACTGAACGTTTGTTCGCATTTGAAACCTACCCATCGCCGCGATCGTCGACGACCTCCGGCGCGACACAGACCCGGTTCCTGCCGCCGGCCTTGGCGGCGCCCAGGCCGAGGCTGACCCGCTCCATCAGGTCCCGCACCGAGCCGTCCTGCGCCCGCCGCTCCGACAGCCCGATGCTGACGGTCAGCGGCAGGGGCGACCCGTCGGTGCTCTCGAAGGGGTGCGCCTCGATCAGCGCCCGAAGCCGCTCAAGCGCCTGGGCCGCCAGGCCCTCCTCGGCGCCCTGCATCACCAGGCAGATCTCCTCGCCGCCGTAGCGCGCGGCCCAGTCCTGCCCCCGGACATTGCCCACGATCAGCGCCGACAGATCCCGCAGCGCCTTGTCCCCCGTCGGCCACCCCCAGCGCTTGTTGACCTGCCCGAAGTGGTCCACGTCCAGCAGCGCCACCGTCAGCGGCTGCCCCGTCGAGGCCGTCGAGCCGAAGACATACTCCAGCCGACGATCGAGGTAGCGGCGGTTGTGAAGCTGCGTCAGCACGTCCACCTCGGCCTCCTTGCGCAGCTCCTCGAAGAGCCGGCGGCCCCGGTGGGTGATCACCTCCGCGATCCGCTCCGAGATCACCCGCGTGAGGTTCTCGAAGCCCTCCAGCGCCAGCGACCCGTCGACGGCCAGGGCCCGGCGCTCGATCTCCGCGTGGTGGATCACGCAGTCGCGGCCGCGCACCTTGGCCGCAAAGAGGGCCTCCTCCGCCTTCGACAGCAGCTCTCGCCGCCGCAGCGGGCCGAGCGCCGTCGCCACCCCGACGCTGACGGTGATCCGGATCCCGTCGTGGAGCGGCTCGCCCCGCACGATCTCCCGGATGAGCTCCGCCTCCGCGATCGCCTCGGCCTCGGTCGCCCGCATCAGCAGGCAGAACTCCTCGCCGCCAAAGCGCGCGACCAGGGCTTGAGGCGAGGTGCTCGTGACGATCCGACGGGCGAGGGCGTGCAGGATGATGTCGCCGACGGCGTGGCCGTGCTGATCGTTGACCTGCTTGAAGCGGTCGATGTCCACGAAGAGCAAGGAGAGCGGGCGCTCCGGCGCGGCCTTGTCGACGCCCGCTGCGAGGTGCTCCAGGAAGACCTGGCGGTCCGCCAGCCCCGTCAGCGAGTCCCGCCACGACAGCGCCCGCTCGCGGAGCTGGCCCAGTCGGTAGGCGAGCAGCTCGGGGGGGGAGCCCAGGAGCGCGATCTCGTCCCGGTGCGACAGGCCGGCGAGCACCGCGCCGAGCTGCTCGGCCGCCGCCAGAATCAGCGCCGGCTGCTTCGCCGAGCGCCGGGCCTCGAAGAGCGCCTCGACGGACGCGAAGGCCCGCGCGTCGAGCGCGATCAGGTGCGCGTCGGCCAGCGCGCCGAGCGCGCCGGGCTCGCAGGCCTCCGCCCGCATCCCCGGCAGCGCTGGCGCGGCCTCCAACGAACACCAGGCCACGATCAGCCGCTCGGGGCTCGCCACCACCATCACTCCCCCAACATCCGGGCGCGCCCGGCTCGCCCCTGGCCTACCACGCCTGGCCCCAGCGGACCCCCGCCGAGGCCGGGCCGACCCACGGCAGGAGGCCAGCCGGCGGCGTCGAGGGCTCCTCGACGCCCGTGTCGGTCAGCACCATCAGCGCCCCTACGCCGACGAGGGCCGCGCCAACGGCGTAGGTCGCCAGCAGGGCTGGCCGCAGCGCGTCGAGCTGGCCGCGGATCTCCCTCTCCGCGGCGTCCTGATCCCGCAGGGCCGCCTCGTACTCGTCCAGCTTCGGCCCCAGCGCGAGGACATCGATCAGCACCCCCACGCCGAGCACCCCCGCGCCGGCCCCCACCGTCCCCCACCCCCACGCGTGGAAGGGCTCGCTGACCCCCTTGATGGGGAGCTTGGGCGGCACAGGCTCGATCTCGACGGCGATCGGCCCCAGGTCGCCCTCGGCGTCGAGGGTCGGCAACGCGTTCAGCGGATCTCCGACCGCCGCGCCCTCGACGGCCTCCCCGTCCAAGGGCGTCGGCAGTTCGACGGTCTCCCCGTCCAGGGGCGTCGGCAGCTCAACGGCCTCCCCGTCCAGGGGCGTCGGCAGCGCGTCGGCGCCCACCGTCAGCTCCAGGGTCTTCGAGGGTCGGATCGCGAAGCGGATCGACGTCTCCCGCTCGCCCAGGGCGACGTCGAGGCGGTGAGCGCCGGGGCGCAGCGCCATGCGGACGTCGCAGGTGCCGACCCGCTCGCCGTCGATCAGGAGCGTGAGCCTGGCGTCGAAGCAGCGCACGATCAGATCGCCGGTGCAGGCGCCCAGCTCTCTTTGAAAGCGCGCCAGCATCTCCGCGACGACCTCGGGGGGCGGGTCGGCCACCTGGGGCGCCTCGGCGACCTGATCAAAGGCGGCCTTGGCCGCCTCGCACTGGCTCAGGCGGTAGCGGCTGCGGCCGAGGTTGAGCAGCAGGACGTTGAGGCGACCTTCCTTGAGCGCCTCCTCCAGCAGCCGCGCGGCGCCCTCGTAGTCCCCGCGCTCAGAGGCCTCGCCGGCCTCCTGGGCCAGCTCGATCTGTCGGGGCGTCGGGAGCGCCTGGGGTTGTTGAGCGGCGCCCAGAGCGGGCCACAGGAGCATGAGCGCGAGCGCGGCCAGCCGCAGCGCGCTCATGGATCGCCGGCCGGGGCCTCGACGGCGGCCTTCTCGTTGCCTTCGCCGCCGATGACGCCCGTCGTGATGAGCACCAGCACAAGGACCGCGCCGATGATCAGCATCAGGAAGAAGCCCAGCGCCACGAGCAAGGGGACGTGCCGCCGGGAGGAGGGGCGCTCTGGCTCCGCGCTGGGCCTGGAGCGCTCCAACTCCGGCTGGTACTGCCGGGCCGATGACATGGCCGCCTCGGGGGCAGGGCCAGGGGTCGCGCGCATCGCCAGGGTGGCGCCCAGCGGCGGCCCGCCCGACCTCGACGGCTCGTCGAGATCGGGACCCGGCGGCTTGAAGTCGACGATCGTGGCCGAGACCCGGGAGACCGGAATGTCTCGCCTGGGAGAGTAGCTCACGACCGTGGCGGCGATCTCCCCGGTGTTGGAGAGCTTCTCGCGCAGCGCGTTGCTCTGGATCGGGCGAAGCTGGCCCGACGGCCCCGCCTGGTCGATCGAGCGGCCCGTCTCGGCGGACAGCGGCGCGCCGCCCTGCGCCCCGAAGGCCCCCTGTGCGGGCAGGGGGGACGAGGGCAGGCTGCGCTCGGGCATCTGGGCCGCCGCGCCGCCCCTGAAGACCTGAGGGCTCGCGCCGGATTGCATGGGGCGGCCCCCCATGGCGGCGATGGGGCGATCGTAGTTCGAGGACGACACCACCGGCTGACCAGAGGGGTCGACGTCGGTGGCGGCCTCGACGAAGGCGGGCCGCGCGCTGAAGTGCGCCTCGACCGCGCTCTGGATCGCCTCAAGGGCGTCCCTCAGCTCCCCTGCGTTCTGGTAGCGCGCCTTGGGATCGAGCGAGAGCGCCTTGGTCAACACGGGCCCCACGGGGCTCTTGAGGATCTGCTCGGGGATGTTCAGGTCGCCTCGGCTGTGCGCCATCATGCACTGCATCCCGGTGCCGTCCACCGCAGGGCGCCCCGTGACCACCTCCACGAAGAGCAGCCCCACCTGATAGACGTCGAAGGCCGGCGAGATGGACTTGCTGCGGATGTACTCCGGCGTCAGGTACTGGGGCGTGCCGTAGAACTCGCCCGCGCTCGTCAGCCGCACCTGCTGCTCCATCATGTGCGCGATGCCGAAGTCCAGCAGCTTGAGCGCCTCGACCCGGCTGTTCGGCTCCGTCACGAAGATGTTGTCGGGCTTCAGATCTCGATGGACAATCCCGAGCTTGTGCGCGGCGTTGAGCGCGTCCAGGCACCGGATGAAGAGCCGCAGGGCCCGCTTGATGTCCATCGGGCCATTGCGCTGGATCTCGGTGCTCAGCGCGTGGCCCCGGAGCAGCTCCATGACCATGTAGGGGCTGGAGTCCTCAGCCACGCCATAATCGAGCACGCGCACCACGTCCGGGTGCTGGATCTGGCTCGAAGCCTTGGCCTCCCTCGAAAAACGCTCCAGGAAGCCCGACGCCACCGTCCGAGTCACCCGCAGGACCTTGATCGCCACCGGCTGCCCCAGGCTGATCTGGTTGGCCTTGTAGACCGTCGCAAACCCGCCTCTGCCCAGCACCCCCAGGATCTGGTAGCGCTGGCCAAGGACTGTCCCGACTGGGAGATCCGATTGTTCCTGACCCGGAGGTTGGTTGCTCATAGCCACGGCGGCATCAAGGATGGCAGACTTTTACCCTCGCAGAGCATAGTCCAGCCCCGCTGGTGCGTCAATCTCATCACCCCTCGCTTGATCGACCCCGTGCCGGCATTGGCGCAAAAGGGCGTTTTGTGCTGTGATCGACCTGGACAGCCTCTCCCCTTCGCCTTGAGGATCATATGACACAGGCTTACCGCCTGCCTGCCCCGCTCGCACTGACGACCCTCTGCCTCATGGCCTGCAACCTCCTGACCGATCCCGACGACGTCAAGGCCCGCGTCGAGCGCGAGCGCGCCAACGCACCCGACTCCTGCCCCGCCCCCCTGACGGTCTGCGGCGGCCTGTGCGTCGACACCCGCGTCGATCCCGATCATTGCGGCGAAGCCTGCAGGCCCTGCCTCGCCGGCCCCGCCAGCGTCCCCCGCTGCCTGGAGGGCCGCTGCGCCTTCTCGTGCGTCGACGGCGCCCTGGATCTCAACAACGACCTGGGCCTGGGCCTCGGCGGCGACGGCTGCGAGTGCTTGCCCGGCGACGCCTGCCAGCGCCCCGCGCCCGCCTGCGGCGACGACACCTGCGACCCCGGCGAGTCCCCCCTGGTCTGCTGCCTCGACTGCCCCTGCCCCGGCGACCAGCAATGCGACAGGACGCGGCCTCGCGGCCGTGGCCTGGACCCCGAGCCCGAGCCCGAGCCTGAGCCCGAGTCCGGTTGCGGCGACGGCACCTGCGACCCCGGCGAATCCCCCGAGGGCTGCTGCCTCGACTGCGGCTGTGGCCTTGGCAACCCTTTTGCCGTCTGCGAGGCCGAGCCTCGGCGCTGCCGCCCCTCGCGCTGGCGCTTCGCCTTCTTGAGCCACGACCCCGCCGTCGGCTTCACCACCGCCCGAGGCACGTGGTCCTTCCAGAGCGCCGGCCTCTACGCGATCAGCGACCAGCGACAGAGCGACCCCCGCGGCCTCCTGGGCGCCGGACAGCTCCTGCTCGACGCTCGCGGCGGGATCTTCGGCGCCGACGGGCGCCACCAGCTTGAAGGCCAGCTCGACGACCCCGCCGGCCTCATCGCGCTGAGCGCCACCAACAAGCCCGGCCTCGTCCTGATGACCCGCCTCGACGACCCTCCCCTGGAACCCGATGACCTCACCGGCCCCTTCGAAATCGTCGCCCTCACCCTCAACGTCGACCTCGGGCTTGACGGCGCCGACGAGGCCCTCATCGCCCTGCGCGGGCGCCTGACCTTCGACACCTTCGGCTGCATAAAACCAGACAGTTCGCACATATCCGCCGGAAACACCCTGCTGCGCGTCGAGGGCGGCTGCTTCGAGATCACCGCTGAGGGCGTCGAGCTGCCCTTGCAGCTCCTCGGGGCGACCCTCTCGCTGACCGGCAACGCCGACCTCGGCGGCCGCGCCATGGTCATGACGCGGCGCTCCGAAGACCCCGATGTCCCCGGCGTCGGGCTCTTCGTCCTGGCGCGGGCCTCCGACGGCGTGGCCCCGAGCGTCGGCGGCGACCACCACGTCGCCGGCTTCAAGGTCAACGGCGGCAGAGTCGAGAGCCGATGGGGGGAGGTCACCATCAGCGGCGGGGTGCAGCCTGGCCCGCTCTCATCCTCGCTCGGCGACCACCCGGACATCCTCGGGGGCAACCTCCAGGTGGACCCTGACGGCCGGCTCGACGCCGAGCTCCGCTTCGAGGGCCGAGGCCCCGAGCGCCACCTCGGGCAGGCCGCCGTGCCCGGAGCCTCCTCGCCGCAAGCCGCGCCGCTCCTGGTCACCGGCCAGGACGACAGCCCGATCGGCGGTCTGACGATCTGGCTTCGGAGGCCATGATCACGGCTGAGGCGTTCTGCGGGCCGCTCAGGGCCACTGGAAGGTCGCGGCGATGGCCGGCGCGCCGTAGACCGCGCCGCCGGTGCGCACGACCATGTTGGGCAAGGGGTGGGCCACGCCGCCGCTGTGGGTGTGCCCGCACAGCACCTCCAGGTGTTGGCGCGGGTGGGCGGCCATGATCTCGAGGAGCACCTCCCCGACGGCCAGGCAAGTGAAGTGGGGCGTCCAGGCGCTGTTCGAAATCTGGCCCTCGTGCCAGCAGGCCTCCAGCAGCGGCGGGACGTGGGTGAGCAGGACGACGCGCTCGAAGCCCGCCAGCGCGCTCACCAGGCCCTCCCGCAGCGACTCGGCGGCCTCGTCGCCGAGCGCCTTGAGGCGCTCCAGGCGCACGGCCTTGTCGCCGGTGACCAGCTCCTCGATCAGGATGTAGTCGTTGAGCATGACGGGCGAGGCCATGAAGTCGCCGCAGCGCCCATCGCCCCAGCCCCCGTGGCCGATCAGCGCGGTGTCCTTGCCGATCGGGCAGACGCCGCTCGAAGGCAGGTAGAGGCAGCGCGGTCGGCGCAGGGAGAGCGCCGCGGCGGCGGCGCGGGTTCGGGCGATCGAGCCGCGGTAGTAGTCGTGGTTGCCCAGGACGAAGTAGAGCGGCCGCTTGAGCCTGTCGTCGAGGCGCTCAAGGACGCGGATGACCGTGCTGGACTCGGCGATGTCGCCGCCGATCAGGAACCCCTCGACCTCGGCGCCGTCCAGGACGTCAAGGAAGCGCTCGAAGTCTTCGGCGGAGACATGATCGAGGTGGGGATCGGTGATCCAGGCCAGCTTCATCGGCGAGGCTCCTTGGAGGATCGAGGGTGTTGTCCTTGTTGATGGTGTACCATACTTCTTGAGGTCAGGAGGTGCTGATGCAAGGGGACACCATCATACCCGGCGTGGGCCTGGGCGAGATCCTGGGGACGGGGGGCTTCGGGGTCGTCCGGCGAGGCCGCCATCAGGCGCTGGACGTGGACGTGGCGGTCAAGATCACGACCCGCGATCTGGCCGACCCGGCGGCCATGGAAGGCGCGCTCTTCGAGGCCCGGCTGATGGCCAGGCTCGATCACCCGAACCTGCTGCGCATCCACGACGCCGGCCGCCTCGGCGGGTCGATCTACCTCGTGATGGAGTACATGGACGGCGGCACGCTGGAGGGGATGCGGCGCGCGACCCCCGAGGCGCTGATGGACTGCACCCGGCAGCTCCTCTCGGGCCTCCAGGCCTTGCACGACGCCCGAATCCTGCACCGGGACATCAAGCCGGCCAACTGCCTCAGGCGCACGCGAGACGCCCGAGTCAAGCTCGGGGATTTGGGCATCTCCATGGCGCAGGTCACCCACGACGAGCAAAGCAGGAGCCCGGTCGGGACGCTGCCCTTCATGGCGCCGGAGCTCTTCAACGGCGATCCGGCCTTCAGCGCGCGATCCGATCTCTACGCCCTCGGGATGACGCTGGCCTGCGTGGCCCTCGACGAGGACCCCTTCCCCACGGGGTCGATGGGTCAGCTCCTGCTCTGGATCGGCCAGGGCGAGCGGCCGGATCTGGCCCGCGCGCGACCGGACCTGCCCGACGCGCTCACGCGGGCGCTGGCGCGGATGATGGCCCCCGATCCGGCGCACCGCCCCCAGAGCGCCGCCGCCGCCCTGGCGCTGCTCAACGACGACCGCGCGGCCCGCCCGGCCTCGCCGACGCCTACCTCGCCGGCCCCGCCCACTGCGCCCCCGAGGGCGCTCAGGGCCGGCGACCTCGTGGTGGGGCCCTGGCTGCTGGGGGCAGTGGTCCATGAGTCGACCAACTGGCGCGGGCTCGCCGCCACCCACATCCACACCGGCGCCGCGGCGCGGCTGACCTTCTTGCGCGAGGGGGGTCCGCTGGCCCGCTCCGAGGCGCTCATCCTGGGCGCCGCCGAGCGGGCCGCGCGGCTGGATCACCCCGGCATCCTGGGCGTGCTGGACTGGGGCCGGGTGCCAGCGGGGGCCTACGTGGTCACGGCCCCGAGCGGGCGAACGCTCAACGATCTGATCGAGGCCGGTGGCCCGCTGCGGGAGGTCGAGGCGCTGCGCTGCGCTGCCGAGCTGGCCGACGCGCTGGCGTGGCTTCACGCGCGCGGCCTCGTCTACCAGATCGTCGAACCTGGCTCGGCGCTGATCGGGGCCGACGCCAGGGTGGCGCAGCTCCGCTGGCCGATCTTCTGCGTCCCGATCGGCACCCCCGCCATCGACGCCCAGGGGGTCAACCAGCGGGTCTGGGTCTCGCCCTGGTTCGCCCCGGAGGTCACCCACCAGAAGGCGGCCATCGAGCCCGGCGCCGATCTCTACGGGCTCGGCGAGGTGCTCTACTTCCTGCTGACGGGTCGGGCGGCCTTCGCCCGGCCGACCGGCGCGCAGGTGCTGCTGGCCAAGGGGCTCGGGCAGATCGACCTGCGGGCGCTGGCGCCGACGGTCACCGGGCCGACGGCCAGCCTCGTCGCCGAGCTGCTCAACCCCGATCCCGCCCTTCGCCCCGACGCCGCCGCCGCCCGCGACGCCTTGCGGCGGCTGGCCGATCGGCTCTCGCCGCGGTGATCGCGCCAGCCCCTTGAAGAGAGCGGGGTCGGTGGACTAAACAGGATGAGGTTGAACACGGCCGAGGGCGCGCCGCCCTGAGATGGCCCCACCTCTGGAGCAGACATGAGCAAGGACACCGATATCGTCTTCCTCTCGGGCAAGCGGACCCCCTTTGGCACCTTCCTGGGGGCGCTGGGGGAGCTGTCGGCCACCGACCTGGGGGTGATCGCCTCGACGGCGGCGATCGCGCAAGCCGGGATCACCCCCGAGGACATCGATCACGTCATCTTCGGCAATGTCATGCAGACGAGCCCGGACGCGATCTACTGCGCTCGCCACGTCGGCCTCAAGGCCGGCGTCCCGCTTCAGGTCCCGGCCCTGACCGTCAACCGCCTGTGCGGCTCGGGCTTCGAGGCGCTGGCGCAGGCCGCCCAGCTCCTCAAGCTCGGCGAGGCGAAGATGGTGCTGGCGGGCGGGACGGAGAACATGACCCAGGCGCCTCACACCATCCGGGGGGCGCGGGCGGGCTTCAAGCTCGGCGGCACGCCCATGAACGACTACCTGCAGGAGGTGCTCTTTGACCCGCAGGCCGGCTGCGCGATGGCGATCACGGCCGAGAACCTCGCCGAGAAGTACGGCATCACGCGCGAGATGGCCGACGAGTACGGCTTCCGCTCCCAGACGGCCTGGGCCACGGCGCAGGCCGAGGGCTACTACAAGAACGAGATCGCCCCGGTGACGATCAAGGGCCGCAATGGCGACACGCTCGTCGAGGTCGACGAGCACCCCCAGCTCTCGCCGCTGCGCCCCGAGCAAGTCCGGTCGCGCTTCAGCGCCGCCGCGATGGCCTCGCTGCCGACGATCTTCAAGAAGGACGGGACGGTGACGGCCGCCAACGCCTCGGGCATCAACGACGGCGCCGGCGCCATGGTCATGACCACGGCCCGGATCGCCGCCGACCGGGGCCTGGCCCCCATCGGGCGCCTGATCAGCGCCGCCTCCGTCGGCGTCGAGCCCAGGTTCATGGGCATCGGCCCGGTCTACGCCATCCGCGCGGCGCTCGAGCGCGCCGGCATGACCCTGGCCGACATGGATCTGGTCGAGATCAACGAGGCCTTCTCCTCTCAGTACCTCGCCTGCGAGAAGGTCCTGGAGCTCAACCGCGCCATCACCAACGTCAACTCCGGCGGCGTCGCCGTCGGCCACCCGCTGGCGGCCTCGGGCACCCGGATCACCACCCACCTGCTCTACGAGCTCAAGCGCCGCGGCAAGCGCTTCGGCGTCGGCTCGGCCTGCATCGGCGGCGGCCAGGGCATCGCCGTCGTCGTCGAGGCCCTCTAGAGCCGACGCACGGGCTAGAAGGCGAGTGTTGACGGTGGTTTAGCCAGACCGACGCCGCGACCGGCCGGGGCCTCCCCGGTGGATCGCGGCGTCGGGGCACACACCCAGGAGGGGGAGAGCGATGACGAGCACCGACGAGCTGATCTACGACTGGAACGCGATCGAGAGGGTGGCCCCGCTGTCGAGCCGGCCCTTCAC
Source organism: Pseudomonadota bacterium (assembly GCA_005804885.1). Taxonomy (GTDB): domain Bacteria; phylum Myxococcota_A; class Bradymonadia; order Bradymonadales; genus SYOX01. Next base: position 34,810 of record SYOX01000417.1, read on the forward strand.
CTTCTACGACGAGACGCTGCGCGACGGCATCCAGTCGCCCAGCGTCACCGATCCCCCCATCGAGGACAAGATCGAGATCCTGCACCTGATGGACGCCCTCGGCATCGAGCATTGCGACATCGGCCTGCCCGGAGCAGGCCCCAGGGCCGTGGCCGACGTCACCCGGCTGGCCCGCGAGATCGTCGACGCGCGCCTCTCCATCAAGCCCTCCTGCGCCGCCCGCACCCACCTGAACGACATCCGCCCGGTGGTCGAGATCAGCCAGGCCGTCGGGATCGAGATCGAGGTGATGGCCTTCATCGGCTCGAGCCCCATCCGGCAGTACACCGAGGACTGGGATCTGAGTCGGATGCTGAGGATGTCCGCCGAGGCCATCGACCTCGGGGTCCACAACGGCCTGCCGGTGACCTACGTGACCGAGGACACCACCCGCTCCAGGCCCGACACCCTCTCGACGATGTTCAAGAACGCCATCGACCACGGCGCCCACCGCCTTTGCCTGTGCGACACGGTCGGCCACGTGACCCCCGACGGGGTCAAGAACCTCATCACCTTCGTGCGAAACCTGCTGCGGGCGATGGGCGCCGATCACATCGGCATCGACTGGCACGGCCACAACGACCGGGGGCTGGGCCTGACCAACAACATCCGCGCCATCGAGGCCGGCGCCGACCGCATCCACGGCACCGCCCTGGGCGTCGGCGAGCGCGTCGGCAACGCCAGCCTCGACCAGACCCTCTTCAACCTCAAGCTCCTGGGCGAGATCGACAAGGATCTGACCCGCCTGCTGGAGTACTGCCAGAAGGTCTCGACCGCCTTCAACGTCCCCATCCACCCCTCCTACCCCCTGGCCGGCGCCGACGCCTTCCGCACCGCCACCGGCGTCCACGCCGCCGCCATCATCAAGGCCGTCAAGAAGGGCGACGCGGAGCTGGCCGACCGGATCTACTCCGGCGTCCCGGCCGCCATGTTCGGCAAGGAGCAGTCCATCGAGATCGGCCCGATGAGCGGCGAGTCCAACGTCATCTTCTGGCTCCAGAAGCGCGGCCGGGCCGCCGACGAGCGCCTCGTCAAGCACATCTTCGCCGCCGCCAAGGCCGACGACCACGTCCTGACCGACGCCGAGGTCGAGGCGCTCATCGCCGCCTGCCCTGCCGGCTGAAGGCCGATCCGGCAAGCCCCTGGGCTCAGGGACGAAGCGCGGCACCCACCCCGCGAGCCGGCCATCCGACGGCTGAGGGCCAATCCGGCAAGCACCCCCGTCGCCACGCGGCCCCTTTCTGGATGGGCGCCGACCCGACGCCGAGCCCCCAAGGCAAGAAGCCCTCGGCGAACATCTCGCCGAGGGCTTCTTGACTTGGGGTTCAGGCCAGAATCAGGGCGTCGGGCTCAGGGGTCGCACAGGGCGTCGGCGGCCAGCTCGTCCGGGGCGAGCGTGCGGCACAGGCGGCAGTCCACGGCGGTGTCCTGGCCCAGGATGCAGGGCGTGTCGAAGTCGAGCGTCGCGCCGCCGACCCCCTCCTCGGCCGGGGCCTTGGAGACGTCGCAGGTCAGCGAGTTGTCGTCGTCGATGAAGAGGGTCCCCGGCGGGTGGATCAAGAGGCACCCGGCGCAGATGTCCATCGGGAAGGTGAACTCGTTGGACGACACGTCCGTCCCCGAGGTCGTGGTGCCGTCGAACTTGACCGTGACCAGGACCGTGACCACCGAGCGGCGCTTGAAGGCCTCCTCGTTGGCGTCGAAGAACTCCGGCGCGCGGCGCACGACGTTGCCGATGTCGACCGAGAGCACCTCCAGCGCCGTCGTCGTGGCCGAGCCCGGGAAGATCGTCCCGCTGACCGGGATGAAGACGTTCTGCGGCAGCGCGAAGGTCACGTTGGGCGGGGTCGTAAAGGACACCGTCGCGCCCGAGAGCGTGATCGCGTTGCCCTCGTTGAGCGTGTCGCGGAAGTCGCCCGTGCCGCCGCCAGCCGCAGCCTCGATCTTGACGTTCTTGCTGGACTGGAGCTGGCTCTGGATCGTCGGGAACATCACGTACTTGTTCGTCAACATGATGTCCAGCGTGCCCTTGGGCAGGAAGTTGCCTCCGACCTCCGCGTCCAGCTCGCAGGTGTCGTTCAGGCTCGCGTTGTGGACGACGAGCATCGAGCCGACGTCCTCCACGCAGGCGGCGCCAGCGAACGCCGTAAAGAGCAAAACCACCATGATGCCTGTGCGAGTCATCGCTTCCTCCCTTGCCCCTCAGGGCCTGCTCTGGCGCGCGCCGCGGAAGTCGCCCTCCTTGCCAGGCGCGCGCACCTTCCTACAATCCTAGTTCGCCGACCCCTCGGACGCAAGGCGCCCGATGAGCGCGGGCAGCCCTTCGACGTCCACTGGGTGCAGCGCGACAGCGCCGACCGCGCCGGGCAGCACGAGGGTGATCGTCGATGACGATGCCTTCTTGTCCTGCTTCATCCTGCGAACCATCTCTTCCCCCAGGTAGGGCGCCGGGTCAGTCGGCAGCTCGAGTCGGGTCAACAACCCCGTCAAGCGACCCTCCAGCCCCGCGTCCGCCCCCTTGATCAACAACCTCGCCGCCCTGGCCGCCAACACCATCCCCAGCCCCACCGCCTCCCCGTGGGTCACCCCCCCGAAGCCCTCCATCGCCTCGATGGCGTGCCCGAAGGTGTGGCCCAGGTTCAACAGCGCCCGTCGGCCGCCCTCTCGCTCGTCCTCGGCCACGATCCGCGCCTTGAAGGCGCAGCACGCCGCCACCAGCGCCTCCTGCTCCCAGGGCCGCCGCGCGATCGCCTCGGCGTCGCGCTCGATCCACCCCAGCAGCCCCTCTCCCTCGATCAGCCCGGCCTTGACGATCTCGGCCAGGCCGCTTCGCACCTGCCTCGGGTCGAGCGTGCGAAGCACCCCCATCCCGATCACCACCCCGACCGGCTGGTGAAAGGCCCCGATCAGGTTCTTGCCCAGCGGGTGGTTGATCCCGGTCTTGCCCCCGACCGAGCTGTCCACCTGGGACAGCAGCGTCGTGGGCACCTGAACCAGCCTCACGCCCCGCAGCAAGGTCGCCGCCGCGAAGCCCGCCAGATCCCCGATCACCCCGCCGCCGAGCGCGACCACCACGTCCTCGCGCGACAGCCTCGCCTCCAGCAGCGACCCCCACACCCCCTTGAGGGTGTCGAAGTCCTTGGAGCCCTCGCCCTGAGGCACCACCGCCGGCACCACCGGCCACCTGCCCCCCAGAGCCTCCACGAAGGCGTCCAGGTAGAGGCCCGCGACCTTGTCGTCGGTGACGACGGCCACCTTCCCCGGCGCCGGGCTGGACGCCTCAAGCGCCAGCCCCACCAGCGCCCCGATCTGCCCGACGCCGCCCTGACCGACCCATATCGGGTAGGCGCGATCCCCAAGCGGGACCTCCACCCTGGAGAGCCCCACGCCCCGCGCGCTCAAGGCCGACAGGACCCTGAGCACCACCGACGCCTCCGAGCCCGCGCCGTCAACGACGACCTCGGCCCGCTCATAAAGCCCCCGACGCGCCGCCAGCAGGCGCGACAGCGCCGCCTCGACCTCACCCCGACCGCCGGCCCCCGAGAGCAAGGGCCTTTCCGCGATCGCCGCGTCGCTCAGGCGGGCGGCGATCACCTCGGCCGGGGTGTCCAGAAAGACCGTCGGCCCGAAGGCCGCCAGCAACTCGGCGACCCCCTCCTGCACATAGGCCCCACCGCCCAGGGCGACGACCTCGCCTGAACCCGACGCTGCCAGCAGGGCCGACAGCGCCGCGCGCTCGTGGGCCCGGAATCCCTGCTCGCCCTCGCTGGCGAAGATCGCCGCGATGGGCTGACCCGCCGCCGCCTCGATCGCGGCGTCCAGGTCCACGAAGCGCCACCCGAGCGCGTCGGCCAGCCGCCGACCCGCGCAGGTCTTGCCCGCGCCGGTCACCCCGGTCAGGAAGACGCGGGGCGACGGGCCGATCACTGACCGCCACCCCCGCCGCCGCCGCCGATGTCAGGCGCGTCGATGGGGTTGAGCCGGCGCGCGTCCATGGAGGACTCGCGGTTGACGATCCTGGGCGTGACGAAGATCAACAGCTCCGAGCGGTTCTCGTTCTCGCTGTAGTCGCGGAAGAAGAAGCCCAGGATGGGGATGTCCGCGAAGAAGGGCACCTTGTTGGTGCCGGTCGCGCTGGTGTGGGCGAAGATGCCGCCGATGACGGTGGTGTCGCCGTCGCCGACGAGGAGCTGGGTCCGGGCGCTGCGCCGGATGATGCTCGGGTCGCCGGCCGCGCCGGTGTTGGCGAAGTCGGGCTCGGACTTCTCGATGTTGAGATCCAGGACGACGTTGCCGTCCTGGGTGACGTGCGGCGTGACGTTGAGCTGGAGGTTGGCCTCGACGAAGACGGTCTGGACGCCAGCGGCGCTCACGACGCTGATCGGGATCGAGGTGCCGGTGCTGATGGCCGCCGCGACGTTGTCCAGGGTCATGATCCGGGGCGCCGAGACGATCTTGATGTGGCCGTCGTTCTCCAGGGCGCTCAGGCGCAGGGCGAGGTTGCCGGCGCCGCCGAGCGAGCCCAGCGTGATGCCGAGACCACCACCGCTTCCGGTACCGATGGCCGCCGGCAGGTTGACGGCGAAGTTGGGCGTGCCGACGATGCCGGCCAGCGGGGTCGCCGCGTCGGTGGCCGCGCCGGCCACGCCGACGACGCTGGGGAAGACGAGGCCGGTGGGGTTGCCGTTGGCCGGGGCGAAGAGGAAGTCGCCGCCCCACTGGATGCCGAACTGGCGGGCGAACTGGTCGTTCGTCTCGACGATCCGGGCCTCGATGAGGATCTGGGGGGTCTGCGCATCCAGGCTGATGATGAGCTGCTGGGCCGCGGCGAGGTTCTGGGCCACGTCCTTGATGACGAGGGTGTTGGTGCGGGCGTCGACCGAGACGGTGCCGCGGCTGGACAGGACGGTCTTGACGAGCTCGTTGACCTGCTGGGCGTTGGCGTAGTTCAGGGGCATCAGGACGACCTCGAGGGGCTCCAGCGGGAAGCTGGCGATGATGTCCTCGCGGCGCTTGAGCGCGGCCTCCTCGAACTCCTTGGAGGGAGCGACCCGGATGACCTCGCCGTCCTGCTCGTAGCCCAGGCTCAGGCTCTTGAGGATGGTGACGAAGGCGTCGGTCAGAAGGACGTTGTCGAGCTTCATCGTCACGCTGCCGGTCACGTTGGTCCCGGCGACGATGTTGATGTTGCCCTCGCGAGCGATCAGCCGCAGCACGTTCTGGACGTCGGCGCCGCGCAGGTCGATGGTGATCCGCTTGCGGGCGATCCGCGTCGGGCGGCGCTGCCAGGGGGGCACGGAGGAGTCCACGGTCGTGCGGCGCGCGGCGGAGGCGCCGCCGAAGTTCGGCGGGGCCGAGGTGAAGCCGGAGGGGCGGGCGGGGCCATCGGCCTGGCTCAGGGCCGGGTCGTTCTCGGGGGTCCCGAGGCCGTCGCCGGCGCCGACGGAGGTGAACTCCCAGAAGAGCCTGGAGCCGTCCTGGCGCACGATCTCGGTGGTGGCCGAGGGGACGTGGGCGTCGACGCGCACGGCCCCGCTCTTCTCGCGGTAGCTGCTCACGTAGCGGACCGTGCCGCCGAAGGCCTGGGTGTCGAGCGTGCGCTCAAGGCTCTTGGGCAGCAGGACGCCGTCGATCACGAGGGAGGCCTTGCCGCCGTTCCAGGGCACGGTCTCGAAGTTGCCGGGGCGATCGAGCTCGATGATGATGCGGCTGATCTCGCCCTTCTGCTGGAAGCGCACGGCCTTGACGGTGTTGGCCGTCTCGACCACGGCGCTGCCGGCCTCCTGCTTGAGGGTCACCTCGGCCTTGTCGCCCTGCTCCTTGACCTGGGTCAGGCGGCTGTCGATCGCGGCGACCTCCGAGGGCGCGTCCTTCTCGGCGCGCTTGCGATCCTGGGCGGCCTTGGCGTCGGCCTCCTCCTGAGCGCGCTTGCGGTCCTGGGTGGCCTTGGCGTCGGCCTCTTCCTGAGCGCGCTTGCGATCCTGGGTGGCCTTGGCGTCGGCCTCCTCCTGAGCGCGCTTGCGGTCCTGGGCGGCCTTGGCGTCGGCCTCCTCCAGGGACTTCTGATCTTTGCGCGCCTGCTCGACCTCCTTCTTGAGGGCGGCCAGGTGCGCCTCCTCCTCGGCGCGGGCGTTCTTGACGCTGGCGAGGCGCTCCTGCTCGGCCTGGCTGGCCTTCTCCAGGGCTTCGAGGCGCTGCTCCTCCTTGGTGCGGGCCTTCTCCAGGGCGACGAGGCGCTCCTGCTCGGCCTGGCGGGCCTTCTCCAGGGCCTCGACGCGCTGATCCTCGGCGCTGCGCGCCTTGACGACCTGGGCTTCGCGGGCGGTCGAGACTCTGGACGCCTCGCGCTCGGCACGGGCCTTGTCGGCCTCCAGGGCGCGCGCTCTGGCAATGGAGGTGTCCAGGGCCTTCTCCTTCTCGTCAAGGTCGGCGGTGACGGCCTTGAGCTTGCGCTCCATGGCGACCAGGGACTCGGTGCGGGACTTCAGGTCGGCTTCGAGCCGACTGGCCCGCTCCTCGGCGCCCTTGTCCCCGCCGCGGGCCTCGTCGCGGGCCTCGTCGCGGGCCCGGTTGAGCATCGCGACCTGGCGGCGCAGGCCTTCGGCGTCCTTGTCCTGGGTGGTGACCTGGGAGCGCACGGTCTGGATCTCGGCGCGCAGCTTCTCGGCGTCGCCGATGGCGGTCTTGCGAGCCGACTCGGTGCGGGCCAGCTCGGCCTGCGCCTGGGTCAGCGACTTCTCCAGCCCTTCGAGCTGCTCTCGGGCATTCTTGGAGTCCTGGGTCAGCCTGTCGGAGTCCTTGCGGGCCTGATCGCGCTCCTTGGTGCGGGCCTCGGCCTCCTTGCGGGCTTGATCGCGCTCGACGGCGAGGCGCTCTTGATCCCGCGTCAGGGAGGCCACGGCCTCCTTGAGCGACTCGGCCTTGAGGCGCTCGGCCTTCAGGTGAGCTTCGAGATCGCCGGAGCGGCGGCGCTCGGCCTCGATGGCGCCCTGAAGGTCTCCCGTGAGGCGGCGCTCGGCCTCGATGGTCTCCTGGAGATCGCCGGAGCGGCGGCGCTCGGCCTCGATGGCGCCTTGCAGGTCGCTGGCGCGGCTCTCGCGCTCGGAGAGCTCGCCGCGCAGCTGCTCGGCCTTGGCGCGCTCGGCCTCCAGCGCCTTCTGGAGCACGGCGCGGCCTTCATCGACCTTGGCGGCCGACAGCGCCTTCTCCAGCGTCGAGACCTTGTCCTCGACCTGAGACAGGCGCCGCTCCTTCTCGTTGAGCGCGCGGCGGGCCCGATCCAGCTCGGCCTCCTGCCGCTCCAGCTCCCGGCGGTGTTGATCGTCCAGGGCGACCCCGTCGCCGCCCTGCGAGCGCCCGGAGCCCTCGATGAAGACGATGACCTTGTCGCCCTCGGTCCGCACGTCGTAGGTCGCCTGCTGGTCAAAGCCGACGATCAAGCGCGTGATCTGCTGGACGTCGTCCGAGAACTCCAGCACCGCGACCTGCTCGACGACGCCATTGCCGACCTGGAGCGGGGCCCTCCGCACGCCCTGGCCGAGCGTGCTGTTGGAGATGTCCACGAAGAGCCGCAGCGGCTTGTTGAGCTTGAAGACCGAGTACGTGGCCTTCTGAGATCCCTGCAAGGTGATGTAGGTCCCATCCTCTTGCTCGGCGACGTCAACCCCGCTCAGCACGTTGAGCGCCGCCGCACCCGCCTTGGCCGATGGCGGCGCCGCCTTGACGGGGCCCGTCAGGGTCGTCAAGCCGAGCACCAGTGTCAGGAGATAGAACTTCCCATTCATGGTTGACCTCTGTCGATCTCTATCCCGCCTGCAAGGCGGGGTCGGCAGCGGCTGGACCCCCAGTCCGCCGCCACTCCGGTGCTGACCGGCGGCGGCGGGCCGACGATCCGGCCTGTTCTGACGCACTCAGTTTGCTCAGGGTGCAGGGGGCTCGCTCGCGCCCTCACCCTCTTTCTGACCGCCCTGGTCGATGACGTCGAGGATGTCCTCACCCTCCTCGTCCTCCCCCGGAGGCTTGGGCAGATCGATCTCGGTGTCGCTCAAGAGCACCACGATCGTCACCGGCTCGGAGACCTCTTCTTCCTTGTCTTCTTCCTTGTCGAGCTCATCGTCCGAGTTGATCGTCCGCTGAGGGTTGATCGTGATCTCCACCTCGTTGGCGCGGATGTCGCTGATACGACCTCCGTCCCGACCGATCCGATCACCCTCCTTGGCGATGTGGCCAAAACCCGAGGAGTCGTTGAACATCACCTTGGGCACCGCGGTGCCTGTAATGATGGCCACCAGCTTGAGCGTCTGGATGTCGAAGTTCTCCAGCGGCTCCTTGACCCGCTCCTCGCCCTCATCGTCCTCCCCGACCTTGACCTGCGGCGGCTCGAAGATGAAGGGATCTCGCCTCGCCAGGCCAGGGAAGTCCGGCCGCTTGTACTCCTCGCCCGGCTTGCCCTCGCCTGCGGCCTTGGGCGCCCCGGCGGCCTCGGCCGGCGGCGCCTCGGCCGGCGGCGCCTCGGCCGGCGGAGCCTCGGCCGGCGGCGCCTCGGCCACCTCGTCCTCGCAGCCGACCGCGACCAGCGCCGCGGTCAACACCACGAGCAGCACGACCCGACGCCAAGGAAGCGAGGCCTTTGATGATGCCTTAAGCATTGGACCTGCCCTCCTCACTGGGCCGGCGCCTGCGCCTGCAGGCCGCCGCCGCGGTACGTGATGGAGTCACACGACACGCGCAACATCCCCGTGCCGAATGATCCCCCCGAAATCCGTTCAATGGAAATATTTTTGATATTGACGATGCGCTCCATCCGGCCAACGTAGTAGAAGAAGTCCGCCACCTGGTCGTAGGTCCCCCTCAACTCCATCCCCACCGGGATCTCGGTGTAGAGGTTCTGAGGCGTCTCCACCCCAGGCTCGAAGCGCCTGATCTCCAGGCCCACGATCTTGGCCTGGCCGTAGATCTTCTGCAGCAGCTGCGGGATCTCCGCCCGCTGCGGCAACACCTTCTCGACCTTCTCCTTGCGGCCCTTGAGATCATCGAGCTCGCCCATGATCTCTTCCTTGTTGGCCACCTTGCGCTTGATCTCGGTCTCCTGGGTCAAGAGCCCATGCCGCGTGTCCTTCTGCGTCTGGATGTCGTCGTCCACCGGCGAGTAGATCAGCATGTAGAAGCCGACCACGATGCCGATCATGATCAGCATCAGCACCAGGACGCGCTGCGGCGTCGGGATCTTGTTGAAGGAATCGACGAAGTTGTTCATCGCTAGCCTCCCTGCCCCGGCACCGCCAGGATGTCAGCGCCGGCCGAGTACGAGATCCGACCCGAGATCTCGAAGATCACGTACTCGAACTTCTCGGACTCCTGCTGCTCGACCGAGCCCAGACGCACGTCGTCAAAGTAGACCGAGGTCGACAGGCGCTGCAGGAACTCCGCCACGTCGTCGTTCGTCCGCGCCCCGCCTGTCAGGCTGAAGTTGTTGTTGTCCTCGACGAAGCCGTTGAACCACAGCCGGCTCGGATCCCACTTGGCGTTCCAGCCCTTCTTGCCCTGCGTGAGCTTCTCGAGCTCATTGCGCGGCGGGCTCAAGATCAGCTGCACCTCGTCCATCACTCTGACCGGACCCCCGCGGCCCAGCTCCAGCTGATCCAGCACCCCGATCTGCTCTTCGAGCAGCACCTTCTGCTGGGTGAGCTTCTCCACGTCCGCGACCTGCTTCTTGAGCTCCTCGATCGCCGCCGCCTTGACGTTGTTCTCGTTGACGATCTCGTCCAGATCGCCGCTCTTGTCCGAATACAGGAAGAAGAGCACGACCATCTCGATCAGGAGCAAGAGCACGAAGAGCACCAGCTGCCTCTTGCTCGACTCCTTCTCCTGCTGCTTCTTGATCGGGAGGAGGTTGATGCGAATCATAGCTCGTTCGTCCTCCTGAGGGCCAGGCCCACCGAGACGGCCGCCACCGGGCCGATGCTCTCGAGGAACTGCGGGTTGAACTTGCCGTCATCGGCCGAGATCGTCCGAAAGGGGTTGATCAGCTCCACCGGCACGCCGCTCGTCCGGCTGATGATCCGCCCCAACGACGGGATCGAACCCGTCCCTCCCGACAAGTAGATCCTCGATATGCCGCTGTCCGCCGTCGTCGCCGCGTAGAAGTCCAACGAGCGCTGGATCTCACCCGCCACCGACTCCGAGACCTGCTGGATGACCTTCTCGACCTCGTGCGGGATCACCGCGTCCGTCGCGTCACCTCCACGCTTGTAGGTCTCGGCCTCCTCGTACGTGATGTTGAGCTGCTTCTGGATCTCCTCGGTGAACTGGTTGCCGCCCATCGAGATGTCCCGCGTGAACGTTGTCACACCGTTGGACACCACGTTGATGTTGATCGTCCCAGCCCCGATGTCCAACAACACGATCGTCTGATCCTCGACCTTGCCGTAGTTGACCTCGAACATGTTCTGCAAGCAGAACGAGTCCACGTCCACCACCCTCGGATCCAGACCCGCCTCCTTGGCCACCGAGACATAATCGTTGATCATGTCCTTCTTGGCCGCCACCAGCAGCACGTCCATCTGACCCTGACCCGGATCGCGCGAGAGCACGTCCACGTCGATGTACACATCGTTGATGTCAAAGGGGATGTACTGCTCGGCCTCCCACTGGATCGACTGCTCCAGCTCCTCGTCCGTCATCAAGGGCAGCGGGATCTTCTTGATGATCACCGAGTGACCGCTGACCGACAGCGCCACCTCCTTGACCCTGATCTTGTTGCGCTTGAGCAGCTGGTTGATCGCGTCCACGACCGAGCTTGAGTCCATCAAGGCCCCGTCCACGATCGCCTCCGGCGGCAGCGGATGGTGATCAAACACGACGAGCCCGAGGCCTTTCCTGACCGGCTTGAGCAGGCAGACCTTCACCGCGCTCGACCCTATGTCCAACCCCAATAGATTTTTACCTTTGGCCATCGGCCCCCCCCTCGCTTAGGGAATCGGTCATCTTCGATGTTACACCTGACCTTGGGCGTGTCAAGAAATCCACAGGGTCTAAATCCTTCATATCACAGCACTTTTGCCGACATCCGCCGCGATCCGCCGCGATCCGCCGACAAGGTGGGCAACCCACCTCAACTCACCTACATGCGCCCCCACCCCGGGGCGACACCGCACGCCTTTGCCACGCCAGAGTCTACAACACCCTCGCCCAACACCTAAATTTCAAGCCCTTTTCCCCCCCAGACACCCTCCCCCACCCCCTCAACCGCCGATCCCCATCCCCTCAAGCCGCTCCACCAGCGCCCGCTTGACGATCTTGCCCGTCGGACCATAGGGCATCTGCGACTCCTCGATGATCACCACCCGCCGCGGCGCCTTGTAGCGCGACACCCTCCCCCCGATCCAACGCCGCAGCGCCTCCTCGTCCACCTCCGAGCCCGGCTCCACGCACACCACCGCCACCGGCACCGCCCCCTTGCTCCCGTGTCCCACCCCCACCACCGCCACCTTGACCACCGACGGGTGCAGCAAGAACTGCGTCTCGATCTCCGCCGGGAAGACCGAATAGCCGCCGCTCTTGATCACGTCCTTCTCCCGACCCGCGAAGCGCACCACCCCCAACCTCCCCCGCGAGGCCAGATCCCCCGTCCTCAACCACCCATCACCCTCGATCGCCTCCCGCGTCGCCGCCTCTCGACCCAGGTAGCCCTTGAGCACCCCCGTGCCCTGAACCTGCAGCTCGCCCACCTCCCCCACCCCCAGCACGCGGCCGCCCTCACCCACGATCCTCACCCGGTAGCTCGGCAAGGGCCAACCCACGAAGCCACCCTCCGACGGGCTCATCCACGGCGGGCTGACCCGGATCATCGCCGCACCCGACAGCTCCACGCTCCCATAGGCCTCCACGAAGACCGCCGGCACCGACGCCCCGCCCAGCTCCAGCAGCCGGCCCGCCGCCTTGAAGCGCTCCATCAACGCCCCCGGCATCACGTCCGCCGCGCTCGCAAACACCCTCACGCCCCTCAAATCACGCTCCAGGCCGCCGGCCTCCTCCAGCATCTGGTACATGCTCGGCACACCCAGAAAGCCATCCACCTCCCCCGACTCCATCCAGTCCAGCACCCGCTCCGGCGAAAAACGCGCCAGATAGATCATCCGAACCCCCGCCATCAGGCCCATCAAGAAGGTGCCAAAGCCCATGATGTGCGCCATCGGCAGCGCCACCAGCATCGTCCGCGGCATCAAGGTCGGCAGCCCCAGCAAGAAGCGCAGATCCGAGAGCAACGACCGGCTCGTCAACATCGCCCCCTTCGGGAAGCCCGTCGTCCCCGACGTGTAGAACACCGCGCAGACACCCTCGTCCGACATCGGCCGCGCCTCCACCGCCCGCTCCTCGCCCATCCACGCCCACAAACCGACCACCTCCACGCCCTCAACCTCCGGCCCCGACCACGACCCCGCGATCGCGATCCGATCCAGCCCCGAAGGCATGCCCTGCGCGATCATCGGCGCCACCACGCGCTCAAAGACCTCCTCGTCGACGACCAGCACCCCCGCGCCGCTGTCCTGCGCGATGAAGCGCAGCTCCTCCGCGCTCAAATGGTGGTTCAAGGGCACCGCCACCGCACCGCACCTCGACACCGCCAGGGTCAACAGCGGCATGTCCAGCTGGTTCCCCGTGCACACCACCACCACGTCGCCCTCCCTCACCCTCCCCCGCACGAAGAGCGCCGTCGACGCCCTCCCCACGAAGCGCGCCAGATCCCGGTACGTCCACGTCGACATCTCGAAGCCCGCCACCGACAGCGGCTCCTCCACCACCACCGCCTCCTCATCCCCCCGGATCGCCGCGACGTGATCCAGCGCCTGCGACAAGCTCATCCCCCCCCAGATCGCCGCCAACCCCTCCCCCACCGCCCTGACCCTGCTCCCGCGACCCATCCACCGATCCGCCCACTTCGCCATCGACGCGCCCCCCCCCTGTTGATTCGCCTTCCAACCCCCCCATGATGCGACAGAAACTCGCCCCGTGACCAGCCGCCGCTCACCCGGCTCGAACGACCCACGGCGCGCCGATCTCGCCCCACCAACCCGCGCCCGCCGACCCACACCGCGCGACACGATCAGGATCACCCGCAGGCCCGACGCACCGCGCCCCCACCACCGCGACCGAGGACATCAAGGAGCCCCACCGCGCCCGCCTCCCCCCCTCCAGACCGCCCGACGCCCGCCTCGCAGACGACAGGGCGAACCCACACAGACACCAACCCCTTGACCAGCCCCCCCCCGCGACCCCCCAGTGAACTTCGCCGGAACTTCCGCCGCCTGGCGGACTCCAACGCTCCGACCCCTGACCGGAGGCCAGACGACCATGACCCCAAGACGCACCCTCAAGATCGCCCCCCACGCCGCGCTCCTGAGCGCCATCACCCTCCTGGCCGCCTGCCCGCCGCCGCCCACCCACACCCCCGACGCGACGCCCTCCGGCCCCCCCGGCCAGACCCGCCTCCTGGACGCCTTCGACCCCTCCGCCCTCGCCGACAGCGCCAGCGAGCAAGTCCAGCCGCCCCTCGAAGGCGCACCCCGAACCGACGCCGCCCAGGCCCGACGCCCCCCCAAGGCCGCCACACGCCCTGCGGCCGTCACGGATCACGGCCCGCGCGCCGTGGCACAGGGGCGCTCCAACATCCACGTGCGCTTCAACCAGCCCATGATCGCCCTTCAGGACGCCGCGGCCATGAACGCCGCCGCAGCGGGCCTGCTCACCATCTCCCCCCCGCTGCCCGGACAGCTCTCCTGGCAAACCCCCGATCTGCTGCTCTTCGAACCCGAAGGCGACCTGCCCGACGCGCAGCGCTTCACCGTCACCCTCCACGGCCCCATCACCTCCCCCACCGGCGCCACCTTCAACGATCCCCTCTCCTGGACCTTCGAAACCACCCGCCCCACCCTCGCCTGGAGCATCCCCGAGGATCGCGTCCGGCTCGCGCCCCCCCGCACCCCCGTCGCCCTCATCTTCTCCCACGCCCTCAAGCCCGCAGCCCTGCGACCGCACCTCACCGTCACCGCCCACCGCCTCGACGCCGACCCCTCCACCGCCCGACCCGCCCCCTTCTCCCTGCGCCCCATGCGCAAGGACGAGTTCAAGGACCACTACCGCTCCTGGGGCATGGACAGCGCCCACACCGTCGTCATCGACCCCGGCAAGGGCTGGCCCCTCGACAGCCACGTCCAGATCGACCTCAAGGCCGGCGTCCTGACCAGCGCCGGCCCCCTGCCCACCGACGCCCCCTGGTCCCTCGGCCTCGACACCTACCCCCCCCTCTCCCTCGCCTCCAAGGAGTGCGACCTGGAGTCCCCCTGCCAGAGCCTCTCCCTGACGCTGACCTTCTCCACCCCCATCCCCGAGCGCCAGGCCCGCCTCATCACCGTCTCGCCCCCACCGCCGGGCCTCGACGTCACCACCCAATACTATGATGGCGAAGACGCCCAGAACGCCTCCACCGAGGTCACCATCCAGGCCCTCTTCGAGCCCGACAAGCCCTACACCCTCTCCATCCCCGCCGCCCTCACCGACGCCTTCGGCCAGCGCCTCGGCCGCAAGATCGACCACGCCTTCAAGATCGCGCACCCCGAACCCCTGCTCGCCCTCTCCGCCACCGGCGGCATCCTCCAGGCCACCCGCCCGCCCACCGTCGGCGTCGACAGCCGGCACGTCGCCGCCCTCCGCGTCCGCGCCGTCGCCGTCGACCCCGACGCCCTGCGCCACGCCTTCAACCAGGGCCTCGACCCCCTCGACGTCGCTCACCTCCCCTTCCCCGACGGCGACCCCTCCCTCGTCGAGCGCCGCATCGCCCTCACCCCACGCGGAAAGACACACTGGTCCTCCCTCCCCATCGACCTCGCCGAACTCACCGGACGCCCCACCGGCCCCGTGCTCATCGAGATCGAGCAAGAAGGCATGGTCTCCGGCTTCTCCCCCGATGGCCTCGACGTCCAGCGCGGCCTGCTCCAGATGACCGACCTCGGCGTCGAGTGGGTCACCTCCCACAAGCGCTCCCTCCTGCGCGTCGTCCGCCTCTCCACCGGCCTGCCCGTCCAGGGCGCCGCCGTCGACCAGTGGTGGCCCTCCTCACCCCCCGTCCGCCTCGGCACCACCGACGCCGACGGCCTCATCGACGCCCCCGGCGACGCCGCGTGGCCTTCGCCCTCCAGGCGCACCACCCTCCACGTCCACACCGACGCCGATCAGCTCGTCGCCTGGCTCGACGCGCCCCGCACCTACACCTCCACACCCCAGATCCCCGGCATGAAGCCCGACGAGCGCCTCATCGGCCGCCTCATCACCGAGCGCGGCGTCTACCGACCCGGCGAGCCCGTCCACTTCGTCGGCTGGACCGGCCTCGACACACCCCACGAGGACGCCGGGCTCGCCTGGATGCCCGCCGGCACCCCCGTCCAGCTCGCGCTCCTTGACCGCGACGGCCGCGAGGTCCAGACCCAGGACGCCGCCCTGACCGCCCAGGGCAAGCTCCACGGGATGTTCACCCTCCCCGAGGAGGCCGGCCTCGGCCAGTGGGGCATCCGCGCCAGGATCGGCGGAACCTCCGGACCCAGCCTCGACGCGCCCGTCAAGGTCCGACAGTTCCGCACCCCCGAGTTCCGCGTCGACGTCACCGCCGACCTCCCACACGCCACCTACGACGACACCGTCAAGATCCTCACCGCCGCCGACTACTACTTCGGCGGGCCCGTCCACTTCACCCAGCAGCGCACCAGCCCCTCCTGCCACCCGATCTCCTGGCGCCCCGACAACCTCGGACCCCGCTGGCAGCTCGGCCTCCAACCCCCACACCACTACGGCTGGGGCCACGGCCGCATCTCCACCTCCCACGCCCCCGATCCCGCCACGCCCGGCCGCTCCTGCGTCAACATCCCCGGCTCCATCGCCGCCTCCCCCTACACCAACCGCTGCGCCGTCTACGTCACCGTCCAGGACGCCTCCCTCCAGGAGGTCGTCGGCGAGACCTCCCTCACCGTCCACCCCGCCCGGCACTACCTCGCCGTCGAGACACCCACGCACGCCATCGAGGCCCAGAGCTTCGACCTGCCGATCCGGGCCGTCGACCTCGAAGGGCGCCCCATCGCCCTGCCCGGCGCCCAGGCCCGCGTCTCGCGCACCTGGTGGGAGCCCAACCGCGTCACCAAGGGCGAGCGCGTCCTGATCATGGGCTGGGTGGAGAAAACCGAGGTCGTCACCAACTGCCGCCTCGATCTCAAGGCCAACACTGTTGATCAGGCCGACGGCGTTGATCGTGCCGACGGCGTCTGCTCCATCAAGGCCCCCAAGGAGGGCAGCTACACCGTCGAGATCACCGCGCGCGGCTCAAAGGCCCGCACCGAGGCGCACTTCCACGTCGCCCCGAAGTACTGGGCGCGCTGGCTCACCGGCCCCTCCGAACAGCTCGAGATCCACCTCGGCCCCAAGGAGGCCGAGGTCGGACAGCCCCTCACCGTCGTCGTCCGCGCACCCCAGCTCTCCGGCCGCGGCGTCCTCCTGATCGAGCGCGCCGGCCTGCGCCAGCGCCTCCCCTTCAACCTCGACAAGGGCTCGGCCTCCTTCACCCTCCCCGTCCCCGAGGCCTGGGTCCCCGAGATGCACTTCCAGGCCCACCTCCTCGCGATCCACAAGGACGACCCGCCCACCCTCCAGACCGCCAGCGCCACCCTCAAGGTCAAGCCCGACCACCGCCGCCTCCAGGTCAGCGTCAAGGCCCCCGCCATCGCCTCCCCCGGCCAGGATGTCCAGGTCACCGTCTCCGTCTCGCAAGCCGCCGACGCCTCGAACAAGGCCGGCGCCTCCCCCGTCGGGGGCCGCGTCACCCTCTGGGCCACCGACGAGGCCATCCTCTCCCTGACCGACTACAGCGTCCCCGATCTGGCCGCCGCCTTCCTCCCCTCCCGAGGCCCCGACACCCAGACCCAGCACCTCTACGGCGACATCATCAAGCCCTTCGTGCCCACCCTGGACGACTGGGGCGGCTACGGCTACGGCATGGCCGGCATGGGCGCGATGGGCTACGGCGCCGGCGGCGGCGGCATGGGCATGGGCAGCGTCGGCGGGGCCGCGGCCTCCTCGCCTGCCCGCAAGAACTTCCTGACCACACCCCTCTTCCTCGGCGACGCCGCCGTCGATCCGACCACCGGCCAGGCCACCGCGACCATCCGCCTGCCCGACAACTTGACCACCTTCCGCATCCTGGCCGTCGCCTCCGCCGCCATCAACGGGCACCAGGCCCCCGGCCGCTTCGGCGTCGGCGAGTCGCTCATGCAAGTCCAGGCGCCCCTCGTCGTCCGCGCCGCGCTCCCCAACGGGCTCCGCCCCGGCGACGCCGCTCAGCTCGCCGCCGTCGTCAACAACACCCACGGCCCCGCCGGTCGCCTGACCGTCTCGCTCACCATCGCCAACGGCGTTGCTCCGGCCGACGGCGTTGATCGTGCCGACGGCGTCTCCGACGGCGTCTCCGATCCTGGCCGACGGCGTCTCGGCGTCGATCACGTCATCACGGCCTCCAGCGCCCTCCAGGCCGTCGTCCGCGTCGAGGCAGGCGGGCAGGCGCGCGTCCCCTTCGAGATCAAGGCCGCCCGCGTCGGGGTCGCCCGGCTGACCTTGCGCGCCATCCTGACCCCCGACGACGACAGCCCCCCGGCCGAGGACGCCGTCGAGCTGCCCCTGGAGATCGCCCCCGAGCCCACCCTCATCGAGCACGTCGCCGTGTACGGCGAGCTGGCCGACGATATCCCGGTCGCCATCCCGATCAAGCTGCCCGGCGCCGTCCTGCCCCAGTTCGGGGGGGTCTCGATCAGCGCGGACAGCACCCTGCTCGGCGGCCTCCAGGATGCCGTCCACCAGCTCGTCCACTACCCCTATGGGTGCGCCGAGCAGACATCCAGCCGCCTGCTCCCGCTCGTCGCCCTCTCGGAGCTGAGCCGGGCGTGGCCGCTGGGCATCGGCGACCCCAGCGCCCTGGTGCGCGTCGGGATCAAGCGCCTGCTCTCGATGCAGACCGCCGACGGCGGCTTCGCCTACTGGCCCGGCGGCGAGTCCTCCCACGCCTACGTCAGCGCCTACGTCACCTGGATCCTCCAGCTGGCCGCCGAGGCCGACCACCCCGTCCCCCAGGCCGAGCTGGAGCGCGCCTACGCCTACCTCCAGGCCGTCACCGAGGCCCCCGACCGCGACTGGGACGAGGACACCCTCTTCGGCCACGACCTGCGCCGCGCCATCGCCGTCTACACCCTCTCTCGCGTCGGCCGCCACGCCCCCAAGGCCCTCGACGCCCTGGCCGCGCGGCGCGACCTGCCCGTCTTCGCCCGCGCCTTCGTCCTGATGGCGCTCAAGGCCCAGGACCCCGCCGACCCCCGCGTCGAACAGCTCGCCGACCTCCTGCTCGATCACGTCACCGAGCTGCCCGAGACAGCCCACGTCATCGAGCGCCTCTTCTACGGCTTCGAAGGCGTCTTCCACTCCGACACCCGCAGCACCGCCCTGCTCCTGATGGCCGTCATGGAGGCGCGACCCGATCACCCCTTGATCGGTAAGCTGGCGCGCGGGCTCATGAAACAACGACAAGGTGGCGCCTGGCGCAACACCCAGGAGAACGCCTACGCCGTCACCGCCATGGCCGCCTACGCCCGCACCCGCGAGGCCCAGACCCCCGACTTCACCGCCCGCGCCTGGGCCGAGGACCTGCCCCTGCTCACGGCCGCCTTCAAGGGCCGCAAGCTCGACGCGGCCACCTCCGGCACCCTGCCCATGAGCGCCCTGCGCGAGATCGCCGACGCCCGCGCCCGCGACGCCGCCCCCCTGGCCATGACCATCCACAAGGACGGCCCCGGCCGCCTCTACTACCGCCTCGGCATGTCCTACGCCCCCGCCGACCCCGGCGCCCTGCCCCCCATCGCGCGCGGCCTCGTCGTCACCCGCGCCCTTCGCACCGAGCAGGGCCTCCTCGGCCTCGACGCCGCGCTGGAGGCCGGCCAGATCGTCGCCATGGACCTGACCATCGAGAGCCGCACCCCCACCCACTACGTCGTCCTCGACGCCCCCATCCCCGCCGGCCTCGACCCCATCAACCTCGATCTGGGCAAGGGCGGGCGGGCCTCGCTGCCCGTCAGCGGCACCCAGGGCGCCTGGATCAACCACCAGGAGCTGCGCAACGACCGCGCCCTGCTCTTCGCCGACGCCCTGCCCGCCGGCACACACCGCCACACCGTCTTCCTGCGCGCCACCACCCCAGGCCGCTTCTCCCTCCCCCCCGCCAAGGCCGAGCAGATGTACGCCCCCGAGGTCTTCGGTCGCACCGACGGCCGCGCCGTCGCCATCAAGGCACCCTGACACTCCACCCCCTGTCCCCCTCCTCGTTCCACGAGGGAGGCAGTGCCTCTCGGGGGGACGCTTGAATTACGGACACGGAGATTCGGGGGTGGGTGGGCCGCAGGAGCCTGCGGCGGGATCACTGGCCGCCTGGGGCGGGTGGCGAGGTCGTCGGGGCGGGGATCGACGTCGGCGAGGTTGTGATAGGGCTTGTCTGGAGGCTGATTGTCCTTGCCCGGATGATGAATGGCCTGCCCGGGTGCTGGCTGTCCGTGCCTGAGCGCCGATCCTTCTTGCCTGGATGATGCTTGAGCTTGCCCGGGTGGTGATCGGGGCTGCCCGGGTGGTGTTTGTTCATTTCCGGGCGCTGATTGGCTTGCCTGGATACCGATTGTTCGCGCCCAGGTGATGATCGAGCTTGCCCGGTTGATGAATGGCTTGCCTGGGTGGGTGATTGGCGGGGCCGGATCTGGTGTGAGCGAGCGCCGCTGACGAGCGAGCCCATGCTGGAGTGCGTCGGTTCGGGCTGCGGGTCGAGCCGTTGGGAGGGCGAGGATCGGAGTTGGCGGTATTGCTGAGGCTATTCAAGATAGTGCGCGTGACGATGCTTGACGCGCCTCAAGAACAACCCGTATATATTGGTAAATCGTGGTTCCTCATCTTCACCCAAGGAAATATTCATGGATCTCAACAAGATTTCCAGCGCGGCAAGAAGGGGCTATATCGAGTTGGGCAGGCATTACTCCTCGGAGGACACCCTCAAGCAGGCCATTCACACCCTGGACGCGCTCAAGAAGCACGGCGAGGTGGTCAGATCGAGCGGGTTTGCGGCCCGGGATGAGGCGAGGCTGGTGGAGCTTCGCGACATGCTGGGGGCGGCGGGGGTGGGTCGCGCGGAGGCGATCGTGGAGAACGTGGCGAACTCCAAGGAGTATCAGGAGGCGCTGCGGATCGGCAGGATCGCCCGGTTGCAGGCTCGTCCCGTGTTGGAGGGGGCCAAGGAGGATCTGAGCGAGAGCGAGGAGGCGGGAGACGTCGCGGCGGCCAACAGCCTGTCGGCGACGCTGGCCCAGACGCGGGTGGCCGGGGCCGACGCCACCTCTCTGGCCGAGCAGCTCACTCTGCTTCGGTCGGCGCTTCAGCAGGAGGCCGTCGTCGCGCTGTCCGCCGATCGCCAGGGCGAGCAGATCGTCGAGGGTCTCGGCGATGCCATCGAGAAGCTCACGAAGGCGGCCCGAGGGCGCGTGCTGCGGCCCGGAACGCCCGAGCACACCGAGCACCTCGATCTGCTCGACGGGCTCATCATCAAGCTGGTGCGGCGCGCCCGCAAGGTCGCCCGCGCCGCCTCTCGGATCAAGGGTCAGCCCTCGATCGTCGAGAGCTTCAAGCTCGATCGCCTCTACGGGAAGTAGCGCGGCGCGATCGGGCGACCTTGGGGGTGTCATCGTGAGGCCAGGAGCGCGGTCGGGGTCGCGCTCAGGGTTGGGGCGTGCTTGATCGAGCGGCCTGCTTCAGGGGGCTTTCGATCAGATGCGGGATTCGAAGTCGAAGCCTTCTGGCCATCGAGTATGTTCGTTGTACCTGGCCCCCGCGAGGTCGGCTCCTTTGAGTTTGGCCTCGGAGAGGTTGGCCCCGCAGAGGTTGGCCCCGCAGAGGTCGGCCCCCGTGAGGTCAGCGCCTGTGAGGTCAGCGCTTGACAGGTTGGCCTCCATGAGGTTGGCCTTGGAGAGAGCGGCGCCGCAGAGAACAGCACCGTCGAGAGCGGCCTCGGAGAGTTCAGCCCCGGAGAGGTTGGCCCCCGAGAGGTTGGCCCTTGACAAGTTGGCTCCCGAGAGGTCGAGCCCAGAGAGCTCAGCCGCTGAGAGGTTGACCCTCGAGAGATCGTCCCCCGAGAGACCGGCGGCGGAAAGATCGGCGCTGGCAAGGTTGGTGCTGGGACCGATACTTCGCTCGATCTCAAAGCGGTCTGGCCACCGAGTCTCGCTGTCGTATCTGACCCCGGAGAGATCGGCCCCGCAGAGGTCGGCCCCGCAGAGGTCGGCCCCGCAGAGATCTGCACCGAAGAGGTTGGCCTCGGAGAGATTGGCGTCGAGGAGGTTGGCCCCGCAGAGGTTGGCTTTGGAGAGGTCGGCCCCGGAGAGGTCCGCCTCTTTGATGTTGGTTCTGGAGAGGTTGGCCTCGGAGAGGCTGGCTCTGGAGAGGTTGGCCCCGACGAGGTTGGCCCCGGTGAGATCGGTTCTGGAGAGGTTGGCTTCCAAGACATTGGCACGGGAGAGGTTGGCCCCGGAGAGGTTGGCCCCGGAGAGGTTGGCCCCAGAGAGGTTGGCCCCTGACAAGTTGACCCCGGAGAGATCGGCCCTGGAGATGTCAACTCCAGCCAGGTTGGCCTCTGACAGGTCAACGCCTTTGAGGTTGGAGTGAGGTCCAATGGCTCGACTGTTCCTGAAGTCAAAGCCGTTGGGCCACCGAGTCTTGCTGTCGTATCTGGCCCCGGACAGGTTGGCCCCGGACAGGTTGGCCCCGGACAGGTCGACACCAGAGAGGTCAATACCGGAGAGGCTGACCCCTTTGAGGTTGGAGTGAGGTCCAATGGCTCGACTGTTCCTGAAGTCAAAGCCGTTGGGCCACTGAGTCTTGCTGTCGTATCTGGCCCCGGACAGGTTGGCCCCGGACAGGTTGGCCCCGGACAGGTCGGCCCCGCAGAGGCTGGAGCCGCAGAGGTTGGCCTCTTTGAGTCTGGAGTCTGAGAGATCGGCGTTGGAGAGATCGGCGCCTGCAAGGTTGACCGCTGAGAGGTTGGCACCGGAGAGATTGGCCTTGAAGATGTCGGCGCGGGAGAGATTGGCCTGGGAGAGGTCGGAGCGGGAGAGGTCGGAATGGGAGAGGTTCGCCTCTGACAGGTTGGCCCCTGACAAGCTGGCCCTGGAGAAGTCAGCCTCAGAGAGAGTGGCGCCAGAGAGGTCCGCGCTGAAGAGGTTGGCCTCGATGAGGTTTGCCCCTGCGAGGCAGATCCTGGAGAGATCGGCGCCAGAGAGGTCCGCGCAAGAGAGAGTGGCGCCAGAGAGGTCCGCGCCGGAGAGGTTGGCTCCTGACAAGTTGACCTTGGAGAGGTCAGCCATGGAGAGGTTTGAACCCGAGAGGTTGGCCTTGTAGAAGTTGACTTTGGAGAGGGCAGACTCTGACAGGTCAGTCTTGGAGATGTTGGCGTTGAAGGCGTCGGCCATCGAGAGATCGGCGCCGGAGAGATCGGCGCCAGAGAGGTCTGCGCCGGAGAGGATGGATTTGGAGAGATCGGCGTCAGAGAGGTCTGCGCCGGAGAGGTTGGCCTCAGCGATGTTGGCCTCTTTGAGGTAGGCCCTGGAGAGGTTGGAGCCGGAGAGGGTCGCCCCTTTGAGGCAGGCCCTGGAGAGGTCGGCCCTGGAGAGGTCAGCTCTGGAGAGGGTGGCGCCGGAGAGGTTGGCCCCTGACATGTTGACCCTGGAGAGATCAGCCATGGAGAGGTTGACCCCTGAAAGACGGGCTTCTTCGAAGTCGATCAAGCCCAAGGGTATCCGCTGCTCAAAGTCACCGTAGGGAATTTGTGACCTTTCAAGGTGGTGAGCCAGCACGAAGGAGAGCAACAGCTCGGAACACTTCAACGGTTGTTGCAATCCTCCGCGGACGATCAACTTTGCCCCAAGGAACTCTTGAACGCTGTGGTGAGCGAAACGGTAGTTCCCATCGGGGTTGAGGTTGAACAAGGAACGCTCGCTGAGCCCGACCTTCGCGATGGGTTTGAGCTCGGGAGCCTTGTCCGTGATGGTCTGTAGCACCTTGGGGTGAAGTTCGCGCTGTCGGTCGTGGAGGAGGTGAAGGGCGATCGTCTCGCAGGCTCTCAAGAGGATCTCTCGCGTTACGTCGCCGTGACCGCGGTCCCTGAGCTCGCCCGCTTCGCGGAGGAGCCATTGGTTGACCAGGGCGTCGTAGACGGCATAGGGGCCCTTGAGCGCCTGGTGCGTCTCCACCAGATCCTTGATGTGTGAGAGGAGGAAGGGGCTGATTTGAAGCTTGGGGATGTGTTCCCCCCCAGCCTTGGGGGCCTCGACCTTGAAGTCGGGCTGAGCGAGCGCCCAGGACTTGATCTTCTCTCTGAACGTCAGGGGGAAGCGCTTCGCCAGGTACGCTTCGATCTTCGAATCCCCGAAACAATCGAGGTAGATGGTTCGGCAGACGCGACCTGCGATCTCGACGTGGCCTTCCTTGGTACTGGAGGCATCGCCTACCCCGAAGAGGGACCGTGCTCGGCAGGTGATGATCACACTTTGGAAGTTCCTCGTCGCCTGGAGGATGGCTTCGAGGCGCTCTTCCATGCGCCCGAGGGCCGTCGGGTCTTCATCAAGGGAGTCGAGCAGGAGCACCGTCTGCCGCGCTTCCTTGCCATGATCTCCTATCCTGTCGAGGGTGTCTTCGCCGAGCGTGTAGAGGCGGCACTTGATCCCGGTCGGCCAGAAGCCGGTCAGGTGGGTCAGCTTGAGCATGCCCAGCAGCGAGGACTTGCCCATGCCCGCGTCGGCCAGGACAAGGAGCTGATTCTCGCCGAATCGCTGGAGGCTCGGGGTTCTGTTCAGGAACATGTTGACGGCCTTGATGACAGGGCCCTCGACGCGGACGGTTGAGGTGTCATCTGCCGGGTTGGTGTTCTGGCAGTCGGGCTCGACGTAGTCGCGAGCCAGCTGGATCGGATCGCAAGAAACGACGGTGTTGATGGCGTCGAGCTCGTCCTCCATGTCCTTGTTGAAGGTCAAGAGCCTCTCGACGAGCTTGACCAGGAGATCGTCCACGTCGAGTTCAAACTTGATCGACGCCATGAGCGCCCTCCGGTCATCGTGGCGAGGTGTGCGTTGCCGTGCGGCGCGGCGCCCGCAGAGGTGAGGTGTGTAATCGAGGCATCAATGCCTTGGTGCTGGGTTCAATATGCGCTGAAATCGCCGCACGATCCAGCGTGAGCGGGCTGTGGAGCGTGGGGGCGATCCGCGCTAGGATTGGGGGGAGGATCTCTGGATGAAGGGGAGCGCGTGGTCATGGCGTTGATCGGCTTCGAGGCGTTTTGTGAGGGGGGCGGCGAGCGGCTTGGGGGGGCGGCGCGGCTGGGGCCGGCGGGGGCGCTGCTGGAGGCCTCGGGCGGATCGGTGGTGGGGCTGCTGGAGGGCGCCGACGCGCTCGGATCGCCTCCCGTGTCGGCGCTGCTGGAGATCGCCGAGCGGTGGCGGGCCTTTGATCGGTGGCGGGCCAGGGCGAAGGCGAGCGGCTTGCCGTCGGAGGTGGTGGCGCTGACGCGGAGCCCGGCGCAGCTTGAGGCGCTGGAGGCGATCGAGGCGCGGCTTGGGGCAGGAAGGGTGACGGGGGCGGTCTTCGAGGTGATGGACGCGGCGTGTCGGGCGGCGCTGCGCGACGGGTCGGTGCGCGGGGAGGCGACGGCGGCGGCGATCGCGGCGGCGGCGTCGGACGCGCAGGCGGCTGCGACGGTGGGATCGGCGGGGCGCTTCAGGCCGGAGGAGGTGCAGGGGCCGAGGTGGCTGGCGTGGCGTCGAGCACAGCAGGAGGGGTGGCTGGAGGTGAGCTTTGAGTTGCCCGAGGGGGTGGCGCTCCAGCAGGCCCAGGTGCGCGGCGGGCTTGCGGGGGAGGAGGCCGAGGAGGTCGCGGCGGCGGTGGAGGCGGCGATCTCGGGGGGGTTGATCGAGGCTGAGCTGGACGCGCGGGCGTTGGGCGAGGCGCTGTCGGAGGGCGGGCTGGCGTACCGGGGGCTGCTGACGGCGCCGCCGCTGGGGGTGGGGTCGGCGGCGGCGATCTTCGTGGGGGCGCCGAGGCAGCCGATCGGGGCGGCGCGGGTGGACGGCGAAGGAAGGCTGGTCGAGAGCGTGTCGATCGAGGACGGGCCGTGGTGGGAGGAGCGGCTGGGGGCGTGGATCGGAGAGCAGGCCGTGGAGGGGTGGGTGGTGCCGACCTCGGCGGTGGATCGGGGGCGGCTGGGCAAGGTGCGCGGCTTGTTGCCGAAGGTGCCGACCGTGATCAAGCCGGCGGGGTTGAGCGCGGCCAGAGAGGGGGTGGGGGGCGAGGGGATGGCGCGGGAGGTGGCCTCGGCGGTGGTGCTGGCGCGGCGGGCGCTGGCGCCGATGGCGCAGTGGGGGGCCGTCGATCCGGTGCTGCTGGGGCTGGTGGAGTATCAGAACGATCTGGATCCGGGGAGGCTGCGGGCGGCGCTGGAAGACGTGAGGGCAGCGGCGCTGTTTGAGCGAGGGCGCGGGGCGGAGGTCGTCCATGCGGCGGCGGTGATCGGGCAGCGGCGGCTCAACCCGCTGGTGTCGTCGCTGCCGGATCTGAGGCCGGGGATGACGCTGGACGTGCAGGTGACCAACCTGGTGTCCTTCGGGGCCTTCGTGACCTTCGGGCTGGAGACGGAGGGGCTGATCCACATCTCGGAGCTGTCGGAGCGGCGGCTGGTGAGCCCGTCGGAGGTGGTGCGGATCGGGCAGCAGCTCAAGGCGCGGGTGATCGAGGTGGATCTGAAGCGGCAGCGGGTGTCGCTGAGCCTGCGGCCGGCCCCGCAGGAGGGGCGGCCCCGGGCGGGAGGCGGGGCCAAGGCCGACGCGATGGCGAAGTTGCAGCAGATGTTCAAGAAGTGATCGGGGCGCGGTTCATCGAGGGAGAGAGGGCCGCCGATCAGAGCGGAGGGCGGGCCTCGACAGATCGACGGGGCGACAGGGAGGGCTCGGAGGGGATGAGCCGAGGGCGGGGACGTGAGAGGCGACGAGCCGAGGGCGTGGAGGTGAGATGGGACGGCCAGCGGATGAGGGGAGGCGAGCGATGGGGCGGTGGGAGGCGGCGGTGAGATCGGGGATGGGCGCGGCGGGGGCGATGTTGATCGCGGCGGTGATCGGGTTGGGATCGGCGGGGGCGTCGTGGGGGCAGGGGTCGCCGGAGAAGGCGCCCCAGAGCGCGCCGTCGGCCGGCAATGGGGCGAAGCTCTTCGCGGACAAGTGCGCGGGGTGTCACGGGATCGACGGCAAGGGCAACAAGGCGCTGGGATCGCGGGACTTCACCGACGTGGCGCGGATGGAAGGGCTCAAGGACGAGCGGCTCAAGGCCGTGATCCTCGACGGGGGGATGGCGCACGGGCTCTCGTCGCTGATGCCCGCGTTCAAGGGGCAGCTCAGCGACGCGGAGGTGACGGCGCTGATCGCGCACCTGCGGGGGTTCTCGGCGCCGAAGAAGCCGTGAGGGGCGTCGGGATCGGCGAGTCGGCTTCGATGACGGGCAAGGAGAGATCGGCGAACTCCACCCCCTGTCCCCCTCCTCGTTCCACAAGGAGGGGGAACGCTCGTATTACGGACAAGGTGGTTCGGGGACGCTCGGATGACGGACTCGGGCGGATCGGGTCCCGCCCCGACGACCTCGCGATTGTCCCCGACGGGGTCTCGCCCCAGACGGCCAGTGATCCCGACAATGGCTGCTGCGGCCCGCCCCCGAACCACCGAGTCCGTAATACGAGCGTTCCCCCTCCTTGTGGAACGAGGAGGGGGACAGGGGGTGGAGTGCCGATCTCGACGTGACCGCCAACGGAGGCGGGATCGTCGCGGGTCAGCGGGCGTCGAGGTAGTCGTCCTGGAGGTGTTCGAGGAACTCGTGGTAGGTGCCGGGGAAGTCGTTGATGCCCTGGGGCGTGATCTCGATGATCCGGGTGGCGATCTTATCGACGAACCAGCGGTTGTGGGAGACGAGCAGGATGGTGCCCTCGTAGGCGACCAGGCCGTCGGCAAGGGACTCGACGCCTTCGATGTCGAGGTGGTTGGTGGGCTCGTCCAGGACGAGGATGTTGGGGGCGTCCAGGCTCAGGCTGCTGAGCAGGAGGCGCGAGCGCTCGCCGCCGGAGAGGTTGCCGATCTTCTTCAGGACGTCGTCCTTGGTGAAGAGGACCTCGGCGAGCTTGCCCCGGATGTTGCCCGGGCCGAGGTCGGTGTTCTGGTTCCAGAGCCAGTCGAGGATCGTGGCGTCGGCGTGGGGGGTCAGCTCCGAGTGGTCCTGGCTGAAGTAGCCGATCTCGGCGTTGTAGCCCCATTCGAAGGTGCCGCGGTCGGGCTCGACGAGGCCCATGGTGATCTTGAGGAGCGTTGACTTGCCGATGCCGTTGGGGCCGAGGATGGCCACGCGCTCGCCGCGCTGGATGCGGATGGAGACGCCGTCGAGGACCTTCTTGGTGTCGTAGGACTTGGCGATATCCTTGGTCAAGAGGACGTCCTTGCCGCTCTGCTGCTTCGGGGCCAGCCTGAAGATGGGCCGGATGCGAGAGCTCTCGGGCAGCTTCTCGATGATGATCTTCTGCATCTTCTTCATCTTGCTGTTGGCCTGCCGGGCCTTGCTGGCCTTGGCCTTGAAGCGGTCGATGAAGGTCTTGTGGTCGGCGATCTCGCGCTCGCGCTTCTGGATCTCGACCTCCTTGCGATCGCGGTCCTCGACCTTGGAGACCTCGAAGTCCGTGTAGTTGCCCTTGTAGGGCGTGGCCATCTCGTAGTCGACGTCGACAATGTCGGTGCAGACGTTGTCGAGGAAGCGGCGGTCGTGGGAGACGACGACGGCGCAGCCGGCGAAGGCCATCAAGAATTTCTCAAGCCAGCGGATCGACACGATGTCCAGGTGGTTGGTGGGCTCATCAAGCAGCAGGATGTCGGGGTTGGCCGCCAGCGTCTGGGCCATCAGGACGCGCAGCTTGTAGCCGCCCGACAGGACCGAGAGGTTCTCGTTGTGGACCGCCGTGGGGATGTTGAGGCCCTCCAGGATCTCGGAGGCGCGAGACTCGATGGAGTAGCCGTCGTAGCGCAGGACGACGTCCTCAAGCTCGCCGTAGAGGTCGGCGTCGAACTCGATGTGCGAGTTGGACAGCAGCTTCTCTTTGGCGACCATGGCCTCCCAGAGCTCGGGGATGCCCATCAAGACGACGTGCAGGATGGGCACGTCCTCATACTGGAAGTGGTCCTGCTTCAGCACCCCCACCCGCGCCCGCTTCGGCATCGTCACCTCGCCGTCCGAAGGCTCCTCCTGCCCGGCGATGATGCGCAGCATCGTCGACTTGCCCGATCCGTTGGCGCCGATGATGCCGTAGCGGTGCCCGGCCTGAAAAAGCATCGTCGCCCCGCTGAAGAGCATCTGAGGGCCGAAGTGCTTGGTGAGGTTGTTGATCGAAAACATGGGTCGCCTGCCTGTTGAGCGCGTCTGCGCGCGCTCTCTCTTGATCTCTATCGAATCATCGCCGAGAACTTCGCCGATCTCCATCAAGAAACCCGATGGGCTTGCGCCCAGGGGCCTTGCGCCGACAACATGGACCATTTGAGGCCGCTCATCAACAGCCTTGATCGACGAGATCGAGGCGAGCGCGGCGGCTTGACAGGGCGGCTTGGGGCGAGTGATAAGCTGGACTTGTGTATAGGGATGAGGGGCGCGGCGACCTCGCGCCGTCGGGCGCGCGGGCGCGCTGAGGGGTGGGTTTTCGCCAATGTCGGGCGGCTGGATCAGCGAAGAGGGAGGGGGGCGCGCGGAGGGGGGCGCGGGCGGCCAGGCGGCCACCGCCGAGGGGTCGAGGATCGTGGCGGCGTCGCCGGAGGGGATGATGGCGCGCGCGGTCCAGTGGCTTGAGGGGCTGCCCAGGGGGTTGTCGCGCGAAGGCGTGGTGCTGTGCGGCTCGGCGCTGCTGCGGCACCGGCTCAGGCTGCACGTGGCCTCGACGCTGGAGCGGCCGGAGCTGCTGCTGGGCGTGCGGATGGTGTCGCCGGCGACCTGGGCGAGGCAGGTGCTGGCCAACGCGGGGGAGCCGGCCACGGGGGGGGCCTCGGCGGCGCGGCGCTTGAGGCTGCGCGACGAGCTGCGGCGGGCCTCGGGGCTGGGGCTGTTGTACTTCGATCCGGTCCAGGTGGCCCGGGAGCAGGGTTACATCGAGGCCTTCGCGCGGACGGTGGCGACGCTGGAGCAGGCCGGCTTGAGGCCGCGGGATCTGGTGGAGTACGCCGAGGACTTCGGGGACGTGGACGGGCGCCGCGTGCGGGACGTGGCGATGGTGTGGTACGCGGTCCAGGGGGATCAGGGGCACACGGACGCGAGCGCGTACCGGCGGGCCGCCGCGCTGCTGGGGCCAGGCGACCGCGCGGCGCCGACGCTGGCGCTGGTGACGGAGGCGCCGGGGCCGGCGCTGGCCGAGTTCTTCGAGGCCCTGGGGCCGGATCGGCTGGTCTACCTGGAGGCGCGGCCGGAGAGCGCAGGGAGCGAGCGGCGCCGCGCCTCGCTCGGGCTCTCGGTCGCGGGGGAGCCGGGCGAGCGCCCGCCCGCGGCGGGCTCGGAGCTGGAGCGGCTCAAGGCGATGTTGTTCCTGCCTGGGGGCGAGCCGGGCCCAGGCTACGACGGGACGGTGGAGATCGAGGCCTACGCCAGCGTGGAGGAGGAGCTGGAGGCGGCCGTGGGGTGGATCATCGAGGAGGTCCAGCGCGGGACGCGGCTGTCGCGGATCGCGCTGGTGGTCCCTCGGGTGGAGCTGCTGGGGGGCCTGCTGCTCGACAGGCTCTCAAGGGCCGATCCGCCCATCCCGGCCTACCTCGCCGGGGGCCAGCCCAGGGCGGAGACGCCGGGCGGGGTGCGGGTGCTGGCGGTGCTGGAGGCGCTGGGGTCGGGGCTGGAGGCGGCCTCGACGCTGCGCTGCCTGCCCTGGCTGGTGGCGATCAGCGAGGGCCCGGTCGAGGAGCTGTCGCCCTCGCGGGCCGCCGAGGTGGTCTACGGGGCGGGGATCATGGGGGGGACCTCGCGGGATCTCAGGGGCGGCCTGGAGTGGACCGCGCGGCTGCGGCACCGCCACGAGGAGCTGCGGCAGCGCATCCTCGGGGGCGCCGAGCCGGAGGGGAGCACGGCCCGGGCGCGCTCGGAGCGGTGGATCGCGGAGGTCGCCCCGAGGCTGCCGGCGGTGGCGGCGCTCGAAGAGATCCTGCGGCAAGTGGCCGAGGACGAGGTGACGCTGGAGGTGCTGGCGCCGGACGTGCTCGCCTTCATGGAGCGCTGGTTGAGCCTGCCCGACGGGCAGGGCGCCGAGGGGGAGGAGGCGGAGGGCGGCGCGGAGCTGCTGGCGCGGCTCGGGCTGGAGTTCGAGGCCCTGACGCGGGACCGGGCGGCGAGGCGGCTGCGCGGGGTCGCGGCGCTCACGGCGCTGCGGTCGGCGGTCGCGCGGGCGCGCTCGCCGCGCGGGCGGCTGAGCGAGGGGGTCTTTGTCGGCAGCGCGCGGCAGTGCGCGGGCGTGTCCTTCGACGCGGTGCGGATGATCGGGCTGGCCGAGGGGGTCTTCCCGAGGCTGCCGCACGACGACCCGGTCCTGCCCTCGGATCTTCGGGAGAAGATCGAGGCCGCCGCAGCGGCCCGCGGCCAGCGCAGGCTGCTGCGGCGCATCGAGGACGACCTCGATGACGACCTGCACGCCTTCTTCAGAGTCGTGCGGGGGGCGCGCGAGCGGCTGGCGCTCTCGGCGCCCTACCAGTGGATCGACCGGACGGAGCACGCCATCTCGGGCGTGATCCTGGAGGTCGTCAACGCGCTCGGGGTGGACGTGCGGCGGGCCTCGGGGCTCTCGTCGCTGGGGCACCTGCACGCCGAGCGGCTGCGGCCAGGGGTCGAGCGGCTGCGGCGGGCGATGCTGGCGAGGCCCTCGACGCCGCGCGCGGCCTTTCTGGCAAGGCGAGCGCGCTACGAGCAGGACGGGCACGTGCCGACGAGCTGGCTGCTGGATCGCGAGCTGTCGATGTTCGCGGCGGCGGCCCCTCCGGCGCCGCGAGCGCGGCTGGTGCCGGGGCTGTGCCCGGAGCGGCCCCTGTCGCCAAGCTGGCTCAAGATGCTGCTCGGCTGCCCCTTCCACTTCTTGCAGGAGAAGCTGCTGGATCGGGCGCCGACCGAGGGCCGCCCCCCGACCGATCGCCTCGAGGCGAGGATCTTTGGCACGCTGGTCCACGACGCCTCCGAGCGGGTCTTTGTCGAGCGCGGGGCGCTGCTGTGCGGCCACGAGGGCTCGCTCCCGGATCACCTGGAGTTCGGCAGGGACGCGCTGGAGGGCGCCTTCGAGGAGCTGCTGGGGACCTACCCGCTGCGGGGCGGCGAGACGGCGCGCCGGGAGCTTGAGCGCGCCTGGGAGATCTTCGAGGAGGTGTTGAGGCAGGAGTGGGCCAGGCCGGCGCGCTCCTTCGACGCGGTGGAGCTGGGCTTCGGCTTCGACGCCCCGGCCGCGCTCCAGGTCGGGGAGCACAAGCTCTACCTGCGGGGCCGGATCGACCGCCTGGACCGCCTGCAGGGGGGCGGCTACTCGGTGCGGGATCTGAAGACCGGCCAGGGGCGATCGCTGGCGGAGGAGGCGCTCAACGTCGGGCGCGACGTCCAGATCGGGGTCTACGCCCGGATCATCGAGGAGGTGCTGCGGCCGGGGGGCCAGGTCGTCGAGGCGGCCTACGACTACCCGAAGCGAGGCGGGGCGCCCTCGCGCGTCTTTGTCGGCGAGGCGCTCGAAGCCCTCAAGGCCAGCACGGGGCGCTGGCTGGAGGCCGCCGTGGGGCTGCTGGCGGCCTTCGCCTTCCCCCGCGCGACCTCGCGCACCGAGTGCCGCTACTGCCCCTTCCTGGCGCTGTGCGGGCCGGGCGCGGCGGAGCAGAGCGCCAAGGCGCTTGAGAGCGCCGTCGATCCCGCGCTGGTGGCCTTCCGAGCGCTCAAGGAGGCCCAGAATGGGTGAGCGGCCGACCGAAGAGGCCGTCGCCTCGGCGCCGCTGGCCGACGCGCCCGAGCCGCTGGCCGACGCGCCCGAGCCGCTGCCCGCCGCGCCCGGCCCGCTGCC
>SYOX01000418.1 GCA_005804885.1 Pseudomonadota bacterium
CCACCCCCGAGCCACCTTGCCCGTAATACGAGCGTCCCTGAACCACCGTGCCCGTAATTCAAGCGTCCCCCCTCCTTGCGCAGCGAGGAGGGGGACAGGGGGTGGAGTTCCGACCCACCGACACCCGTAATACGAGCGTCCCCCCTCCTTGTGAAACGAGGAGGGGGACAGGGGGTGGAGTGCCGACCCACCGACACCCGTAATACGAGCGTCCCCCCTCCTTGTGAAACGAGGAGGGGGACAGGGGGTGGAGTGAGGGGGACAGGGGGTGGAGTGCGGGGGTGGAGTGCGGGGGACAGGAGGGGGAGTTGCGACCCTACTGGCTCGTCTTCTCCATCTCGACCTTCAGGCACTCCGTCGCGGCCTTCGCCCCCGGCACCGACGTGCCCCCCAGCGCCATCCTCAGCTCGGAGGAGGGGATGAGCGACACCAGGCCGGGGTTCTGCGTCGTCTTCTTCAGCGCCGCCTCGTAGGCCGCCCCGGCCTCCTCGACCGCGCTGGTCTTCTCCAGCGTCTTGTCCGAGATCCCGGTCTCAAGCACGGCCTCGAAGCCCGCCTTGTAGGCGCCCTGTATCCGCGACCCCTCGGCCCTGAGATCCTTGAGCGCGGCGACGTAGGCCTCCCGCGCCTCGCTGGTGGCCTCGACCGCCGCGGCCCTCTCCTCCTCCACCTTGCGTTTCTCGGGATCTTGTATGTCCGCCCGGAGCTTCTCCCCCAGCGCCTTGAGCTCCTCGTTGAGCCTCGCCCGCTCGGGATCGAGCGTGTTGGCCTCGATATCCTTGTCCAGGCCCGCCAGGGCCACCCCCCAGGCCCGATCGGCCTCGGCCAGCGCGTCGGCGCAGGCCTTCGCCTTGGCAGGGTCTGGCCCCGATTCCTTGCAGGCGGGCGTCAGGAGGAGCGCGCCCATCGAGGCGATCGTCAACAGAGTCATCAGCGCCCGCTTCGGCGCGGCGGCTCTCGGCTGCTTCATGGGGACCTCACTTCGGGTTCATCCAGGTTCAGGATCGAGGGGCCAGAGTGACAAACTTGGCGCCCGTTGTCACCCCGCGCGCTGTAGCGATCCTCGTTGAGGGGCGCGGCGGCCAGCGCCCCGCCACTTTTTCTCAAGCCTCGCGTCCCCGGTGCCGAGAAGAGAAGAGTGATCCCCAACAGAAACCAACCCGGGAGGACCTGAGCGATGAACATTCGAGTGAACATGGACGCGACGGGACACCTGCGATCCCGTCGGCTGCCCATCGGGGACGCCGCCCGTGTCGGGCGGACCGTCCTGCAACGCAAGGAGGAGATCCTGAAGGCGGTCGGCGAGCGGGGGCGATTCATGGTCGAGCCCCATCTCGCGGCGCTGGAGCGGCACGTCCCGCTGATGGAGCAGGCCGTCATCGGTCGCACCGAGGATATCCCCGCGCCCATCGAGGCCCCGGAGGTCGTCCGGTCGTTGATCCGGGCCGAGGTGGAGCTGACCAACTCTGTCCTCTTCAACCACCTGATCGACTTCTACGTCGGAGGCGTCGAGGACGGCCTCTCCGCAGCCATGGCCGGCCCCCGCTTCTCCGACCGCGTCCAGAGCGCCCGCAGCCTCCACCAGAAGCTCTTCAGCCAGGGCAAGGAATTCTTGAGGTTGTCCAGCCTCAGGCAGTGGCACCACGTCCACGTCGCCTTCAACCTCTTGAGCGACGCCGATCTTGATCTGGCCCGCAAGGCCGGCGTCGCCGAGCAGATCGGCTGGGTGCAGGCCCTCAACGCCTACTTCGCCAGGATGCTCCGCATCAACCTGGACGACATCGACGCGCTGCTCGACAACAACCCCGAGCTTGACAACGACCCCTCCAACGACGACCTCAACGGCGCCCTGAGCGACACCCTCGACGCCCTCACGTCCCTCGCCGTGGTCGCCGGCGCCCTTTGGCCCGCACCCAGCCAGGGCGACCTTCGCATCGTCCTGTGTGGCCCCTACCTCGACGAGATCCGACGCCAGAGCGAGCTTCACGGCCAGCGCGTCCGCGACGGCCGCTCCCCCTCCCCCTGAGGCCCCTCCGCCCACCTCACCCCCGCCCCGCCCGATCCCAGCACCCCACCGCGCCCACCTGACATGAGGTCCGAGCATCCCCGACCTCGCGCCGAGCCTGCATCACACCCCGGCGCCACACCCCCCCGGCCGCGATCCTCGACATGACACCCCGCCCCCCCGCCACTGCCCGAAGCCCTCGGCCAGCCTGACACCGCCCCTTGCCATCCCTGGCGATCCCCCCCGCGAGAGTGACATCCCCTCCAGGCAACCCCAAGGTGCGAATTTTGAGTGTGACACTCCCCCCAGCCTCTCTCGACAGTCGATGGCGAAGACCACACACAGACCACATGGGCACTCCGGAGAGACGATCTGGAGTGTGACACTCCCCCGTCAGACTCCTGGGAGTCCTTCGCCCATGTCACACTCCCCCGGCCTGCCCTCCTTGGAGCCTATCTGGGCAGTGTCACACTCCCCCGCGCCCTATGCGGGGACCACCTCGGGCAGTGTCACACTCAAAGTTCGCACTTTGGGGGGGCGCGGGGAGTGACACACCCTCAGATCATGCTCTCGCTGCTCGGCGCGCTCGGTCGCCCCTGATCGGCGCGAGCCTGGTGCGCTTCGAGGGGGGTGGGTCAGGCGGGGTCGGGATCGGGGGTGAAGGAGCCCTGGGCCTGGACGACGGTGATGGCGGTCATGTTGACGACGGAGCGCACGGGGCAGTCGCGCTCAAGGGCGTTGAAGGGCTTGCGCATGTTGGTCAGGATCGGGCCGACGATGTCGGCCTTGCCGATGCTGCCCATCAGCTTGTAGGCGATGTTGGCGCTGTTGAGGTCGGGGAAGATCAGGACGTTGGCCTCGCCCTGGAGCTCGCAGAAGGGGAAGAGGCGCTCGCGGTGGTCGATGTTCAGTGCGGTGCCGACCTGCATCTCGCCGTCGAGGTTGAGGTCGGGGCGGCGCTTGCGGGCCAGGGCGGTGGCGCGGGCGACCTTGCTGGCCTGGGGGGACTTGACGGAGCCGAAGTTGCTGAAGGAGAGCAGCGCGACGTGGGGCTCCATGTCGAGCCGCTGGGCCAGCGCGGCGGTGGAGATGGCGATGCCGGCGAGGTCTTCGGGCGTGGGGTCGATGTTGACGGTGGTGTCGGCAAAGAGCTTGAGGCCCTCGGGGAGGATGACGAGGTAGGCGCCGGAGATGCGGAAGTTCGGATCGCGGGGGCCGATGAGCTGGAAGGCGGGCCGGACGGTCTCGGGGTAGCTGCGGACCATGCCGCTGACCATGCCGTCGGCGTCGCCGAGCTCGACCATCAGGACGCCCTGGACGTTGCGGCTGCGCAGGGTGTGAGCGGCGTCCCCGCGTGTGATGCCGTAGCGCTGGCGGCGGCGCCAGTAGGCCTCGACGTAGGCGTCAAAGCGCGCGGCGTTCTCGTCGGCGCGCAGGTCGAGGATCTCGACGCCGGTCAGGGCGCAGTCCATCTCGGCGGCGGCGGCCTCGATGTCGGCTCGGTGGCCGAGCAGGATGGGCTTGCAGAAGCCCTCCTCGGCGACGATCTGGGCGGCGCGGATGATACGGGGGTGGTCGCCCTCGGGGAAGACGATCCGGCGAGGGTCGCGGGCGGCCTTGTTGATGATCTTGCGCATGATCTCGCGCTCGCGGCCGAGGATGCGCTCGAGGCGCTCGTGGTAGGCGCGCCAGTCCTCGATGGGGCGGCCGGCGACGCCGCTCTCCATCGCGGCCCGGGCGACGGCGGGGGCGACGTAGAGCCGCGCGCGGTGGTCGAAGGGCGTGGGGATGAGGTAGTCGGGGCCGAAGCGCAGGGATTGGAGGCCGTAGGCGCGGCGGACCTCCTCGGGGACGTCCTCGCGGGCCAGCCGCGCCAGGGCGTGGACGGCGGCGTGCTTCATGGCCTCGTTGATGGAGGTGGCCCTGACGTCGAGGGCGCCGCGGACGATGAAGGG
>SYOX01000419.1 GCA_005804885.1 Pseudomonadota bacterium
CCCAGGATGATGCGGCGCTTGACCTCGGGGCCGAAGCCTTCGGCTCTGCTGCGTGCGTAGAGGTCGTCGAGGGCGTCGGCCTGGGCTCTGTGTCCGAAGCGGACGCCGTCGTAGCGGGCGAGGTTGGAGCTGGCCTCGGCGGTGGCGATGAGGTAGTAGGTGGCCACGGCGAAGGCGGTGTGTGGGAGGTCGATGTCGACGAGGGTGGCGCCGGCGGCGGCCATGTCGTCGATGGCGGCGCGGACGGCGCGCTCGACCTCGGGCTGCATGCCGTCGACGAAGTACTGGCGAGGGACGCCGACGCGCAGGCCATCGAGGGCGGCGGGGCCGATGTCTGCGGCCTGGGTCCAGGCTTGGACGGGGCGCTGGGCGGAGGTGGCGTCGAGGGGGTCGTGTCCGGCGATGACCTCCAGGAGCCTGGCGGCGTCCCAGGCGGTGCGGGACATGGGGCCGACCTGATCGAGGGAGGAGGCGAAGGCGATGACGCCGAAGCGGCTGACGCGGCCGTAGGTGGGCTTGAGGCCGAGGATGCCGGTCAGGGCGGCGGGCTGTCGGAGGGAGCCGCCGGTGTCGGTGCCGAGGGCTGCGGCGCAGAGGCCAGCGGCGACGGCGGCGGCCGAGCCGCCGGAGGAGCCGCCGGGGATGCGGCCGGGGGCGGCGGGGTTCTGGACGGGGCCGAAGGCGGAGTTCTCGGTGGAGGAGCCCCTGGCGACCTCGTCCAGGTTGGTCTTGCCGAGGACGACGGCGCCGGCCTCGCGCAGCTTCCGGACGACGGTGCCGTCGTAGGGCGGGACGAAGTCGGCCAGCATGCGGCTGGCGGCGGTGGTGCGGAGGCCGCGGGTGACGAGGATGTCCTTGAGGGCGATGGGGACGCCGGCCAGGGCGCCGGCGCGGCCCTGGAGGCGGGCCTGGTCGGCGGCGCGGGCCTGGGCGATGGCCTCGTCGGGGTTGAGGGTGATGTAGGCGTTGATGCTCGGGTTTTTGTCCTCGATGGCCTTGAGGGTGGCCTCGGTCAGCTCGACGGCGCTGGTCTGTCCGCGCTCCATGGCGCGGATGCAGCCTCGGATGGTCAGGGTGTCGAGGGGTGAGGTCATGGTCAGTTGCCCCCCTCGACGATCCGGGGGACGCGGAACATGCCCTGGTCCTGGTCGGGTGCGCCGGCCAGGACCTCGTCGCGGGTCAGGGTGGCGGCCAGGAGGTCGGGGCGCAAGGGCAGCTCCAGGGGGACGGCGTGGGTGGTCGGCGCGACGCCCTCCAGGTCGAGGGTTTCGAGCTGGGCGACGTAATCGAGGATGGCGTTGAGGTCGGCGCGCATCGCCTCGAGGTCCTGGTCGGTGGCGTCGATGTGGGCGAGCCGGGCGACGTGCCGGACCTCCTTGAGGGCGATCTTCTCCTGGGTCATGGCTGGGCCTCCGTGGGGCGCCTGGGCGAGCTGGCGTGAGGGCTCCTGGGCGAGCGCCCGACATTGATACCAAGGTGCCGAGGATGAGGCAACGCGCGGCGGCCTGCCGTGGGTGCGCGGAGGGCGGCGGGGGATCGCGCGTCAAGATCTGTCGGCGCGCGGAGGGCGGCGGGGGATCGCCGCGTCAAGATCTCCTTGCCCTGGGGCGGCGTCGAGGCGACGATGAGGCGGTGGTGCGAGGCGGAGGTGTGGGTTGGTGACGCGAGATCAAGAGGAGGCGCGCGCGCGCGCCGTGGAGGTGTTGTCCCAGGGGCGCGCGGTGGTGCTGGCCGGGCCGGGCTTGCTGTCGTGCGCGGGGTTGACGGCGCCGGAGGCGCCCGGCGGGGTCTGGGACGAGGATCCGGCGCGCTGCGCGACGGCGGAGGCCTTTGGTCGCTGGCCGGAGCGGGCGTGGGGTGCCTGGGGGGCGTGGCGGTCGGCGGTCGATGGGGCGCTGGGGTCGCCGTCGGGGCCGTCGAGGGCGCACGGGGCGTTGAGGGCGCTGGCGGAGGCCAGCAAGGTGCGGGGGGTGATCAGCACGACGACGGACGGCCTGGCGCGGCGGTCGGGGGGAGGTCCGGTGGCCGAGCTCTTCGGGGCGGTCGACAGGCTCCGGTGCGCCGAGTGCGGGGCGCGGCGGGAGGCACCGGCCTCGGTCGCGTGGGCGTCGCCGCCGATGTGCGGGGCCTGCGGGGGCGCCTTGAGGCCCGACATGGTGCTCTTCGGGGAGGCGATGCCGAGGGGGCCGAGGGAGCAGGCGGCGGGGTGGGTCTACGGGGGTCGGTCGCTGCTGGTGCTTGGCGTGGATCTGACGCGGCCGCCGATCCACCGGATCCCGGAGGAGATGTTTCAGGAGGGCGGGGTGACGATCGCGATCGGGCAGGAGGTCGAGGTCGGCGCGGTCAGGCGGGTGCGCGGGGTGATGCTGGAGGGCGACATCGAGGCGGTCCTGCCTGCGCTGGTCCAGGAGGCGCTGGGCGCGTCGTGGCGCCAGTGATGTGGGGGGGGCTCTCGGCGCCGGACTGTCCGGGGGCTGGGGGGTGTTGAGGGTGTGGGGCGGGTCGCCTGAGGACAAGGCGCGCTCGCCTGGACGGGCGGTCTTTGCGCGCGGTGTGGGTTCGATGTATCAAGGGGGGCCGGGTCTTTGTCGAGGCGGGCTCGCGTGGAGCAATGAAGGTTGAAGTGATGTTTGAAGCGCGGCGTTTGGGTGTCTTCGGGGTCGTCCTGGTGTTGAGCGTGTGGGCGCTCTGCGCGGCGTCGATCGACGTGGCCGAGGCGCAGGGGAGGGGCGCGCGCAAGGCGCCGCAGAGCACGTCGGGGTGGATCCGGATCTACACGACGGGCGCCACCCAGGTGACGGTGGACGGCAAGCCCTACCCGAAGCG
Source organism: Pseudomonadota bacterium (assembly GCA_005804885.1). Taxonomy (GTDB): domain Bacteria; phylum Myxococcota_A; class Bradymonadia; order Bradymonadales; genus SYOX01. Next base: position 2,827 of record SYOX01000419.1, read on the forward strand.
CAGCGATCTGGGGATGAAGGTCTCGGCGCTGGAGCGCCACGAGGTCATCTTCAAGCTGGGCGACAAGCAGAAGAGTTACACGGTGGTGGTGCGGCCGAAGGAGCTGCGCACGATGATGGTGGATCTGGCGGGCTACCAGACGCCGCCGACCCCGGCGTCGAGCATCCCGGCGGCCGCCGCGGCGTCGAGCTTCCCGCCGCCGCCCTCGGCGGCCGACTCCAACCCGGTCGCGGCGGAGGAGGAGGAGGCCGAGGGGGACGAGAAGGGCAAGCTGACGGTCTACTCCAAGCCCAAGGGAGAGGTCTTCGTGGATGGGTCGCCGGTGGGGGCGACGACGCCGATGATCAACCGGGAGCTGGAGCTGGGGCGCCACGAGGTGCAGGTGCGCTGGGAGAGCGGCGAGATGAGCGAGGTCAAGACGATCCGCATCCGCAAGGGCTCCAAGCTCAAGCTCTTCTTCCGCGATCGCGGCAACGACATCAAGTAGCGGATCGCCCGGGCCCGTTGGCTCGGATTCATCAATTTTATTGAATGCTTACATATCACAGGGGCGGCGAGCCGGGGGCGGGTCGGCGCAGAGGCCGGAGGCGAGCGCGTGATGAGCGACGGGGTTTACGAGCAGCGGCGTGCGCGGGTTCTGGAGGCGATGGGGCCTCGGGGCGTGGCGATCTTCTTCAGCGGCGGCGAGAGCGTGCGCAGCCGGGACACGACCTACCCCTACCGGGCCAGCAGCGACGTGCTGTACTTGACGGGCTTCGAGGAGCCGGAGGCGGTGGTGGTGCTGGGGGCCTGCATGGAGGCGGGGCCGCTGGCGATGTTCGTCAGGCCGCGCGATCCCGAGCAGGAGATCTGGCACGGCCGCCGGGCGGGGGTGGAGGGCGCCAGGGAGCGCTTTGGCGCCGACGCGGCCTTCGAGATCGGGTCTCTGGCCAAGGAGCTGCCGAGGTTGCTGGAGGAGGCCGAGGAGATCCACTACCAGCTCGGCCAGCCCTCGGACGCGCTGGTGATCGGCGCGGTGGGCGGCTTGAGGGCGCGGCGCGGCAAGGCCCCGGCGGGGCCGACGGTGTGGCGCGACGCGCGGGCGCTGGTGCACCCGCTGCGGCTGATCAAGCGGCCCGAGGAGCTGTCGCTGTTGAGGGCGGCGTGCGCGCTGACGGCCGAGGCGCACCTGGCGGCGATGAAGGCGTGTCGACCTGGGATGCACGAGTACGAGCTTCAGGCCTTGATCGAGTGCATCTTCGTCAAGAACGGGGCCCTGGCGCCGGCCTACGGGACGATCGTGGGCGCGGGGGTCAACGCGACGATCCTGCATTACACGGAGAACCGGAGCGCGATCGGGCCGGAGGATCTGGTCTTGATCGACGCGGGGGCGGAGCTGGGCTATTACGCCGGGGACATCACGCGGACCTTCCCGGCCTCGGGGCGCTTCTCCGGGGTCCAGCGCGACGTCTATCAGGCGGTCCTTGAGGCGGAGGAGGCGGGGATCGAGCTGTGCCGGGTGGGCAGCTCGTGGCAGTCGATCCACGAGGCGACGGTGAAGAGCCTGACGCAGTCGATGGTGGACCTGGGCTTGCTCAACGGGCAGGTGGACGCGCTGATCGAGGACGAGTCGTACAAGAAGTTCTACATGCACAAGACGGGTCACTGGCTTGGGATGGACGTGCACGACGTCGGCCCCTATTACGAGGGCCAGCAGGCCTCGTCCCTGCAAGTTGGCGTGGTGCAGACCATCGAGCCGGGGATCTACATCCAGCATGGCGCCGAGGGGGTCGACGAGCGCTTCTGGGGCATCGGGGTGCGGATCGAGGACGATGTGCTGACGACGGCGGATGGCCCGGAGGTGCTGACCTCGGGGGTGCCGAAGTCGGTCGAGGCGATCGAGGCGTTGGTGGGCTCGGGCTATCAGCTGTCTTTTTGAGTCGTTTCTTGAATGAATCGGGGTGTTTGAATGACGTCGCAGGGGTTATGGGCGCTCCTCCAGGCTGCGGCGGTGGTCGCCTTCCTGCACACCTTCGTCGGCGTGGATCACACGCTGCCCTTCGTGGTGATGGGCAAGGCCAGGGGCTGGTCGCTGGGTCGGACGCTGGCGTTGACGGCGGCCTGCGGGCTGGGCCACGTGCTGGGGTCGGTGCTGCTGGGCTTTGTGGGGATTGGCCTGGGGGTGACGCTCGATCGCCTTGAGGTCTTCGAAGGGGCCAGGGGGTCGCTGGCGGCCTGGGGGCTGATCGCCTTCGGGCTGGTCTACGCGGCGTGGTCCTTCAATAAAGCGCGGCGCGGCCACAGAGCGCAGCTCGGCCACAGAGCGCGGCGCGGCCACAGAGCGCGGCGCGGCCACAAGCACAGCCACGCGCACGCGCACGAGGATGGGACGGTGCACGTCCATGAGCACGGCCACGCCAGGGAGCACGCGCACGCGCACGGGGCGCACCGTGCGACGGCCTGGGCGCTCTTCGTGCTCTTCATCTTCGGACCCTGCGAGGCGCTCATCCCGATGTTCATGGCGCCGGCCTACGAGCGCTCGTGGTGGTCGGTGGTGGCGGTCACGGTGGTCTTCGGGGCGGTGACGATCGGGACGATGCTGGGGCTCGTGGCGGTGGGCTCGCTGGGGATGCGGTCGCTGCCGATGGGGGCCCTGGAGCGCCACGCCAACACGCTGGCGGGCGTCGCGATCGCGGCCAGCGGCCTCGCGATCCAGATCTTCGGGATTTGAGCGGCCAGGGTCCGCTCAGGGCCCTGGGGGCAGCTCTTCGAGGCGGTATCGGCGGGCGTTGGCGGGCAGCGGCGAGGTCTGGGGGGCGGGCTTCTTGTCGCCCTGCCGGGTGGCCTGATCGGCGGGCTTGTCGGCGGGCTTGTTGGCGGCCTGAGCGGCGGGCTTGTTGGCGGGCTTGTTGGCGGTCTGAGCGGCGACCTGATCGGCGGGCTCGCCCTCGGGGACGGCCAGGCCGCTGAGGCCGGCCCGCTGGCGGCGGACCTGCTCGCGGAAGAGATTGCGGTCGCCGCTGAAGGAGCGGAAGAAGACGATGAAGGGCTCGACCGCCTTGAGCTGATCCAGGCCGATGATGCCCCTTCGGTTCATCCCGCGCACGAGCCCCTCCATGCGATCGTACCACCACCCGATGGCGGGGGTGTGGCCGGGCCCCATGAAGTTCATGCCGACCAGCGGGGAGGGCTTGATGGCGGCCAGGAAGGCGCCCTCGATGGGGTCGAGCTGGGCGGGCTGCTTGCCGAAGTAGAACTGCGCGGCCCGCTTGATGCCGTAGATGTTGGGGCCGTACTCGATGCAGTTGAGGTAGAGCTCCAGGATGCGGTCCTTGGTCAAGACCTCCTCCATGCGCCAGACGATGAAGGCCTCCTCCAGCTTCCGGCTCAAGGTCTTCTGGCGGGTCATGAAGAGGTTCTTGACGAGCTGCTGCGAGATCGTCGAGCCCCCATAGGCGTAGCGGCCCTTGTGGACGTTGAGGCGCACGGCGCGCTTGATCAGGTTCAGGCTGAAGCCGGCGCTTTTGTAGAAGCCCCCCTCCTCGGTCATGTAGGTGATGGCGCGCACGTAGTCTGGGACGTTGTAAATCTTGACGTAGCTGCCGCTGTCGGGGCCGACGAGGATGCCGGAGCGAGAGACGCCCTCGCGGACCTCCTGGGCGAAGTCGTCCTTGAGGTAGTCGGGGGAGAACTTGCCCAGCGAGGCCAGCGCGCAATCGCCCGGCAGGCCCTTGAGGTCCATCTCCAGGCCGTAGGGGTTGGCGACGTTGATCTGGAAGGTCAAGTCGGGGGCGAAGGCGCCGCTGGCCTTGAGCTGGTCGTGGAGGTTGGGCAGCATGCCCTTCGGGATGGCGCCGAAGGCCACCCCGCAGTCCAGCGAGGGCACCCACAGCCGCGCGGCGATCTCCGTCGACTCGCCGTCGAGGACGTGCTCGACCTCGACCTCCGCGCGGGCCTCGGCCCAACGCCCCTCGTGCCCCCGCGAGGGCAGCTCGACCTTGACGCTGCGCGCCGTCAGCCGATCGCTCTGGCCCTCGGGTCCGGGCGGCTGGTAGGAGGCGTTGAAGGCGATCCTGGCCCGCTGCCCGTCGATGGGCCCCGGCGAGAGCCCCTTGACGTAGAGCAGCCCGCCGCTGAGCTCCAGGGCGCCCTCGACGTGGAAGCCCCCGACCTGGCCCCGATCCTCGATGTAGGTCATCGGCGCGGCCTTGAAGGCCTCGCCCCCGAAGCGCACGCGCAGCCGCCCGTTCAGCGTCCCTTCGAGGCGCCATCGCTTCCTGGTCTTGAGCTGATCGACGTGGTCCTGGAGCTGCTCGGCGCGGTCGATGGACACCCCGTCGAGGTCGACCGCGATCGTGTCCGTCCCGGCCACCAGCGTCGCCGAGATCTCCCCGCCCCGGTCGCTCAACGCCACGCGCACCGCTTCGCCATCGTGCCGGATCTGTACGCCCTTCAAGGCGAGGAGCTCTCTGCCCCCCGCCTCCCGCACGCGCAGCGCGCCGTCCTCAACCTCTATTTTATCCAGCAATGGCAGGATCTTGTCTCGGATCGCGAGGATCTCCGAGGGCGCGGGCAGCGCGGCCAGGAGCCGCGCCCGCGTCGAGACCTCGGGCACCAGGGCGGGCATCCTCACCTTCGGGCGCTCCGCCCTCAAGAGCTCCTGCTGGGGCGCCGGGTTGGCGGGCCGCTCAAGCTCAATGAGGGGCCGCTGAAGCGCCACGCGCTTCGGCAAGCCGCCGCCTTCCGGGAGCTCGACCTCGACACGTTCGATCCGCGCGCTGCCCAGCAGGCCCCGCTGGTCGATGGGCAGCGCGACCCCCAGCGCCCCGAGCGTCGGCCTGCCGCCGTGCCTCGGCAGCAGCGCGTCGACGCCGGCCACCGTCACCGGGGTCAACCCCTCCTGCCCCGGCAGCGGGACCTCGACCGTCACCGGCCGCTCCAGCGTCGCCTTGAGCTCCAACCCCAGCATGCCCCAGAGCGCCGAAGCCTTGACCTCCTGAGGCCCCGCCCCGCACCCTCGCTCGCACACCCCGACGGCTTCCCCCTTCCAGCGATCCCCGTCCGATGGGCTGGCCTTCATCGAGAGGTCGGTCAAGAGCACCTCGGGCGTCGGGCCCGGCAGCCCGCGCGCCTGCACGCGGGCGCGCTCCAGCACGACCGCCGTCTCGAAGAGCGGGGCGATCTTGTCCATCAACCCGCGCTCCTGGCCCTCGCCCGGCGGCGAGCCCTCCGCCGTCGCCGAGACGCCCGAGGCGCGCAGCGCCGCTGGATCGACGCGGAGGTCCAGCCCGCTCAAGGTGATCCCGCGCGGCGCGCGGCGCCCCGAGAGCAGATCGTCGAAGTCCCATTCGATGTGCGCCTCCTCCAAGGTCATCAGGAGGTCGTCGCCCTTGGAGGCCGCCAGCCCTTTGATGACCAGGCGCAGATCGTAGCCAAGCTCCAGCGACTCCCACGAGGTGGTCACCCCGCGCGCCTTCGCCTCCTCGGTGAGCTTGTCGGCGATGAAGCCCTCGGCGAGGTACCGCGCCGCCACGGCGCCGCCGATCAGCGCGCAGGGCAGCAGGAGCATGGGGGCGAGAATCCACCACCACCGCCGCGCGCTTCGGGGCAGCGGTCGGGGTTGCGGGCGCCTCGGTCGGGCGGGCGCGGGGCGTGGTGGCTCGTGAATCAAGGTGAGTCGTGCTATGTGTCTGATGAAGGGTTCGGCGAAGATCCCGCGCGCAGCTCCGAAGTCACCTCATGACGCTTTCAAACCCCCATCCATTCCCCGACATCGACGTTCAGCCGCCAGGATCGCCTCATCATTCTAGTCGAACGAGGCGCGCTGTCACGTTCAGATCTGCGATGGCGATATGATCGACCGCCGCGCGCCCGTGCGCTTTGAGCTCCCGGCGCCAGCCCCTGACACCCTGGCCTTGATCGACGCCGCTGACCGCGTCTCTCGCGGGCGCGGGCGCGCTCACGATGTGCGCGCGGGGGTCGCCGAGGGGATCGTCTGCCTCGACTCGGCGATGATCCAGGCTGGCCTGGGGCGCTGGACCCTCCTGGGCCTGTGCCCGGTGGCCGAGGTGCGCGGCGACGTCGGCCGCTGTGCGCTGGCTGCCCTCGAAGACGGCGCCCCCGCCCGCCAGATCGCCCTCTTCGGTGACCCCTTCGAGGCCCTGGCGGCGATGCTGGAGCCCTTCAACGCGCTCGACGCCGGGCCGCTGGGCGGGCTGCCCTTTCGCGGCGGCGCCGTCGGCGTCTTCGGCTACGGCTGCCGGGCCGCGGTCGAGTCCCTGAGCCCCGATCAACCCCGGTGGGGCGAGCCCGACGCCTGGTGGGGCCTCTACGACACCTTCCTGGCCTGCGATCGTCTCACCGGCCGCGCCTGGGCCTGCTCCTGGGGCCTGCCCGCCTGGGGCTCTCCCCCCGACCCCGCCCTGGCCTGCGCCCGCGCCCGCGCCCTGGTCGATGCCCTGGTCGACGCGCCCGCGCCGGGCCCCTGCGCCCCTGTCGAGGGGCTGGGCTTTGAGCCGATCATGGGGCGCGCGGCCTACGAGTCGGCCGCCGCCGAGGTGCTGGCGGCGATCGGTCAGGGGCGGTGCTATCAGGGGTGCCTGACCCACCCGCTGCGGGCCGCGCGGCCCCCCGAGGTGTCGGCCCTCGACGTGTTCGCGGCGCTGCGCGAGCGCAGCCCGGCCCCCTTCGCGGCGCTGCTGGCCTGCGGCGCGCCCGTGGCGCTGGCCGGGGCATCTCCTGAGCGATTCCTGAGCATCCGCGCGGGCTTGATGGAGGTCCGGCCGATGAAGGGGACCCGGCCGCGAGGCGCGGACGCGGTCGAGGACGCGCGCTTGCGCGAGGCGCTGGCCGCGTCGGAGAAGGATCGGGCCGAGAACGTGATGATCGTCGACCTGATGCGCAATGATCTGGGCCGAGTCTGTGCGATCGGCAGCGTGGAGGTGCCTGAGCTCTTCACCATCGAGAGCTACGCGGCCGTCCACCAGATGACCTCGACGATCCGAGGTCGGGCCAGGCCAGGCGTCGGCGCGGTCGAGGCGCTGCGGGCCTGCTTCCCGCCGGGCAGCATGACCGGGGCGCCCAAGATCGAGGCGATGAGACTCCTGGCGAGGCTGGAAACCGGGCCGCGAGGGTGGTACTCCGGTGTCCTGGGCCACGTCGGCTTTGACGGCGACGCGGATCTGTCCGTGGTGATCCGCTCGGCGCTCGTGGCCGAGGGGGAGATCGTCTGGCACGTCGGCGGCGGGATCGTGGCCGACAGCACGATCGAAGGCGAGTGGCGCGAGTCGCTGGACAAGGGCCCGCGGGCGCTCCAGGGCTCGGGGTGAAGGGAGGGGCAGATGGTATATCCCCCGGCGAGCGAAGTCCCGGTCGCGGCGTTGATCCGGCGCGGCTACGATCGGGCCAAGGGGCTCGGCCACGGCGGGCTCGATGGCGTGCGCGGCGATCACCGCGCCTTCCTGGCTGGACAGCTCGGCGTTGAGGTCGAGGCCTTGCCGGAGCCCGCGCCGCTGGTCGGTCGCCCGATGCTCGTGATCCACCCCGAGGTCATCGCCGGGCTCTACGCGCCCCAGGGATCGGGCGTGGCCCGCGCGCACCTGATGGCCGCCCTCGACGATCGCGCGCAGCTCTGCGTCAACCACCCCTGGCTGGTCTGCGCCGTGGAGGCCTTCCAGCGCGGCGGCGCTGACGCGCGCGCCGTCGCCCTCTGGATCGCGGCGATGGTCGTCCTGCCTCGCTGGGGCGCCCCCTCCAGCGCCGATCCGGAGATCGCCGCGATGCCGGCTGGAGATCGCGCGGCGCTGACCGCCGCGCTCGACGCGATGGGCGAGGGCGCGGTGCTGCTCGTTGCGGCGCCTGGGGCGCTGATCGACGCGGCGAGCGCCAGGGGGATCGAGGTCGCGCCGGCGGTGTGAGCGTGGCCGCAGGGTGAGCGCCGCGCCGATGTGTTTGTTGTCAGCGCGACTCAGGGAGTGGAGAGCGTGAGGCGCCCCTGGCCGCTCAGGGTGAGGCGAGCCGGAGCAGGGCGCGGTGGAATTCGAGCCACGCGGCGGGGTCGGAGGGCCACGCGGCGCGGCCCTGTCCTTCGGAGAGGGCGCGGGGGATCATGCGCTCGACGAGCGGGTCGACGGCCTTGTCGCCTGCGGCGGCGCGGGCCAGAGCGATCAGCTCGGCGTCCTGGAGGCCGCGCCGCCAGGCCTTGAGGCGGGCGCTTGGGACGGGCTCATCGAGGGCCTGGTGCCCGATGGTGGGGAGCATGGCGCCGGGGTAGATCAAGGCGCCGTTGCCGAAGCGGTCGTCGGAGTTCTTGTAACTTGGCTTGTTGTATGGGTTTTCTGGGTCGGAGAGGTTGACGGCCCACATCAGGTGCCCGTCGAGGTGGTAGCGGGCGGTGATGACGCCCCAGGTGCGCATCTCGACGCCGGAGGCGTTGATGGCGTGGGCTCCGACGGAGGGGTGTCCGTCGTGGTAGAACCAGACGCGCTCGCCGACCTTGCGGCGGGCGGTCAGGAAGGGGACGTCGGCGGCGGCGGCGTTGGGCGCCCAGAGCCGGATGGTCCCGACCAGATCGAGGTCGGCCTTGCCAGACCAGATCGTCGGGTTGCTGTGGCTGGTCCACATCAGGTCAATGCGCCGCTTCGGGCTGCCCTCGTCGAGCGCGCGCTGGACGCGGGCCATCTGGGCGTGGGTCATGGCGATGGTGGCGTCGTGGGCGGGGTCGGTGGCGGCGAAGCCGGCGCCGTGGTCGGTGGGGCCGTCGACCTCGTCGAAGATGTAGGCGAACCAGGAGGTCCGATCCCAGCCCTTCGCCTCGACGAGCTCGGCCCAGGCGGCGGCGCGGCCCTTGATGGCCTCGATCTCGGCGTCGGTCAGCGGGCCGGCCAGGGAGCCGTTGTAGCCCTGGGGCCAGGGCGTGCGCCAGACCGATACGGGGACGCCCTGGCCGGGCCCCCGGTAGCCGAACTCGGGGGTGAAGAGGCGGCCGTCGAGCGCGGGGCCGAAGGCCTCGACGTAGGTCGCCCACGCCTTGTCGACGCTGGGTTGATCTGTGCCGGCGGCGCCCTCAGTGCCGGCGGGTTGACCGGGGCCGGCGGGTCGATCGGTGCCGGCGGCGCCATCGGTGCCGGCGGCGCCATCGGGGCTGGCGGGTCGATCGGTGCCGGCGGGTTGACCGGGGCCGGCAGGTCGATCGGGGCCGGCGGGTCGATCAGGGCCGGCGGCGCCGTCAAACCGTTCGATGAAGACGGTGCGGTGTCGGTGGGCGAGCTGCTGGTGGCACCAGGCTGTGCGGCGCCACCGGGGCGTCCCGAGCTGGTCGGGCTTGACGCCCTCGGCGACGTAGGGGTCGTAGATCTCGCCGACGGCCTGGAAGGTCGTCTCGTCGGGCAGCGTGGCGCCGAAGACCTCGATGTACAAAGGGATTTCGAGTTTCTCGCCCTGGGCGGCGACGATGACGCGGCCGTGGTACAGGCCGGGGGGCTGGTCGCGGGGGACGGTGATGTCGATCCAGACGGCCTGGTTGGGGCCGTGCGCGGTGGGGAGGGGGAAGTCGGTCAGCGGGGCGCGGGGCGCGGCTTCGGCGCTCTGCGCGCCCGTGGGTGTGTCGGCGGGCGGTGCGTCTGGCTTGTCGCTGGCGGGCGGTGGACCTTCGGCGGCGGGCGGTGGGCCTTCGGCGGCGGGTCGTGCGGCCTGTGTGGCCTGTGCGCCCTGTGCGGCGTCGGCGGGCGGTGCGGCCGGCTTGTCGTCGGAGGGTGGGTGGAGGTCGTTGGACCCAGGGGGGGTCTTGGGGGTGGGGTCGCAGGAGGCTTGGAAGGGGATCAGGGCGTCGGGGTAGAAGTCGGGCCAGGGGAGGACCTCGGTGGGCGATCCCCAGGTGTAGCCGGCGTTGTCGACCCAGGCGTAATAGGCCAGGAAGCGCTCGATCCAGGGGTCTGCGGGGAGAATGTCGCCCTTGGGGTTTTTGAGGTCGGTCACGGTCAGGCTCAGGCGAGCGGTGTCGCTGGCCTTGCGCTGGAGGATGATCTGGAAGCCGACGACCTCGTTGCGGGCTGCGTCGAGGTGGACGCCGCCGAGGGTGAGGTCGTACTCGGGGCCGTCGAGGGGGACGCGGCCGTGGTTGGGGAGCCGGGTCATGTCGGAGGCGGCGCAGACCATCGTGGAGGCGGGGCCTGGGACGCAGCCGGGGCTCCAGCGCTTCCAGGCGAGGTGTGCTGCGCCAGCGGCGCCGACGGCGAGCGCGGCGGCGGTCGCGGCCAGGAGCAGGCGGCGTCGGGTCAGTGTGGGCAAGGGGGTTACTCGATGCCGGTGAGGCCGGCGCCGTCGATGCCGAGGCCGATCTCGCGGGGGTTGGTGTCGTCGGCGCGCTGCGACCAGCTCCGGTTGTCGCCGATGGGGGCTGGGTTCTGCCCCTCCAGGTCGACGCGCGAGTAGGTGTCGGGGTCGGCGCCGGTGTCGATGAAGAGGCCGTAGGTGGGCGCCTGGAGGCGAGGGTTGCCGGGGTCATCGCCGACGTTGGTGGAGGCGAAGCCCCAGGTGGTGTTGGTCAGGGCGTCGTGCTGGTCGGCGCCGTCGAGGTCGAGCATGACGCCGGCGCCGTTGAGGGAGCCGGCGCCGCAGGACAGGTTGGGGACGCGGTAGGCGTCGTCGCCGGCCAGCTCGACGAGGACGCCGGCGCCGAGGTCGCCGCCGTGGCCCATCAGGGCGCCGATCTGTCGCCCTGAGGCGTTGTAGGTGTCGTCGCCGCCGCGCTCGACGAGGAGGCCGAGGGCGGCCAGCTCCCCGTAGCCCTGTGCGCCGAAGCGGGCGGTGTAGGCGTCGGCGCCGGCGTTGTCGATCAGGAGGCCGACGGCCAGGTGGACGGCGGCGCCCTGGGCGAAGGTGGCGCTGAGGTAGGTGTCGTCGCCGGCGAAGTCGTAGAGGGCGCCGAAGCCGCCGCCGAGGGCCTGGCGGTTGGGGTTGCGGAGGTCGGCGGGCAGGACGCCGGCGCCTGCGCCCTGGGCGAGGTTCTGGTTGGAGAGGCCGCGGTCGGGGGGGGAGAAGTAGAGGACGTCGGGGATGCCGGCGGCGGGCTCGGCGGTGTAGGCGTCGTCGCCGGAGAGCTCGTAGAGCAGGCCGACGCCGCGGGCGGCCCCGAAGCCCTGGCCGGCGTGCCAGACGCGGAAGGTGTCGCGGACGGTGTTGCCGCCGTCGTCGATGAGGAGGCCGAGGCCGAGGAGCCCGGCGCCCTGGGCGAAGGCCTCGGCGGCGTAGGCGTCGTCGCCGCCGTTGTCGACCAGCACGCCGACGCCGAGGATCCCGGCGCCCTGGCTCATGCGAAGGGAGGTGTAGGTGTCTGCGCTCGAGCCCAGGTCAAAGAGCAGGCCGACGCCGAGGCGCCCGGCGCCCTGGCGCGGGGTGTCCGAGAGGCTCACGGCGCCATTGCCGGCCTGAACGGGGAGGATGGGCGCGAAGCGGCCCCCGGCGTCGCTGGGCAGCCACGCCTGCTGGTCGCGCGGGTCCGGCGCGGCGACGTAGCCGTAGTCGTCGTCGCCGCCCAGGTCGATGCCCACGCCCACGGGCTGGGTCGAGGCGGAGGTGGCGCCCACCGGGACGCGGTAGGTGTCGTCGCCGGAGACGTCCAGCAGCAGCGCGATGGGCCCGTCGAGGAGCTGCGGGGTCCAGGTCGTGTTGCCGGCCCCCCCGATGACGATCAGCCCCGCGCGCGTCTGCACCCGGATGTCCACCGCGTCCAGCGCCGGGTCGGCCTCAAGGTCGGCGGCCTCGATCACGGCCACGAGGTCGGCGGCGGCCTGGGTCAGCGCCGCCAGGTCGAAGGCCTCCAGGCGGTCGAGCGCCTCGGCGTCGCCCAGGTCTGGCACGACCGCCCCGGCGGCGGGCGGCAGGAAGAGGTAGGGCGTGTGGGCAAAGAGCGCCGCCACCCCGGCCTCGTCCAGCCCGAGCGCGTCGGCGATCCCCTGCCGCACCGCGACGACCTCGGCCGCCGCGGCCAGGATCCGGGCGACCTTGATCTGGAAGTCCACCGGCACCGCCCCCACGTCCCCCTCGATCATCTCCGGCCTGAAGCCCTCGCCGGTCGCCTGGACGAAGGCGCGCACGCCCTCGGCCAGCGGCGCGAGCTGGTCAGGCAGCGGGAAGTCGGGCGTCCGGGCCTGGACGATGATCCCCTGGCGCGCCGCCGCCGCCACGAGCGCGTCCCGCGCCAGCGACGACCCGAAGGAGGCGTTGTCCAGGTCTGCCTTGAGCGAGGCCGCCGCGCCCGGCGCCGAGAGCGGCTGGCCGACCAGCCCCGCGACCCCCACCGGCTTGAGCGGCGCGCTGGGCGTGGCCGGGTCGAGGTTGCGCTGCAAGGTCGGGTCGAGGCTGAAGCTGCAGCGGCTCAAGCCCTGGCGGGCCAGGACCTGCGCCAGCACGTCGTTCTGGCCATCGGGCACCGCCGCCCCGGTCAGGCACAGGCAGTTCTCCGGCACGCACGAGCGCCCCGGCCTCCCCCGCAGCGCCTGACAGGTGCCCCGGCCGCCGCAGTCCGCGTCCGAGCCGCAGCCCAGCGAGCAGAAGCCCAGGATGTCCGGCTCGACCCCCTGGATGCAGGTCGGCGCGTCGTTGGGGCAGGCCGCCTGGACGCCGACCCCGCAGGGTCTGCCGATCCCGACCCCCTCCGGCGCCGTCACCCCGCACGTCGTAGGGGCGCCCAGGCCGTCGGGCACGCAGAGCTCGCCGACCCGGTAGAGGTCGACGCAGTTGGGCGCCTCCGGCGAGCAGTCGCCGTCGTCATTGCAGATCACCGCGCAGACCCCCGGCGCCCTGGCCCGCGTCGCCGAGCACTTGCGCACGGGCCCGAAGCAGTCCGTCACCCGCGTGTCGAAGTTGCACGCCGCGTTGATCACCTCGCACAACTCCGCGTCCGGATTGCAGATTTCGCCCTGGCCGCAGGGCACCTCCAGGCACGACTGCGCCGGCCCCTCGCACTGGCCGGTCAGCGGGTTGCACGTCGACCCCTCCTCGCACTCGACGCCCTGGCAGCGCAGGCAGCTGTTGCCGATCGGGATGCACGCTCGCCGCGTCGTGTTCTGGAGGATGGCGCAGAAGTAGCCCTCGTTCGGGCACTCGCCCGTCGCGGTGCAGTCCATCGAGCAGATCACCCCGCCCTGCTCGCCGATGTTGAGGCACAGGTCGTCCGGGCCGCCGCAGGCCGAGCTGGGCAGATCCCCGCAAGGATCGCAGAGCTGGACCTGGACCTGGACGCACTGCCCGGTGCGCTTGTCGCAGTTGGCGCCTGGCCCGCAGTTGACGCCGTCGCAGCGATCGTCGACGCAGGTGATCTCGATGGGGATGCAGACCCCCAGCTCCCGGTTGTCCAGATCGGCGCAGAAGTAGTTCAGCGGGCAGTCGCCGTTGTTGACGCAGGCCGTGGCGCAGAAGGACTCGTTGTCGGCGTTGCCCGGCGAGATGCAGATGTCGTCCGGGCCGCCGCACAGGCCGCTGTTGACGCAGTTGATGTCGCACAGCCCCAGCAGCTCGCCGCAGGCCCCCGTGAAGGTGTCGCAGACCTGACCCTCGGGGCACTGAACGCCGGTGCAGCGGTCCACGCAGGTCAGCGCCTCGGGCACGCACTGGAAGATCCCCGTGTCCGTCCCCACCTCCGCGCAGAAGTAGCCGTCGGGGCAGATCTGATCGGCGGCGCAGTCCTTCGCGCAGTAGAACTCGCCCGTCGTGTTGAGGAAGACGCACTGGTCGGCCTCCCCGCCGCAAGCCTCGTCCGTGATGCAGGGCAGGTCGCACAGCCCCAGCGGCGGCCCGCAGCCCCCTCGGCCCGGATCGCAGACCTCGCCGACCGGGCACTCGACCCCCTCGCAGGGGTTGTCGCACAGCAACAAGGTCGGCACGCACTGGCTCACCTGCGTCGGCGCCTCCTGCACCACGAGGCAGTCGTAGCCCTCGGGGCAGCTCTCCTCGTCGTCCGTGCAGTCCACGGCGCAGGTCCCTGTCTCCTCAAAGGGCAGGTTGAGGCACCGATCGTCCGGGCCGCCGCACTCGTCGTCGATGTTGCACGGCGCGCACAGCGATCCGGGGGGCCGCTCAGGCTCCTGCTCGGGCTCAGGCTCGGGCTCAGGGGCTGGCTCGGGCTCGGGCGCTGGCTCGGGCGTCGGCTCGGGCTCAGGCGTTGGCTCGGGCTCGCCCGCGTCGCCGGGGTCGTTGTTGACGGGATCGGCGGGGCCTTCGTCGTCGCCGCAGCCGGCCAGCGTCGCGGCGGCCAAGAGGATCAAGAGCAGGCGGGCGGTCCAGGCGGTCATAAGCTCTCCAGGGACGGATAGGCCCGAGCGCGGCTCAGGCGAAGCGGGATCATCCCCAGACTCTATCACAGCCTCCATCGTCTTCAAGGTGCGGGCTCCGTCTGCAACACTCCACGCCCGACGAACCCACGCTCCTGGCACCGCCCGTTGGGCGGGCTCGTCGGGTGGGGCTTGGAGCGTGCGCGGGCCAGGTCGACACCGGGGGCTGTCAGGACAAGGCATCTTGCAACCTCGCGTCAATTCTCGATTATATCTGTTTTGTTAAATCAATGGTACGCGTTCATGGGGAGATACGTGTTCACAGGGGTGGCATGAGTTCAGGTGGGCAGGGGGGAGCAGCGAGGGAGGTGCTGAGCCTTGGCGCTGTGCCACGACCGCTTCGGTCAGCCACTTCAGCGCCTCTCGTCCTTGGATGCCAGAGCGTTTGAGAAGCCATCCGGAGAATCCAGGCCGTCGTTGTGGGGCTCGAAAGAGGCCGGCCACCTGCGGCTCGGACTCGGTCGAACGGGGCGCTGCCCCAACCATCCATCGGCTAATTCACATTTATCTGCTTTTAACCTACCACAACTCGGCCTTTCATTTCTCAACCGCTTCGCAATCAACCTCAGACCAACTGATCGTGGTGAACGCGTACTCTATCGGTCGTGCTTGACAAGCTTGACAAGCAAGCCCATCATCTCCACATATACTCCCAACAACAGTCTTCACGGAGTCAATCACCCATGCCACGCACGTTTTCATCATCCATTTCTCTTAAAATACAAGTTTTTCTTATAGCACTATCTGTATCCTGTGTTGATGGATCCCCGGCGTCCTCGATTGATACGGAACAAAATCATCAAGAGCATACTAAGACGGCTACAGTTCCCCTTCAAACGTTCAGACCTTACCGCCACCCCATCTCAGGTGTCGGCGATGCGTCTCGATCGGCCTTTCAACGAGGAGATCTGGCGACGATAGACAGAATCTCCTTAAACGAAAGAGGCGAGAGAGTCGTGAACCTATCCCACTAAATGGGATTAAGGATGCGATTGAGCCAGATGTGGATGAAAGCGAGGGAGAGAAAGGCGTCGAAGCAGGCTTCGATGCGCTCCCAGCGGACGACAAGACGGCGAAATTTTCGCTGGAACCAGGAGA
>SYOX01000047.1 GCA_005804885.1 Pseudomonadota bacterium
CGGATCATTGCTGATCAATGAGGTGCTCTCGGCGGTGCCGACCGAGGGCGGCGACGCCAACGGTGACGGCGTCCGCTCCTCCTCCGACGACGAGTTCATCGAGCTTGTCAACGTCTCGGACCAGCCCGTCCTGCTCGCCGGCCTTCGCATCTTCAAGGAGGCCACCCAGAAGGCCGTCATCAACACCGAGTGCCTCCAGCCCGGCCAGGCCCTCGTCCTCTTCGCCGGACTGGAGGCCAACGCCGCGCTGCCGACCTTCCCGGGCGCGCTGGTCGAGGTCACGACGACCACCTGGGGGTTGACCAACGGCGGCACGATCCTTCGCCTCGTCGGCCCCGGCGACGCCGAGATCCTCAGCCTCACGCTGCCCTCCAGCGCCAACCAGTCCCTCACCCGTCAGATCGACCTCGATCCCAACAGCCCCCTCGTCGGCCACACCTCGCTCAACCCCGCCCTCCTCTTCAGCCCCGGCGCCTGCGCCTCCGGCGCCCCGCTCTCCTCAGGCTGCCCTCGGTGATCGCGGGGGGCCGACCTCACCCCAGCCCTCGCCAGGTGCCCACGATCATGGATGAATCCCTGATCCGTGGCCCCGCGAGGGGGCGTTGACGACGTGAATACGGAAAGCCTGGAGCGCCCGTGGACACGCTCGAAGAACGCGCCTACCTTGAAGGTCAAATGGGCGACCGAGTGACGATGAATCAAGGATCATCACCTCGGCGCCCTGGTCGGCGGGCGAGGCGCCGACCCTCTGAACACCACGCCCAGGAGCAGCCCATGTTGCGTTCCCCCTTGCCCCGAATCCTCCTCCTGCTCGCCGCGCTGCTCCCCGCAGCCGCAGGCCTCGACCTGCTCCTGTCCCCCTCCGAGGCCCTGGCCTGCGGGGGCCTGTTCTGCGACCAGAACAACGGGGTGGTCAACCAGACGGCCGAGCAGATCATCTTCAGCGACAACCAGGACGGGACGGTCACGGCCGTCGTGCAGATCCTCTACAGCGGCCCGGCCGACTCTTTCTCCTGGGTCCTGCCCGTCCCCGGCATCCCCGAGGTCGGGATCTCCTCCAACACCGCCTTCGCGCGCCTCCAGGCCGCCACCAACCCCTCCTATCGCCTCAACACCATCATCGAAGGCGAATGCAATGACGACGACCTCGCCTTCAACGACGCCGAGGGTGTGCCCGAGGCCGAGCCGGAGGGTGAGCCCGAGGGAGGCCCCGGCGGCGTGGAGGTGGTGGGCAGCGGGTCGGTAGGCCCCTACGATTACGAGATCATCGCGGTCGACCCCGAGCTTGAGGATCTGGCCGAGGTCGCGGTGCAGTGGCTGGACGACAACGGCTACGACGTGACGGCCATCGGCCCGGACGTGCTGCGGCCCTACCTCGAAGACGGCCTCAACCTCATCGCCTTCCGCCTCAACAAGTCCTCGGACGCGGGCTCGATCCGCCCCGTGGTGCTGACCTACACCACCGACCACCCCATGATCCCCATCCGGCCGACCGCCGTGGCCGTCAATGACAACATGGGCATCATGACCTTCGTCCTGGGGCAGGACCGCGCCATCCCCGCCAACTATCGACACCTCCAGCTGAACGAGGCCGTCATCAACTGGTTCAACCCCAACTCCAACTACGCCCAGGCCATCAACATTGCCGCAGACGAGTCCGGCGGCCAGGGCTTCGTCACCGAGTTCGCCGGCGCCTCGTCCGCCTTCGTCGAGACCGTCTTCAGCTCTGAGGAGGAGGCGATCTGGCAGGAGATCCAGGACACCGACTGGGCTGGCCGCGAGGGTGAGCTGATCTCGCTCATCATGAACAACTACAGAGGCTTCGATGGCATCCTCGACGTCATCACCGACCAGCTCCCGCTGCCTCAAGACGTCACCCCCGAGGACTACCTGGGCTGCTTCTTCTGCTACGAGGATCTGTTCCAGGGCGAGGAGATCGAAGGCTTCGACCCCGTCACCGCGATCGCGGCGCTGGAGACCCTCGTCGTCAAGCCGATGCAGGACACGAAGGATTTGATCAACAGCCAGCCCTACATGACGCGGATGTTCACCACCATGTCGGCGCGCGAGATGACCCTGGACCCCTCCTTCCTCTTCAACACCACCCTCGGCGACGTCTCCAACACCCACGTCGCCGATCGCGTCGTCGAGTGCTCGCTCGAGTTCAGCCAGTTCGATGCGCCCTGGCGCGTTGACCTGGGCAATGGCGTCGTCGTGCGCGGCCAGGGGCAGGTGTGGCCCTTCGGCGTCGAGGGCGACATGCCCGCCAACCGCGAGATCCGGCAGATGGACGCCGAAGGCGAGGGCGACGTGATCGCCGACAACGCCATGATCATCGAGCAGGCGCTTGCGGCCAACAACGCCAACTTCCCCTCTCCTGGCTCCACGCCTGTCCCCACGCCCGACGAGGGCGAGGTGGACGCCTGCGCCTGCGCTCAATCGCCCGCGCGCCCCACGCCCGTCCCGCTGGCGCTGCTGGGCCTGGCGATCGTCGCCCTCGGCGGCGTCCTGGTGCGCCGCCGTTGATCGCCTGCTGTCTGACCCGAAGCAATACCCGCTTGGTCCAATGGTAATGGAACGCCGACTCTCGGGGCTGCTCCAGCTTCGCGAGAAAGGTCACAGACGAAGCCCCTCTTCGAACCGCGTCTGAGAGGCTTCTTTAGAGACTGGCAAGCTCCATCATGAGTTTGCGGCGAGTCACAACATCGAAGAAGCTGAGCTGGGAGAGCCTCATGAGGATTTCATTCTTCTTTTTGAAGCGCTCGTTCTCGATCGCAAGCACCGCCTGAGCGGCGACGAGCTGCTGGATCTGGGCCGTG
This sequence comes from Pseudomonadota bacterium, assembly GCA_005804885.1. Classification (GTDB taxonomy): domain Bacteria; phylum Myxococcota_A; class Bradymonadia; order Bradymonadales; genus SYOX01. Next base: position 2,820 of record SYOX01000047.1, read on the forward strand.
GCCTCGATGTTGGACTTGTGAATCTGTTGGCGATCCTGGTCGTGGATGGTCATCAGGGCTCCCAGTTGGCCGTTGTCCACGACCTTGCCTGAGGGGGTCTGGGGAGTCGGCGAGTAGGGGCCAAGGCCAGTGACAGTCGAGCCAATGGTGTTGAGGAACTGTGTGGTCTCCTTGACGAAGTCGCCCAGGTTCGCGAGGCGAGCCTCACGATCCTTGACGAGCATCTTCATACAGAGCGCGTCGAGCGCCTTTGGGATGTCGGGCCTCTTGGTCGAGGGCGGCATAATGTCCTCGGTGACGATCTTGAAGAATAGCTGCATCGGCGAGGAGAACTCGATGGGATGTTCTTCAGTGAGCGCCTGGTAGAGCATGATGCCAAAGGCCCAGACGTCGGCCCGTGCGTCCAGATCGTGACGATCTTCGATCTGTTCGGGAGACAGATAGGGCACGGTCCCCATCAACCCTCCTCCGCTTGCGGCGGTGATGGCACCGCAGGTGCGCTCCAGGAGATGATCGGGGAAATCGTAGGTCACCGACTCGACGACGATCTTGGGGATGTCCAGCGAGTAGCTCATGCCGGACTGGATCGAGACGAGCCCCCAGTCGATGACATAGGCATCGCCCAGACTCCCCACGAGGATATTGCTGGGCTTGAGATCCCTGTGCCACAGACCGCGGCTGTGGGCATAATCCACTGCCAGCGCCGCCGAGCGCAGCACGCGCACTCGCTCGATCAAAGACAACACCGGAAGAAGTTCGTCGAAGGGCTGACCCTCGATGTAGCGCATCGTGTAATAGAGTTCGTTCTCGGAGAAAAATCCCAGGTCATAGACCGGAATGATGTGTGGATGTTGAAGGCGAGCAGTGATGATGGCCTCGCGGACGAACTGCTGGACGAGGCTTGGGTCCTTCGCAGCGCGCTCAAGCATGACCTTCATGGCCACGAAGCGTCCCGAAAGCCTTTCCTGCATCAGGACGATCTTGCCCATCCCCCCTTGGTTGATGGTCTTGATGAAGTGGTAGCGCTCCAGGAGAGTCGCAGTGGTCTGAGTGCCGAGGTCTTGGCTCAGGGCGATGCGATCCTCAACGAAGCCGAACTTGCCGGTCGGCTCGACCGTCCTCCCAAGCGGCCTTTGCAACCCCGGATCAGTATCCCGCATCTGCCCCGAGTCCATCGACCTGGAGTTTGTCTCGACGCCCGGCACTGAGGGCTCGACGAAGGTCCGGCTCAGGTCGCCCTCCATCCCTTGAAGATCCTCCGAACCTTGGATCTTGGTCGTGCAAATGGGGCAGGATATGTGAGTCAGCGGGTCATAAGGACGGTTACATAAGGGACAGTGTTGCACCGCCATGATGCCCTCAAACCATGCTCTGTTGACGTTTGGGAGGCTCTTCGTGCGAACCTGGTACGTTGAAAGAACACCAGACAAACTAAGCCCCAACAGGCATGAATCTAACAGACAACAAGTGAGAGCGCATCTCGTTTTCATCGAACACGACAACATGCACGACGGCGACAAGATCCAGATCGTGGTGCTTCCGCCCGAGCGCGACCATAGCCCCCAGCGCACGACGACGGCAATCGAGACCATCGCGACGTTCTTGAGGCACCATGGCCCCAACTTCGATTCGTGGCCAACTGTCTTCTTTTTGTCGCCGACGACACCCCGGCGCACCAGCGCGGCGTCTGCGCCCAGGCGCGCCCCACGCCTGTCCCGCTGGCGCTGCTGGGCCTGGCGATCGTCGCCCTCGGCGGCGTCCTGGTGCGCCGCCGCCGCTGATCCCCTCATCCAGGCCTTCGCCTCGCCCTCGGGCACACATCGAGATCGTTGAATTCGTTGACGATCTCGACCGCCCTTGGAACCGCCATGGCGGGCGCATCGACCCCTCCCCATCCCGTCCGATCCCACGCCCTGAGTTAGAAGGTGGTGCGGGCGCCGATCTGGAAGAGGAGGGGCTTGGCGGGGCGGGCGCCGAAGGGGAGGCGCGCGACGATGGGCTGGGCGTTCAGAGCGTTGTCGACCTTGAAGTAGAACTGGGAGTCCTCGAAGAAGTCCCAGTGCGCGGAGAGGTCGACCATGACGAAGCGGTCGGTGACCTTGTCGTCGCCGTCGCCGTCCTGGTAGGCGCTCTCGTGCATCTCGTCGACGAGGACGGCGGAGATGGCCAGCCCCCAGTCCGAGGCGTCGAGGCCGGTGGTGACGGAGAGCTGGTGGACGGGCAGGTAGGGGAGGGCGTCCCCTGCCTTGACCTCGCCGAACTGAGGATTATCGGAGGTGAAGGAGGTCTCGAAGTTGGCCAGGGTCAGCGTGTAGGCCAGCCGCGCGGGGATGGACAAGCCGCTCTTGCCGATGTCGAGGTGGGAGGAGAGCATGGATTCGAGGCCGAGGACGCGGACCTCTCCGGCGTTGAACTGGAGGTCGATCTGGGACTCGTCGCAGCCGGCGGAGAAGGAGCACTCGCCGGTCAGGTTGGTGTAATCATTGAAGAATCCGATGAGTTCGGCGTGGATGTCGGCCTTGGGGTCGTCGTAGCGCAGGCCGGCCTCGTAGTTGAGGCTGATCTCGGGCTCGACGGCGTCGGGTTGTCCGGGGGCGACGGGGCTGAAGCCGCGGTGGACGCCGGCCAGGGCGCCCAGCTCGGGCGTCAGGGCGTAGTGGACGCCGAAGCCGGGCAGGAAGACCTGCTGGAAGTGGGTGTCGCGCGATTGGGTCTTCCGGTCGAAGAGCTCGGTCTGGATGACCTCCATGCGAAGGCCAGGGGCGAGGCTGAGGCGGCCGAGGGTGGTGACGTCGGTGAGGTAGGCGGCCAGGGCGACGGCGGAGGCGCGGTTGCGGGTCAGGGAGAGGGAGGGCAGGCCGGCGTCGACGAGGGCGCCGGCCTCCATGAGGAAGCTCTGCTCGGTGTGTTCGCGCTCGATCTGGTCGTGGTGGAGGCGCAGGCCGAGGCGCAGCTCGGTGGACCAGGTCTTGGTGGCGTGGACCTTGTGGGCCTCGGCCTGGGCGCCTTCAGAGACGAAGGTCCGGGCGTTGGTGCCGATCTGGAGAGCCTCGCCGGGAGAGCTTGAGTCCTGCTGGCCGGTCAGGACGTCGTAGAAGAGCCGTCGCTGGCCGGAGGTGGGGTCGTCGAGGATCTCTTCGAGGCTGGGGCCTTCCTGAAAGCTGTTGAGCTTCCTCCAGGCGCGGTCGAAGTCGTGGCGGTAGAGGGCGGCGGTGAGGTCGAAGTCGTCGCCGACGTCCATGCGGTACTGGAGCTGGAGTTGGGTGCGGAGCCACTCCATGCGGTCGCGCTCGGAGGCGGCGTAGCGGCGGTAGGGGTTGGCCTTGAAGTCGGCGTCGCTCAGGCCGAGGTAGGTCTCCCGGGATATCTCGCGGGCGAAGCCCAGGCGCAGGCGCAGGCGGTGGAAGGTCTCGGCGCTCAGGTCGGAGTTGATCTGGCCCAGGGCGGTGATCTCGGACTTGGAGAAGCCCGTGGGGCCGCCGGAGTCGAGCTCCTTGAAGCCCTCGGACTGGAGGTGGACGCCCTCGATGAGGAAGCCGCCCCAGGGCGCGCTGTCGCCGTAGTAGAGGTGGGCCTTGCCGGAGGGGGTCAGCGAGGCGGCGAAGAGGCCGAGGGCGAGGTCGACGCTGCCCTCGGGCTCGAAGGGGATGTCGCGGGAGACGAAGTTGATCGCGCCGCCGATGGTGTTTGGGCCGAAGCGGACGGCGGCGGGGCCCTTGAAGACCTCGACGTTGACCATGCGGGTCATCATGGGGAAGTAGTAGGCGGCGGGGGCGGCGTAGGGGGCCGGGGCCAGGAGGATGCCGTCCTCCATGAGCGTTACTTTCTTGCTGCGATCGGAGTTTGCGCCGCGCAGGCCGATGTTGGGTCGCAGCCCGAAGGCGTCCTCCTGGCGCACGTAGAGGCCGGGGACGCGCAGCAGGATGCTGTGGGCGTCGTCGAATTCGAACTCCTTGAGCTCGTCCTCGCCGACGTTGGAGGCGGAGCCCCCCATGCGCGCCAGCTCCTCGGGCGTGGCGGTGACGATGATCGGGCCAAGCTCCGACTCGTCGCGCTCTTCGGGCTCCTCGACGACGGGGTCTTCCTCCTCTTCGGGGTCATCCAGGACGATGATCTCATCCTCGGGATCTCCCTCGGCGGGCTCGGCTTGCTCTTCGCCCTCGGGGTCCGAGGGGGCGTCGGCCTCCGGCTCGTCGGCCTCTGGCTCATCGGCCTCTGGCGCGTCGGGATCTTGAGGATCCTCAGGATCGGCGGGATCTTCGCCGCCCTCATCGGGGGGATCCTGGTCGCCGCACGGGGCGGCGGGGCAGGCCGAGGCGGGCGCAGAGGCCAGGGTGAGGGCGCAGGTCGAGAGCAGCAGCGCGATCAAGAGGGGGGTGGTCTTCATGCCTTCTCGTCGGGCTCAGGCGGCCACAGGGTCGCCGGGTCTTCGGGCCGCGCGGGCGAGTCGCCGGGTTGGCCCTGGGTCGGTGCGAGCTGATGCAAATGAAAATCAATTTCATTTGCGGGGTAAGGTTGTTCTAGAGGGGCCGGGGGTTGGTGTCAAGATGATCGCGTCGGGGTTGACGCGCTCGCCATCGGCGCCGACCCGTTGGGATGGGCGTGTGGCTCGATGGCGGTGCTGGATCGGCGAGGAGGGGGGGTCAGAGGGTGGAGGCGGCGGCCTCGGCGACCATGTGGCCGAGGGTGGCGATGAGGAGCTGCGGTGGGAGGCCGAGGGAGGTGGGCAGGAGGGAGGCGTCGGCGATGAAGAGGCCGGGGCAGTGGTGGTGAGCGCCGTGGGGGTCGACGACGGAGGAGGCGGGGTCGAGGCCCATCCAGAGGGTGGAGGAGGGGTTGGTGGAGGTGAGCCTGGGGTTGTGGGGTCCGAGGTTGTCGGCGTCGATGGTGTGGAGGTCGTCCTCGTTGGCGATCCAGAGGGGAGGGGAGAGGGGGAAGAGGACGCGGCGCGCGCCGGCGGCGAGCAGGAGGCGGGCGGCCTCGCGCATGCCGAGGGCGAGCTGTTGGAGGTCGCCCTCGTCGAGGCGGTAGCGCATGTGGACGCGCTCGCCGCGATCGGTGACGATCCGGCCGGAGGTCTGGTCGTGGACGAGGACGTGGATGGAGGCCATGCGGGGGTAGAGGCGCATCATGGCGGCGAGCTCGGGTCCGAAGCCGGGCAATGAGAGGGCCATGAGGGCGGGGTGTGCGAAGCCGCTGGCGAGCCAGACGCGGCGCTGGGAGCCGGGGGTGGGGTCGAAGAGCTCGGTGCACTCGACGGCCTGGGGGAGGCCGAGCCAGCCGCGGACGGGCTCGTCGTCGGGGCCGTCGAAGATCCCGATGACGGCGGCGGAGGGGTTGAGGTGGAGGTTGTTGCCGGCCAGGCCGTGAGGGTCGGGCAGGTAGCTGCGGCGCAGGATGGAGAAGGAGGCGGAGGCGCCCCCGGCGACGATGACGAGGGGGGCGTGGATGACGAAGGGTGCCACGTCGATCCGGGTGCGCGGGTCGACGGCGTAGCCGCTGACGCCGCAGACGGCGTCGCCAGCGCGCTGGACGCGGTCGACTCGGGCCTCGACGAGCAGGCGCCCGCCGGCCTTGAGGGCGCGGGGGATGTGGACGCGGGCGGCGTTGAGCTTGGCGTCGTTGGGGCAGCCCAGGGCGCAGAGGCCGGAGGCGCGGCAGCCCTCGCGGCTGTGGCGCATCAGGCCGCCGGCGTAGCCGAGGCGTTGCATGCCGTCGAGGAGCTTCTGGTTGTTGGTGTTGACCAGGGCGGGGTCGATGGGGGCGACGCCCATCGTGCGCTCCATGGCGGCGAGCCGGTCGGTGAAGCGCGCCGAGGCCAGCTCGGTCAGCCCCCACCGGTCGGCCCAGTGCTGGAGGATGGGGGTCGGGGGTCGGTGGGCGAGGTTGCTGCTCAGGAGGGTCGATCCTCCGACGCCGCGGCCCTGGAAGACCGTCACGCCGAAGTCCTCGCTGCCACGGCCGCCAGCCTCGGCCAGCAGGGAGGGCCAGGTGGTCGAGGATCGGCCGCTCATCAGCTCGGGCGCGACGTGGCTGCCGAGTTCGACGGCCAGGACGTCGACGCCGGCCTCGGCCAGCGCGCAGAAGGCGGCGGCGCCGCCGGCCCCGGTCCCGATGACGAGGGCCTGCGCGGAGAGCTTGATGGCCCGGCCGCCGTCGGCCGCGGCGACGGCCGAGGAGATCCCCTCGGGCAGCGGGGCCATGTCGTCGCCCCGAGGCGAGCGCGGATCCGGGCGATGGTGCGTCAAGGCTCTCCCTCCCAGTGGATCGCGGCCCGCGTCAAGCGCGCGGGGTGGCAGCGGCCTGCGCCAGCGACTGTCGGAGCGCCTCGGGCAGGCCGGGGTTGTCGGCGGGGTTGTAGCCGATGGCCGCCCAGGTGTCGGGCCTGGACCAGTAGCCCACGGCGCACACCCCCTTGAGCACGCCGAGGACCGCGCGCCGGGGCGGCAGCGCCGACTCGGCCCACGCCCTCAAGACCTCGTCCTGTGCGCTGGGCGAGAGGGCGGTGAAGCGCAGCCGCTCGGGCCCGAGGACGCGGGGGCTGACCTCGACCAGCGCGATGAGGAAGCCGAGCTGATCGCGGGCGTCCGGCGGCAGGGCCTCGATGTAGCTGCGGGTGGCCTCGAAGGCCCCGGCCTCCTCGGGCGTGGGCAGGTCGTCGCCGTCGGGCCTGCACAGGCGGCTCTGGAGGGCCTCAAGCGAGCGGGACTGCCAGGGGGCGAGCTCGCCGCGAGCGCGCGGCAGCCGCTCGCCGAGCATCCCCGCCGCGATTCGGGCGGCCCCATGAAGGCCGACATCCTGGACGCGCTTGATGGCGGCGGCCTCGCGGTCGACCACCTGCTGAACCCTGTCCCAGATGATCCTCCCCCAGCCCATCGATCCCCCTGTCGAACAGCCGTCGCCCTGAGCGCCAATCACCCCTATAATGCCCCGAGGCTCGTCGCGTCGAGTCGTCACCCGGAGATTGCCGATGATCACTCGACATCACCAGCCTTCCAATGGTCAAGGCTGGCGCCTGGCGCTCAAGCAGTGCTTCGATCCCGACACGCTCGTCAAGGGTCGTCGCCCCCTCGTCATCGTCCCCGGCTACGGGATGAACACCTTCATCCTGGGCTTCCACCCCACCGGCCTGTCGATGGAGGCCTTCCTGGTCCAGGCCGGCTTCGAGGTCTGGTCGATCAACCTGCGTGGGCAGGGCGACTCGACGCGGGAGGGCGGCGAGAGCCGCTACGGCTTTCGGGAGCTGGCCCTGGTGGATCTGCCCTGCGCGCTGGAGGTGGTGCTGCGCGAGTGCCGCACCGGCGCCGTCGCGGCGGACCTGATCGGTTGCAGCCTGGGCGCCTCCATCGTCTACGCCTACCTCGCGCACCACTTGAGCGATCACAAGGCCGGCTCGGTCGTCTCCATGGGCGGCCCGCTGCGCTGGGACAAGGTCCATCCGGCCGTCCGCCTCATCTTCACCTCGCCGCGGCTGGCCGGCGTCGTCCCGATCCGGGGCACCCGGCGGCTGGCGCGGCTGGCCATCCCGCTGGCCGTGCGCGTGCCCCCCTTGCTGTCGATCTACATGAACGTCGATCAGATCGATCTGAGCCAGGCCGATCAGCTCGTGCGGACGGTCGAGGATCCCAACCGCCGCCTCAACCGCCAGATCGGCCGCTGGATCCACGCCAGGGATCTCGTCGTCGGCGGCGTCAACGTCACCGATGCGCTCGGCGGCCTGAAGGGGGTCCCGATCCTGTGCGTGCTGGCCAACGGCGACGGCATCGTCCCGCCGGAGGCGGCCCTCTCCGTCGCCCGCGCGCTGCCGGCCGGCGAGGACGGCCGACAGCGGGTCGACATCTTGAAGGTCGGCACGGACAAGGACTGGTTCGCCCACGCCGATCTCTTCATCAGCCGGCTGGCTCAGGAGCAGGTCTTCGCGCCGCTGGCCGACTGGCTCATTCATCGCCCCAGTTGAGGTCCTCGTCGACGCTGATCCGCTCGTAGTGGGCGTCGATCTCGTCGAGGTGATCGTGGAGCGTGCCCGAGGCGCTGTAGAAGGCCTGCTTGATCAGCGCCGCGCGCCGGTGGAGCGCGTCCAGGTCGCCGAGCAGCGCGAGCTGGTGCTCAAGCACGGGGATGAGCAGGGGCTGGGTGAAGGTGTAGGAGAGCCCCGCGCGCCACGCGTGCCCTTCGGCGCGGTGCTGGGTGAGCAGATCGGCGCGCAGCAGCGCGCCGAGCAGATCGTCGAGGACCTCGGCGGCCTGGCCGCTCTGCTCAAAGGCGCGGATCAGGATGCCGCGGGGGATGATCTGGCCGAGCACGGCGCAGAGCTGGAGCAGCGCCTCAAGCTCCTGGCCGAAGGGGTGATTCTTGCACAGCGCGATCACCGGGGCGCAGATCGGGGCGATGAGCTCGGCGGGCAGCGGCAGCTCGGCGTCCTGCCTCAACCCGACGCCGTCGATGGTGTTGGTCAGCAGATCCTGGTCGCGCAGCGCCCTGGACAGCGCCGCGATGTAGCGGGGGTTGCCCTGGCTCGCCCGGGCGATGGCCGAGACGAGCCCCACGCTGATGGCGCCGTGGCCGAAGGAGTCGCCCAGCTCGGCGCCCAGCGCGAGGCGGGCCAGCGCCTCGGCCTCCTCCTGAGCGAGCCGCTCCAGGCTCACGGGGGAGATGCAGGGGTGGCGCAGGCGCATCTCCACGAGCCAGGCGCTGAAGGGGGCGTCGAGCCCGAGGGTGTCTCGCTGCACGGTGCAGGCGAGGGCGAGCCGGCAAGGGACGCGGTCGATGAGGTCGGCGAGGTGGGCGATGCCGGCGCGCGCGATCTCGCCGGCGTGCTGCAGGTCGTCGAGGCACAGGAGCATCGGGGTGTGGGCGGCGGCCTCGACGATCAGGGCGGCGGCGGCGCGCAGGGCCTTGTCGGTGCAGGGGGCGGCGCCGCACAGCGCGCGCAGGCCGTCGAGGGCGTCGTCCTGAGCCGGCGGCCCAGTCGGGGGCGTGTCCGAGCGGGCGAGGGCCTCAAGGCAGCCCCTGAGCGCCTCGGCCGCGAGCGCGGGCTCGGCGGCCCGGTCGACGCCGAGGGCGTCCTTGAGGGCCTCGGCGAGCGCATAGGGGGCGGTGGGGTGGTAGGCGTCGGCGCCCGAGAGGATGTTGGGGGGCAGCTCGGCCTCCTCGACGAGCCACTGCGCGAGGCGGGTGCGCCCCAGCCCCAGGACGCCGCCGATGAGGATGACGACGCCCCTGGCCTGATCGAAGGCGCGATGGACGGCGCCGAGGAGGCGCTCCCGGGTCTTGCGATGCCCGACGAGGGGCAGCCTGTGGGGCGCGACGAACAAGGCCTGGCTGGCGCCGAGGGAAGGCGGCCGCCACAGGTCGCTCTCTCCATCGAGGAAGTCGTTCCCATGGATTTCGCCAGTTGTAGCCTCATCAGATTGAGAAACTCGCTGGAGTTGAGGTATCTCCTGGGTGGTCAAGCCCGGGACGACGACCTGGGCGCGGCGCAGCGCGTCGAGGGTCTGCTGGAGCGGCCCGAGGCTGTTGAGGGCTTCGAGCAGCGCCAGGCCGTCGGCGGGCCTGTCGCCGGCCTCCTTCCGGGTCGCGCTCCTGAGAAGCTCGCCGAGCGTGGACTGGGCCAGCCGGGTCGGCAGCGGAGGCAGCGGCTCGATGACGTGGCCCCGGTAGAGGCCGTCGAAGCGCTTGCCGGAGTAGGGGGAGCGGCCGACGAGCATCTCGTACAGGATCAGCGCGGCGCTGTAGATGTCGGCCGCCGGCGTGATCTCGCTGCCGAGGAAGTGCTCCGGGGCCAGGTACTCCGGCGTCCCCATCAAGGTCTGGCGCGCCTCTCCCACGAGGCGCGCGATGCCAAAGTCGAGCAGCTTGACGAAGTCCTCCTCGCCGTGAAGATCGAGCAGGAAGATGTTCTCGGGCTTCAGATCGCCGTGGATGATGCCCAGCGAGTGGGCCTCGGCCAGCGACTTGGAGATCTGGCGGGCGATGTGGACGGCCACGCGAGGCGACAGGATCCGATCGCGCTTGAGGCGCTGGCGCAATGTCTCGCCGTGGAGCAGCTCGGTGACGAGGTAGAGGTGGCCCTCCGGCGTCTCGCCGTAGTCAAAGAGGGTGATCGTGTTCGGGTGGCTCAGCCGGCTGGTGTGCAGCGCCTCGTTGTGGAAGGACTTTCCGAAGTCGAAGCCCTCTCTCGTGTGGCTCGGCGACAGGATCTTGAGCGCGACGTGCCGGTTGACGCCCCGCTGGACCGCGCGGAAGACCACCCCGAAGCCGCCGCGCCCGATCTCCTCAAGGAGCGTGTAGCGGCCCGCGATCGTGTCGCCGGGCTGGTGGATCTGGCTCTCGGTCAAGGCTTCGCTCGCTTCGCCCGCGCGTCATGGTTTATCTTCGATCCCAGGCGGGCGCTCTGAGCCCGCTGCTCAGAAGGGTCGATGTCATGGCATTGTGCCATGAGATGCGGATCTTGATCCATGCCACTGACCGAGGCGGCGCCGTGTCTGAACACTTCGAGATCCTGGCCGATTGCCCTCACTGCCGCGTCGAAGGCGCAGTCGTCGAGGTCTACGACCACGGCGAGGCCTGCTGTCACTTCGGCGTCCCGGTCGAGTCTCGCTGCCGCCTGTGCCTGCGCCAGACCCGCGGTCGAGCGCGCGGGCCCAAGGACCCCGAGACCGACGACACCGGCTCGCAGGGCGGCGCGGTGGCGCGCGTCGACCACCTCATGACCGAAGAGCGCTGCCCGTCCTGCAAGGCGCCCATCGACGACGGGGCGCGCCAGGGCCTCGTGTGCGGCGCGTGCGCCCTGTCGATCGCCGTCGAGGTGGTTCAGGAGCCCCTGGACCTGGGATCGCGGGCCGCCCTGGCGTCGGCGCTGTTCCGCTGGGCCCAGGAGGAGGGCTACGAGAGCGCCGAAGAGATGCTGGAGGTGTCCTTCGAAGGGATCTCGCTGGAGACCTTCGAGGACCGCATCCAGAAAGGGGAGCGCGTCGAGACGACCTTCGACGTGCTCGGCTTCCTCTTCGCCCACATGGGCGGCGCAGGAGGCGCCGCCGGGGGCCAGCCCTCCTTGGGGCAGCCGCGCCTGACCGCCGGTCGCATCCACGGCCCCGCCGAGGAGATATGGGGCTCCGCGCCGACGGCCCGCATCCAGCTGCCGACGGGGAGGATGCCGCATCGGCGCAACAGGGCGCTGGCCCTCATCAGCGTGATGGCCGCCGACGGGACCACCCGACCGCTGGAGCGCCAGTTCATCGATCGGATGCTGGCCGCCGATGACCTCGATCCCTTGAGCGACGACGAGATCAAGATCCGCCGCCCCCACGAGGTCGGCCCCGTCGGCCCGCTCAAGGATCGTGAGGCGCTGGTGGAGGCGATGCTGGAGGTGGCCCACATCGACGACGAGCGCGACGAGACGGAGATCCGCCTGATCCGCGCGTTCGCCCGGCACTGGGGCGTCGATCCGGCCCGTATCGACCGCTGGCTCAAGGCCCACGAGCTGCGCAGCTCCTCGCGCCTGACCCGCGCCCTGGTCAAGGTCAAGGCGCTCTTCCTGGCTTGAGAAGCTGCCCGGAGACCGAAGGCCGTCGGTGTGGGGGTCCAAAGCAGCCATCTGCGGCTCGGGCTCATTTGAGCGCGGCGCTGCCTCGGGCGGGGCGCAGCCCCAGGCCTCCATCGTCCAACCCGCATCGGTCCACCTTCACCCTCCTGCAACTCGCCCTTTCATTCCTGGACAGCTTCTGAGTCGATCGCCTGGCGCTGGCGGGCTGGACAAGGTCGCGTCGATCCGCGACAACCGGGGACTGGTTCAGTCGACAGGAGAGGTCCATGGATCCAGAGAGCCCCCCGACGCAGCTCAACGAGACAGTCCGGCAGATCGTGTCGCAGTTCGAGCAGGTGATCGCCAACATCGAGCGGGTGATCGTCGGCAAGACGGACATCATCCGCAAGGTGATCACGTGCATGACGGCCAAGGGCCACACGCTCCTGCTCGACGTGCCGGGGGTGGGCAAGACGGTGCTGGCGCGCTCCATCGCGGCGTCGATCCACGGCACCTTCAAGCGCATCCAGTTCACGCCGGATCTGCTGCCGATGGACATCACCGGCACGAACGTCTTCAACCTGCGCAAGAAGGCCTTCGAGTTCCAGCCCGGGCCCGTCTTCGCCAACATCCTGCTGGCCGACGAGATCAACCGGGCCACGCCCAAGACCCCGGCGGCGCTGCTGGAGGTCATGGGCGAGGGCCAGGTGACGGTCGAGGGGATGACGCACACGATGGAGCCGCCCTTCCTGGTCATCGCGACGATGAACCCGCTGGAGCACGACGGGACCTACCCGCTGCCGGCCGCGCAGCTCGATCGCTTCTCGATGCGCCTGTCGATGGGCTACCCGCCGGCGGAGGCCGAGCTGCGGATGCTGGACATCCACCTGGGCCACAACGTCGCGCTCGACGGCCTCGAGCCGGTGATCTCGTGCGAGGACTTCTTGCGGTGGCAGCAGACCGTGCCCTACATCTACACCTCGGACTCGGTCAAGCGCTACGTCGTCGATCTGGTCACCACGATGCGCAACGACACCAACTGCCTCCAGGCCGTCAGCCCGCGCGCGACTCTGATGCTGATGCGCACCGCGATGGCCGCCGCGATGCTCCAGGGCCGCGATCACGTCACCCCGCACGACATCCAGCTCGTCGGGCCGGACGTCCTGGCCCACCGCCTGATCGTCTCGGGCAACCGCAGCCCCTACCGCTACGTCCAGGACACGATGGCCAAGGTCCCCATCCCGCGCTGAGGCGGTCAGCAGCACCCGCTGGCGTCTCGGGTCACGCCGCCGCACCGCAGGGTGTGGTAGAGCGCGGCGCCCACGGCGGCGCCCACCAGCGGCCCGACGACGTAGATCCACATCGACGACAGGTCGCCGCTGACGAGCGCGGGGCCGAGCGAGCGGGCCGGGTTCATCGAGGCGCCCGTCAGCGGCCCGCCGAAGAGCGCGTCCAGCGCCACGGCGCCCCCGATGGCCAGCCCCGCCATGCTGCCCTCGGCGCGTGAGTCCGTGGCGACGGCCACGATGACGAACATCAAGATCAGGCTCATGATCGCCTCCAGCGCGAGGGCCTGCCAGGGGCCGACCGCGGGCAGCGTCGCCCCGAGGTTCGCCTGCGGGCCGATCAGCGCCGAGAGCGCCAGCGCGGCCAGGATCGCGGCGAGGCACTGCGCCGCGGCGTAGGCCGGCACCTGACGCCAGGGGAAGCGCCCGATGAGGGCGAAGGCGACCGTAACGGCCGGGTTGAAGTGGGCGCCGCTGATGTGCCCCGTGGCCAGGATCATCGCCATGACCGCGAGCCCGAAGGTCAACGCGATCCCCGCGTGGGACACCGCGCCCCCCGAGACCGCGTCGCTCATGATCGCCCCACACCCGGCGAAGACCAGCGCGAAGGTCCCCACCCCTTCGGCCAGGAGCTTGCGGCCCAGCGCGCCGATCGCGGTCCTGTCCGGGCTCGCGATGAGATCCTGGATTGCGATGTCGCTCATGAAGGCTCCCTCAAGGTCTTCTGGCCGAGCCCTCGCGGCTCGCCCCTTGTCAAATCCATCGTCGTTCTACGATGGATTGATCGTGGGCGCAACCTGAACAGAGCGCCGGGCGCACTTGTCAGGGTCGCGGGCCGGTGGGTATCTTCGCCGGTGGATCGAGGGGGTGCGCCAATGGAGACAAGATGAGCGGCAGGAAGGCCAGCGACAGACCCGCGATCATCGCGATGAGCCTCAACGGGGGGTCCTCGGGGTGGTGCGCGGGCCGGACACTCCCGGCGGGGTGGTGGCTCGGCGTGCTCCTTGGCGCGGTGGTGATCTCGACCTCCCTGGGGTGTACGAACGACGGCGAGGGCCAGGCTCAGGAGGATGCCAGGATCGACCTTGAGGCCTTCGCGGCCAGGCTCCCTGAGCTGGTCGAGCGCCAGGGCGTGGATGAGGGCGCGTGGCAGGCGGCCTACAGCGCCAGGCGCCCATCGCTCGCCCACCCCGATGAGGCGCTTGAGGCGCGCAAATGGGCGCAAGGCAAGAACATTTTCGCCAGAGCTGGGGCCTTGACACCTGCCGGGGCGAGGCTCCACGCGGCGCTGTCGGGCTCCAGGTTCGAGGGGCTCGACCCGGCCCGCGCCCACGTCCCCGAGATCGAGGGGCTGCTCAAGGAGTTGGAGGCCAGCGCGGCCTCGCTGGAGGCGCTCAGCGCGAGCGCGCCGGCGCTGACCGAGGACCAGCGCGAGGCCCTTGAGGACGCGGCCGAGGGCGTCGTCGAGGGCGCCGAGGGTGTTGACGATCTTCTCCTCAAGGCGCTCATGAAGGCCAGCGCGGGGGCCCCCCTGGAGTCGTGGAGCGCGCGCTATACGGCGGCGGTGGCCGAGGTCCGAGGCAAGACCCTGGAGCTGGAGGTCCTGCTGCTCGACGGCGCGGCGGTCCACGTCGCCGACATGACCCCCCCGAGACCCGCGCCGCTCGACTCCAAGGAGGCTACGGAGCCCGTCGAGGCCGTGAGCGACCGTCAGCGGACCTTGCTCAAGGCCTTGATCGAGGCGGGGGCCGGTCCATCGCCCGAGCAAGCCGTGGGCGCGGCGCTGAAGGCGCTTTGGCCCAGGACGCCGCAGTACGGGCGCCTCCTGGAGGCGGCAGAGCGCTACGAGGCGATCGTGAAGGCGGGGGGGTGGCCCACCGAGATGCCGCGCATCCCTGAGCCGCCCTCTCCCAAGGAGGCCTTTCAGTACAAGGCCAACTTCAAGAAGTACCCGCCCGGCGTGGTCGAGAAGGTCAAGGCGCGGCTGGCCGGAGAGCGCCTCTACGACGGGCCGATCAACAACACCTGGGACAAGGCGCTGACGGAGGCCGTCGTGCGCTACCGGCGCAACAACCAGCTTCGAGACAAACCCTGGATCGACTACGAGATGACGCGGGCCATGATGGTGCCCGCCGAATTCAGGCTGGCGCAGATCAAGCTCAACCTCAAGCGCCTGCGCGAGAGCCCCTTCGGCGACGATCCCTTCGCCATCCACGTCAACCTGCCCGAGTTCAAGGCCAGAGTCTGGGAGGGCGGACAGAAGACGATGGAGTTCAAGGTCATCGTCGGCAGCCGCAAGAAGGTCCGCGACAAGAAGACGCGCGAGTGGCGCTTTCAGGACGCCACGCCGATCTTCAGCAAGAAGATGGAGCAGATCGTGCTCAGCCCCTCATGGATGGTCCCGTCGAGGATTCGAGTGGAGCTGGAGCGAAAGGCCGACAAGGAGCCGGGCTATTACAAGAAGTACGGCTACGAGATCTTCGGATCGGGCGCCAACATGCAGCTTCGGCAGAAGCCGGGATCGGACAACGCCCTGGGGCGGGTCAAGTTCCTCTTCCCCAACGAGCACGACATCTACATGCACGACACCGCCGACAAGGATCTCTTCTGGCACCAGGTCAGGGCCTTCTCGCACGGGTGCATGAGGGTCGAGGATCCGCTCGATCTGGCGCTCTACCTGCTCAAGCGGCAGGAGCCCGAGTGGACGAAGCGCAGGTTGAGCCTCAAGGCGCACAGCGGCATCGAGACGCCCATCGATCTCGTGGACGGGCCGGTGGTCCACATCGACTACGTCACGGTGCGGGTGACGGGCAAGGGTGAGGTGCGCTTCTTCTGGGACATCTACCACCGGGATGTCGCGGCGATCAAGGCCGCCGAGGGCCTGGAGATGCCGGTCGACCTCCACTACCCCTGATCACCGATCCAAAGCCGCTCGGCGAAATCTCCACCGCAGCCGCAACATCGACCCTCCTTCGCCCGACAACGCGCTGCGCTGACGCGGCGGCCCTCGCCGTGTGTTTCGTGCGCTGTGCTTGCGGCTTGTGACGCGCGTGGGAGGGGAGGATGGCCAGGAGAGGGCGAAGGGGCGGGCAAGGCGAGCTGGCCTTGGAGGAGGGGGATCGAGGCGCGCTGTTCAAGCGCTTTGACGGCTTCGCCAAGGCGCTGTTGAGGGCCTTGCTGGGGCGGCATGGCGAGGTGGTGTCGCCGGAGATCATGCAGGCGGCGCCGCCAGCCTTCCTGGGGTCGCTCTACACACCATTGCAGGCCGACGTGGTCTTTCATCGAAGGAGGGGCGCCTCGACGATGTTCCCGCGCTTGTTGGAGTTGGCGGGCCTTGCGGCGATGTGGGAGCCCTTCAGCGCGGAGCCCGGAGAGGATGAGGTGCTGGCCTGTATCGAGAAGGCGCTCACCTACAGGAGAGCGCTCGGTCGCGGTCCAGAGCGGCGGAGGAAGCGGGACTTCAGGCTTTGGATTCCCGTGCCGTCGATGTCGGTGGGATTCAGAGAGGTGCTGGAGGATCGGGGCTTTGCGCCTGACGAGGCGAAGCCGGGTGTGTGGAGGATGCCGGGGCGGTGGCATGTCGGCGTGATCGTCCTGAGCGAGCTTGTTCGGGATCTGGGGCGGCCGGACGACGGTCTGCTGCCGCTGCTGCTCCTGGCCAGAGGGTCGACGCTTCGCTATGCTATCGAGCGTCTCGACCACCTTGACGGCGAAGAGATCGAGGCGATGTGGTTCCTCGTAGAGTCATGGCACAGGTCGGCGCTCAGGGCCCCTGCCAGCCAGGTGGACCCCTGGACCCGGGAGATGGTGGACATCATGAACAACATGTTGATGAGCGCTCGCCAGCTGGCGCGCGTTGAAGGGCGTCAAGAGGGGCTTCAAGAGGGGCGCCAGGAAGGGCTTCAAGAAGGGCGCCAGGAGGAGCGTGTTGAGCTCGTGCTCGTCGCCTTGTCGGGCCTGGAGCCGCCGCTGGAGCCTGAGGAGCGAGCGCGCGTCGCGTCGCAGATCGTGAGGTTGAGCCCTGCGGAGGTCGTCGGCTTGATCGCCAGGGGAGGCGAGGCGATCCTGGCCGAGCTGGGCCTGCGGCGTGGGGGGTCTGGCGGCGCTTGAAGGCCCCGCTCGCCTTCTGGAATCGAAGGAGCCAGTCAGCGCGTCCTGGTGAGAGGGCACGGGGTGTGCCTGGGTGAGGCCTCAGTCGTCCGAGGGCAGGGGCGGGGGCCTGATCGAGGAGATGTTGAAGATCTCCATGGTGAGATCCGAGTACTCCTCTGGGGACGCGCCGATGTGGTGGGCGACCTTGATGATGTAGTCGTCCTCGGTGCAGGTGTGGAGGTCGTCGGCGTCGACGACCTCGGCCACCAGGGTCAGCAGGGCGCGGCGGTCGTCGGCGGAGGCCAGGTGGAGCCGGCCACAGGCCGCCCCCAGATCAAAGTCCGAGGGCTGGAAGGCCTCCAGCTTCTCGATGAGCGCGTCGGGCAGGTCGGCGCCGATGAGCTCGGCGAGGATGTCGCTGATGACCGCGACCTCATCGCCATCGGCGTGCCCGTCGGCGAAGGCGGCGCCGAGGAGCACCTGGCCGATGGTCTCCAGTTCATCGAGGTCGAGATTTTCTTGAAACATGGGGTTCTCCTTGAGAGGGGGGATCAGGTGGGCCGTGTCTACTCGACCTCGGCCTGGGCGTTGGTCAGGACGGGGGTCCCGTCCTGGTTGACGGTCTCCAGGCCGTAGAGGGTTCGGCCGCCTTGGGCCTCCTCACGCCAGATCCGCGTGGTGAGGGTCCAGCCGGGCAGGACGGGCTTGGAGAAGCGGACGCTGAGGCGCTTGAGCTTGCGCGAGTCGCCGCCGCAGATGCCGTCGACGAGGGCCTTGGCGGCGAAGGCCATCGTGCACAGGCCGTGGAGGATGACGGTGGGGTGGCCGGCGGCCTTGGCGACCTTCTCGTCCATGTGAATGGGGTTCATGTCGCCGGAGGCGTGGCCGTAGCGGGTCGGCTGATCCTGGGCGACGAGCTGGCTCGCCTCGTGGACGATCTCGCGGGCCGGCGGCGGCTCGGGGGCCGAGGGCGCCGCCGTGGCGGCGCCGGCCTTCTTCTCCCCGCGGATGAAGTAGCTGCTGATCGTCTCGTTGACCGCCTCACCGTCGACGTTGAGCCACTGGCGGACCTTGACGACCTGGCCCGAGGACTTGTCCTCGATGGAGAGCACCTCGGCCCTCGGGTTGACCAGATCCCAGGGCCTCAGCGGCCTGTGGAAGAACATCTCCTGCTCGCCGTGGACGAGGCGCAGCAGGTCGGCGTTGAGCTCCTCGTCGGCCACGCACATGCCCACGACGTCCATCAGCGGGCGCACCGGGAAGATCGGCGGGGCGATCTGGGCCGCGCCGACCTGGTAGTCGGCATTGCCGTCCTCGGTGGCCGCGGCGTAGGCGGCCAGCTCCTCCGGCTTGATGAAGAAGGCGCTGGCCCTGTAGCGCCGCCCGATCAGCGCGCGGTTGAGCCCCGCGCTCGTAGACGCCTTGCTGGCCGCCGGCGCGCTGGCCGAGGCCGCCTCGGCGGCCCGCTTCATGTCGAAGCACTGCGCGTAGCGCATCAGCTCGGCTATGTTGTCGGCCTTGATCTTGCCCGCCATGAAGGCCTGCTGCGGGTTGATCTTGCCCTGGATGACCCCGAGGTAGGTCTCGACCGTGTCGAAGCTGATCGTGCCCTTCGGGTCCGGGTCCAGGCCCTTGGCCGTCTTGACCGTCTGCTCCTTGATCTGGACCGTGTAGCCGCGATCGGCGCCCACCTTGAAGTTCAGGGTCGTGTTCCAGCCCGCGGCCTTCTCCGCCACGAAGGCCTCGCCCATGCGCTCGAAGGCCTCGTCGACCAGCGCCCCGGGATCCTGGGGCGCGGCGGAGGCGGCTGCGCCGCTGGAGGACCCGCCGCTGGCGGCTGCGCCGCTGGCGGCCAGCTCAGCGGCCTTTCGCATGTCAAAGTACTTCCCGAAGTCCATCAGGAGCGCCATGTTGTCGGCCTTGATCTTGCCTGCCATGAAGGCCTGCTCGGGCTTGATCTTGCCTGCGGACATCGACAGCAGCGTCTCGGCCGCGTCGAAGGTGACCTTGCCCGTGGGCGAGCCGTGGGCGCCCTCGTGGAAGGCGCAGGCCCCCCCCGCGACCACCAGGGAGTAGGCCCCCGTGCCGGTGACGTCGAAGTGGATCGTGGCCTCCCAGCCGCCGGCCTTCTCGGCCTTGAAGGCGTTCGGCATGGCGGCGAAGAGCGCCTTGACGCGCGCCTCGGGGCTGGCGTCCGCGGGCGCCGCTGCCGCAGCGGCGGGCGCCGCGGGCGCGGCCGGGGCGCCGAAGGCGGCGATGTCGCCAAAGCGCGCCCCGACCTCGGCCACCTCCCAGCGCCCCTTCTTCTCGACGCCCTGGGTCAGCTCCACGCGGTACTCGAAGTAGTGCGAGCCGTGCGCCCCGAAGACCCGCCCGGTGACCTCGGAGGCCGCGTCCGACGCCAGCCAGGCCACCAGCGGCGAGATGTCCTCGGGCTCGTAGTTGTCCGGCACCATCTCGATGTCCTCGGTCATCCGCGTCTTGGCCACCGGGGCCAGCGCGTTGACCGTGATCCCGGCCCGCTGCGTCTCGATGGCCACCACGCGGGTCAGCCCCGCGATCCCGGCCTTGGCCGCGCCGTAGTTCGCCTGCCCGAAGTTGCCCTTGAGCCCGGCAATGGACGAGGTGTTGATGATCCGCCCCCCCGTGCCCTGGGCCCGCATCCGGTTGACCGCCTCGCGGGTGACCAGGAAGGTCCCCTTGAGGTGGACCGCGATGACGAGGTCGAACATCTCGTCGGTCATCTTCGTGAGCGTCTTGTCCCGCAAGATGCCGGCGTTGTTGACCACGATGTCGATCTTGCCGAAGTGCTCGGCCGCGTCGTCGAACATCGACAGCACGCCCTCAGGGTCCGTCACCGAGGCGTGGTTGGCCACCGCCTCGCCGCCCGCCGCCCGGATCTCCTCGACCACCTTGTCGGCCATCGAGGCGCTGGCGCCCGAGCCATCCCGCGATCCGCCCAGGTCGTTGACCACGACCCTGGCCCCCTCGCGGGCAAAAAGCATCGCGTGGGCGCGGCCGAGGCCGCCGCCGGCGCCCGTCACGAGCGCAACCTTACCATCCAGAAGTCCCATCTTCTCCTCCCCTCCAGGCCGATGGCCTTCAGCCCACGTTGCGGTCGATGATCGTGGCCACGGCCATCCCGAAGCCGATGCAGAGCGTCGCGAGGCCGTAGCGCACGTCTCGCCGCTCCATCTCGTGCAAGAGCGTCGTCAGGAGCCTGGCCCCCGAGCAGCCCAGCGGGTGCCCCAGCGCGCAAGCCCCGCCGTTGACGTTCGTGCGCGCCAGCAGCTTGTCCGGGTCCTCCGGCGACAGCTCCCGGGCCCAGGCCAGCACCACCGAGGCGAAGGCCGCGTTGACCTCGAAGAGGCCGATGTCGTCCAGCGTCAGGCCGGCCTTCTCGAGCGCCTTCTGCGTCGCCGGGATCGGGCCCGTGAGCATGATGGTCGGATCGACCCCCGCGACGGCCATCGACGCGAAGCGCGCCCTGGGCTTGAGGCCCAGCTCGGCCGCCTTGCGGGCCGAGCCGATCAGCAGCGCCGAGGCGCCGTCGGAGATCTGGCTCGACGAGGCCGCCGTGATCACCCCGTCGTCCTTGAAGGCCGGGCGCAGCCGGCCGAGCTTCTCGGCCGTGCTGCCGGGCCGCGGCCCCTCGTCGGTGGTGAAGTGGACGTCGGTGCCGTCGGGGGCCTTGACGTCCAGAGGCACGATCTCGGCCTCGAAGCGGCCCTCGGCGATGGCCTCCAGCGCCCTGCGGTGCGACTCGGCGCTGAAGGCGTCCAGGTCGGCCCGCGTGATGCCCCAGCGCTCGGCGATCAGCTCCGCGCTCAGGCCCTGCGGGATGATGTCGAAGCGGTCGGTCAGGCCCTCGTGCAGCGCCCCCAGGTCCGAGCCCATCTGCACACGGCTCATCGACTCGACCCCCGCGCCGATGACCAGATCCTGCATCCCGCTCATCACGCCCTGGGCGGCGTAGTTGACCGCCTGGAGGCTGGAGGCGCACATCCGGTTGACCGTCGTGCCCGTGGTCGTGACCGGGAAGCCGGCCACCAGCGTCGCCATGCGGCCGATGTTGGCGCCCTGCTCGCCGATCTGGGTCACGCAGCCCATGACCACGTCCTCAACCTGCCCCGGGGCCACCCCGGTGCGGGCCATCAGCCCCTTGAGGCAATCGGCGGCCAGCGTGTCGGGCCGCGTCGTCGACAGCGACCCGCCTCTGCGGCCGATGGGCGTCCGCACCGCGCCCAGGATATAGGCTTCTGCCATCTCGTCCTCCCTCTCCCGCTTGACAGGGCTCCGCCTCAGCAGGCGATCGTCGCCCGATGAGAACCCTCGGCGCCCCGGTTTGCCTCTCCCCACCGCCACGGGCGCTCGCCCACGGAAATGAAGCGCGATTCAGAATCGCCGGGAGCATACCAGCTTGCCGCGGCCGTCGCCAGGGCTTCGGATCTGTTCTTGCCGTCGTTGCTCAACGCCCCTCGATCGGGCTATCTTCGCGTCGGCGCGCGCTGCGGCGCGCCAGACGGCCTCGCAGGCGGAATGGGAAAGCGAAGGAAGATCAATAAGATACACGCCGAGGTCGGGGGTTCGGGCTCGTCGACGGCGCCTGGGTCGAACTCTGGCCAGGGTCCAGGCCAGGGGCAGGCAGTCTCGGGGAGGGCCGCCCCAGGGCAGCCCGCCTCGGGGCAGGGCGCCCGGCCCGCCGAGGCGCCGGGGCGGCCCTGGCCAGCCTGGGCCCATCGGGCCGCGCTCGCCCTGGCTTGCCTCTACCTCGCCGTCCAGCTCGCCGTGCCGGTCAACGCGATCGTGTACGGCTCCTGGGAGACGCGCACGGATTTCTCCTGGGACATGTTCGCGGTGCGGAGGGACTGCGAGGTCTGCGTGTTGATGACCGCGCAGCCCGGGCAGGCGCCCCAGCGCTACGGCTGGGGCAAGCTCTTCAAGACGACCTACCAGGCCGCGCGGGTCCGGAGCATGGACAAGCTGCCGATCGTCGCCCGCGAGGTCTGCCGCCGGGAGCGCGCCGCCGGGCGCGCCGACGTCCAGGTCTTCGTCGACTGCAAGTGCCGCTACAACAACGCCCCAGAGCTCATCGATCTCGATCCCTTCGGGGGTGACTACTGCTCCGAGGAGGCCGCGCGGCGCTTCGGGGGGGAGCCGTGATGGAGCACCTCAGGGCCTTGGAGCGGCGGCTGGCCGCGTACCTGATGGTCGAGGGATCGCCGTGGCCGCTGGGGATCTTCCGCGTGATCCTGGGCGCCTCGATCTGCTTCGACGCCAGGGAGAACCTCAAGCGCGTCAACTTCTACACCCCCGACGCCTTCCACTTCCCCTACTTCGACTTCATCGTGCCCTTGAGCCCCGAGCAGCTCCTGACCCTCTTCGACTGGGAGTTCACCTTCGCGGTGATGCTGCTCCTCGGGCTGGCCACTCCAGTGGCGGCCGCCGGGGTGCTCTTGACCCAGGGCTACGTGCTGCTGATCTGCCAGCTCAACTTCAGGAACCACATCTACCTGACGCTGCTGATGACGCTGCTCGTGATGATCTCGCCGGCGTGGCGGGTCTTGAGCGTCGACGGGCTCTTGAGGTGGGCGTGGTTCCGGCTCAAGGGCGAGCCGGAGAGGGCCGCGGCGCCTCGCTGGGTGACGATCACGACCCAGCGGCTCATCGGCCTCCAGGTGTCGATAGCCTACCTCTACGCGGCCCTCCACAAGCTCAACCCCGGCTTCTTGACGGGCTACCCGCTGAGCAAGGCGCTTTCGAAGACCCTGCCGCGCTCTTACGTGGTGCGCGAGGGTTACCTGGCGCCAGAGACCGCCCAGTGGC
Organism: Pseudomonadota bacterium; assembly: GCA_005804885.1. Taxonomy (GTDB): domain Bacteria; phylum Myxococcota_A; class Bradymonadia; order Bradymonadales; genus SYOX01. The sequence continues at coordinate 25,548 of SYOX01000047.1, forward strand.
TCGCGGATCGCGTCTCGGAGCCCTCGTGGTCGGCGCTGGTGGCCTACCTGACGATCTTCTCCGAGGGCTTCCTGGCCCTCGGGCTGCTCTTCCGATCGACGCGGCTGGCCGCGGTGATCGTCGGCGTCGGCCTGCACCTGTCCATCGGGTTGAGCATGGACATCCTGACCTTCGGGGTCCTGATGGTCGGCGGCTATGTCTGCTTCTGGGCGCCCCGCCTGCGCCCCATCGCCGTGTCCGGGCAGGCTCCCCCTGCGCTTGAGAAGTCCACCGAGGAGGGCCGATGACCATCACCGAGCAGGAGAGAGAGGAGGCCCTGGAGGGCTCCGGGCAAGGCGCCGAGGCGCCGGGGCACACCGCCCGCCCGATGAGCCTTCACGATCCTCGGCTCTACCACAACCGGGAGCTGAGCTGGCTGGAGTTCAACCGCCGGGTGCTGGAGGAGGCTCAGGATCCGGCGGTCCCGCTCTTGGAGCGGCTCAAGTTCCTGGCGATCTTCGCCTCCACCCTGGACGAGTTCTTCATGGTGCGGGTCGCGGGTCTGGAGGAGATGGTCCTGGCCGGGATCCAGGAGACCGGCCCCGAGGGGATGATGCCCGCCGAGCAGCTCGACGCGATCGCGCGGGTGACCCACGAGCTGGTCGAGCTGCAGACCCAGTGCCTTTGCGATGAGGTCTTGCCGAGGCTGTGTCAGGAGGGGATCGTCATCCTCAAGGTCGAAGCGTTGTCGAAGGCCCGGCGCAAGGAGATGGAGCGCTACTTCATCGACGAGGTGATGCCGGTGCTGACGCCGCTGGCGCTGGACCCGGCCCACCCCTTCCCGCACCTGGCCAACGCGAGCCTGAACCTGGCGATCGTCTTTGATCACGACGACGACGAGCACGGGGGGACGGGGGTGTCGGCGGCCTCGGCCTTCGCGCTGGTGCAGGTGCCCGGCGGCCTGGCGCGGCTCATCCCGGTCAAGAGCGCCAATTACAGCCAGGCCTATGTGTTGCTTGAAGACCTCATCATGACCTTCTGCAACAGGCTCTTTCCGGGCTTGAGGGTGCGCTCGGCGAGCGCCTTCCGGGTGACGCGCAACGGCGACCTGACCATCGACGCCGAGGACATCGAGAACCTGCTCAAGACGATCGCCAATGAGCTGCGCAACAGGACTCGGCGGCGGGTCGTGCGCCTTGAGATCGCCGCCGGGGCGCCGCCGGGGATCCTGGCGATGCTGGTCGAGGCGCTGGAGGTCGATCCGCGCGGCGTCTACGAGATCAGCGGGCCGCTGGATCCGACGGCCTTGATGGCGCTCTACAAGAGCACGCCTCGCCGCCACCTCAGGGATCAGCCCTTCAACCCGAGGATCTCGCCGGAGGTCGGCGTCGGTACGGACATCTTCTCGATCCTGCGAGAGCGCGACGTCCTGCTGCACCACCCCTACGAGTCCTTCTCGACGGTGGTGGAGCTGCTCCAGAGCGCGGCCGAGGATCCGGATGTGCTGGCGATCAAGCAGACGCTCTACCGCACCGCCGGCGACTCGCCCGTGGTCAACGCGCTGATCCGGGCGGCCGAGGCGGGCAAGCAGGTCACGGTGCTGGTGGAGCTGCGGGCGCGCTTTGACGAGATGAACAACATCCAGTGGGCCAGGACGCTGGAGAAGGCGGGCGTCCACGTCGTCTACGGGCTCATGGGGCTCAAGACCCACTGCAAGTGCGCGCTGGTCGTGCGCCGCGAGCCGGGGGGGTTGCGGCGCTACGTCCACCTCGGGACGGGCAACTATAACTCAACAACGGCGAGGCTTTACACGGATCTCGGGTTCATGACGTGCAACCCGGAGCTGGCGCAGGACGTGGCGATGCTCTTCAACCTGCTGACGGGCTTCAACGCGGTGACGGGGGCGCGGCTGCTGAGCGGCGCGCGGACCTTGCCCTGGAACCACATGATGGTGGCGCCGATCAACCTCCACGATCGCACGCTGCGGCTCATCGACGACGAGATCGCCGAGGCCAGCGCGGGCCGCCCGGCCTGGATCATCGCCAAGATGAACGCGCTGGTCGAGCCCGAGGCGATCCGGGCGCTCTACAGGGCCAGCCGCGCGGGGGTGCAGATCGATCTCATCGTGCGGGGGACGTGCTGTCTGAAGCCGGGCATCCCGGGCGTCAGCGACAACATCCGGGTCAGGTCGATCCTGGATCGCTTCCTGGAGCACGCCCGGATCTTCGCCTTTGGGGCAGGGGGGGATCCGAAGGTCTTCATCGGGAGCGCAGACTGGATGCCGCGCAACTTCTTCCGCCGCATCGAGGCGGTCTTCCCGATCCGCAGCCCGCGCCACAAGCAGCGGATCCTGGATGAGATCTTGCGGCTTCAGCTCTCCGACAACGTCAAGGCCAGGGTGGCCAGCCCCACGGGTTACGCCCACAAGGTCTGCGAGCCTGGCCAGACGCCGGTGCAGTCGCAGGCGCTGGCGATCCAGAAGGTGCGCGACAGCGCCATCCAGAGCAGCGATCCCTACGAGGAGACGATGCGGGACGCTCGAAAGGCGCGGCTCAAGAAGGCGCGCAAGTCGACGTGAGGTTCGGAGGAGGGGATCAGGGGTCGCGGTAGGCGCTCATCTTGCTGACGGCGCCTGCGTCGATGGCCTTGACGGTCTTGTCCAGGGCCCTGAAGTGCCAGTGGAGCGAGGGGATCCAGGAGTCTGTCAGGAGGCCGTAGTGGTGGCCCTGGCCGTCGTAGAGTTCGAAGCCGTCCCAGGAGACGTCGCAGGTCTTGGGGGTCTGCTTGCCTTCGCGGCAGTCCTTGAACTGGGGCGGCGTGTCCTCAAAGAGGCCCTCCTTGGTGAAGCGCTCGTGGATCTCGCGGTTGCAGATCCAGTACTTGTCGCGGTTGCCGATGGCGAAGTGGATGTGGAGCAGCCCGTTGTCGGCCATCTCCTTCCAGGCCTTGAAGATCCGGTTGTCCTGGTTGAAGGCCAGGAAGTCCTCGTCGAAGAGGAAGCCGCCGCGCTTGCCGCCGCAGTGCATGCAGGTCAGGCCGATGGTGTTGGCGGCGAAGGGCTTGACGGGGTAGGAGCGCAGCATGGCGCGGCTGCCCGAGGAGATCCCGTCGGCGCCGATGGCGATGGTGCGCAGGTCGTCCGTCCCCATGTAGGTGCTGGCCATATGGCGAGGGATGTCGTGGGTCTGGAACTCGGTGGCGCCGTTGGCCAGCAGCCAGCCGCCGCCGTTGATGGCGACGATGATGGGCACCTCCACGTCGGGGTTTGCGGCCTTGAACTCGTCGGCGTGGCGCTGGACCTCCAGGCCCCCGGACATCTTGTCGAAGATCGTCTTGTTGGGGATCGGGGTCAGGAAGTAGCGGGTCCGGGCGCCGTTGCCGCCGGGGATCAGGATCAAGAGCGAGCGGACCTTGTCGGGGTCGTCGATGATGGCCTTGGGGAGGTAGGCGGTGTAGCTGGTCTGGGTGGCGCCCTTGTCGGCGCAGTGCTCGCAGTCGCGGCGCTCGAGCTTGAGGGTGCATTCGATGACGTGGCTGCGGGGGTTCTCCTTCCATTCCTTGCGCAGCGCCGCGGCGCGGGCGCTGGCCGCCTCGGAGCCCTCCGGCTGCTTCTTCTGGTGGCCCTTGGTCACCGAGGGGCCGGTCTTGGGCTTGAAGCCGGCCTTGCGGGCCCAGGTCGCCCAGCCGACGGCGTACTCGGTGTACTCAAGCTCGTCGACGAGGCAGTTCGAGGCGATGTAGTCCATGAAGGGCATCGACGAGTCTGCGCCGGAGCGCGCCTTCACCGGGGCCGCGCCCAGAGCCTTGTCCTCGCCCAGGGCCTTTTCCCCGGCCTCCTGCCCGGGGGCCTCGGCCACCCTGGGCTCCTCGCCCGCCTTGGGGTCGGGGGCCTCGCCCTTGTCGGCCTCCTCCTTGTCCGGCGAGCCCTGCTCATCGGCGCTGGGCGTGGCGGTGGGCGGCTCGGCCAGGGCCGGCGAGAAGACGTCGCGCGCGTCGCCCTGGGCGGCCCGGGCGGTGTCGTCGCCGGAGCAGGCCGAGAGCGCGCCCAGGGCGATCGCGGCGGCCATGATCGAGGTCAAGTGAGGGGAGAAGGACGTCCGGATCCAGGCGGTCATAGCGTCCACACACAGGGGTTGGGGGAGAGGGGGGTCGAAGGGTCAGCCCCTCCACGTCATTCTAAGGTCAACGCACTGTATGACAAGATAAGGCCCTCCTGTCGAGAAGGCCGGTTGCGCGCGAGGGTGTACATCATCTAGGATGGTCTGTCTGCGCAGTTTCAGGAAAAATAAGCGTTGGTGGGGCGACCCACCAGGCTCGGATGAGCGCAGGTGCACAACCAGGCGGGGGGTCTGATGGGCGTCGTCGATATCCTCAAGGTGTCGTTGGAGTTTTCGCCGAAGCTCGGCATCCGCGAGCTTCCCAAGCTGTCGGCGGATCGTGAGTCCAACATCAGCGGGCTTTACATCATCGGGGACCTGGCAGACGCGCCGATCATCAAGGTGGCGCTCAACCAGGGCTACGAGGTGGCCGACCACATCCTCGGCAAGCTGGGGGGGCCGAAGAAGGACCCCGAGATCCTCGACGTGGTGGTCATCGGCGCTGGCCCTGCGGGCATCGGCGCGGCGATCAAGCTCAAGGAGGCCGGGGCCAGCTACGTCCTGCTGGAGAAGGAGCGTCCCTTCAACACGATCCAGAACTTCCCCAAGGCCAAGTTCATCTTCTCCGAGCCGCGCTCGATCCAGAACCGGGGCAACTTCTGGTTCGACGACTCCCAGAAGGAGGATCTGATCGAGCGCTGGGCCGAGGAGGTCGAGGACCGCGGGCTGGTGATGCACCAGCCCGAGGAGGTCGTCGACGTCAAGAAGGAGGGCGGCGTCTTCAGGGTGACGACGAAGATCGGCGACGGCGGGCTGATGGACGGCGCCCACCTGCCCGGGCCGATCAAGGAGGGGCAGGGGGAGTCCAACACCTACAGGGCCCACCGGGTGATCCTGGCCATTGGCCGCCGAGGCTCGGTCAACAAGCTCAAGATCCCCGGCGAGGAGATGCTCAAGGTCTCGTACAACCTCAAGGATCCGGACGACCACGCGGGGCGAAAGGTGCTCGTGGTCGGCGGCGGCGACTCGGCGGTGGAGGCGGCCGTGGCCTGCGCCAAGGCCGGCGCGGAGGTGACGGTCTCCTACCGGCAGGATTCCTTCTCGAGGGCGAAGAAGGGCAACCAGGACCAGATCGACGCGCTGATCAAGGCCGGGAAGATCCGGGCGGAGCTGGGCTCTGCGCCCGTGGAGATCCGCGAGGACTCCGTCGTGCTGGAGAAGGCAGGGGCGACCTTCGTGGTGCCCAACGACGACGTCTTCGTCTTCATCGGCACCAAGCTGCCCAAGCCCTTCCTGGAGAAGGTGGGCATCCGATTCGAAGGCCAGATGGACTTCCTGAGGGCCTGCTGGGTGATCTCCTTCGCGCTGCTGACCTACCTGGTCTACTGCGTCAAGAAGGCCGGCGACCTCAAGAGCGCCACCGGCGACGTCTTCTGGCCCTTCGGCCAGGGCGACGTGCTCAACCCCGTGCTCGGGGCGCTCCAACTCAACCTGGGCTGGCGGGCCGTCGACGGGGCCTTCTGGGGCACCGTCCTGTACTCCATCATCATCCTCGCCTTTGGCATCCGAGCCTACCGCAAGTATCCCCTTAAAACCCAGAAGATCCGCTATATCTGCCTGATCGCATTTCAGTGGATCGTCCTGTTCGGCGTGCCCGAGATCCTCGGCCCCTTGATCAAGATGGACCGGCCCTGGCGGCTCTACTCCCTCGGCGTGCCCTGGCCCTTGTGGAAGGAGTCCATCCTCGACGGCCCGGCCTGGGGCGGCACGGGCGCCTACGCCTACGCCTGGATGGCGGTGGGCATCGGGATCTCCTTCGTGGCCATGCCGCTCTTCGTGCGCTTCCACGGCGAGCGCTTCTGCTCGTACTTCTGCGGCTGCGGGGGGCTGGCCGAGACGCTGGGGGACTTCTGGCGGCACCTGGCCCCGCGCGGCAAGACGGCCGAGCAGATGGAGATCTTCGGCAAGATCATCCTCGTGCTGTCCATCCCGCTGACGATCCTCGTCGGCTTTGACATGTGGAAGGTGGTCGTGGCGCCCGACGCGCTCAAGTTCGCCAACTCCTGGTACAAGCTCATCGTGGACTTCTGGCTGGCCAGCGTCCTGGGCGTGGCCTTCTACCCCTACCTGGGCAACCGCTTCTGGTGCCGCTTCTTCTGCCCGCTGCGCGCCTTCATGGAGCAGATGTCCAAGTGGTTCAGCAAGATCGCCATCGACGCCAACGACAAGTGCATCGGCTGCGGCGAGTGCACCCGCTACTGCCAGATGGGCATCCCGGTCCAGAGCTTCGCCCAGAAGCAGGAGCAGTTCCACAACGGCAACTCGGCCTGCATCCAGTGCGGCATCTGCGTCCAGGTCTGCCCGATGGAGGTCCTGTCCATCGGCACGCGCGGGGTCAAGCTCGACATCGACAAGATCAAGATCGAGGCCCCGAAGGACGAGGGCGTCTGGAGCGCCCGCATGCACTCCAACGACAAGAGCGTCGACTTGCGCCATGGTTGATCTTCACACCTCCCCTCTCCTGCGCATCGCCCTGATCGTCGGCGCCCTGGCGCTCTCGTCCTGCGTCCGGGCGGCCCCCCTGCCGGACTGCAAGCAGCCGCTGCTGGTCGGAGCCCAGGCCGCCGAGCGGCCCAACAAGGGCGCCAACCGCCTGCGGGCCGAAGAGGGCGTCGAGATCCGCCGCCTCTTCACCGCCAACGCCAGCGGGCTCGGCTCGACTCGCCTGGGCCGCGTCGAGGTCAAGGGCAACGTGGCCGAGATCGAGATCGACGGCAAGCCCGTGCGCGGCTTCGTCTACACCACCCAGGACTGGGTCGAGTACGGCTACACCCTCCTGGACGTCATCGTCACCGAGGGCGGCGCCTACACCGTCCTCTACCTCTACTGTCGGGGCGACCAGCTCACCGACGTCTACTGGGAGTCCTACAGCGACAGCCTCCAGTACGAGAAGCTCTCGGGCTCCTGCGCGCTGATCGACGATCCCTCGTCGACCCGCTTCACCTTCGAGCCGGTCGGCCTGCCCCCCGGAGAGCTCGTCAAGGGCTACACCGTCCAAGGCCCCAACATCGCGTTCAACCCCGACGGCACGGGCACGATCACGATCATGGACACCACCTTCTCTGTCCGCGCCTTCTCCTTCGTCGGCTGCACGGACTGCGTCACCGCCCAGCGCCGCGGCTGGGAGGAGCTTCACGTCCACATGACCGCCGACGGCCAGGAGTGCTTCGGCGTCCTCTACCTCTACGGCGCGGCCAGCGCGCAGGGGCTGCCGGTCGATGGCCAGGCCGCGCAGCTCGGCTACGGCTTCTGCACCCGCCCCCGCGTCAAGGATCTCCCCAACACCCTCCTCCAGGCGTCCTGGTCCGTCGCGCGATAAGCGACGAGGGCGGCCTCCCCCTCCAGCCTCGCCCTGCTTGGCCCTTCATGACAGGTTTGCTCGGCGAAGGCTCCAGGCCCCTCCGACGCCCCACGAGCGCCCGCGACCTCTCGCCTTGACGCCGCACCTGATCCGGTTTACCGATGTTGGCCCGCTCCGGGTGGGGTGGGAAAGCTCCTGTCACCTTCGAACGCCCCCCGACCATGCTGTTCAACTCCACGGAATATGGCGTCTTCCTCGTCGTCGTCTTCGTGCTCTTCTGGGCGCTGGCGCGCTACAAGACGATGCGCCTGGTGCTGCTGCTCGTCGCCAGCTACCTCTTCTACGCCAGCTGGAACCTCACCTACCTGGGCCTGATCGTCTTCTCGACGGCCGTGGACTACTTCATCGGCCTCGCCATGGCCTCCACCGAGGCCGAGCGCAAGCGCAAGGCGCTGCTGGTGCTGTCTCTGGGGATCAACCTGGGGATGCTCGCGGTCTTCAAGTACTACAACTTCTTCATCGACTCGATCGAGCGCAGCGTCGACTTCGTCGGCCAGGGCCCGGTCGCGCTGCCCCACCTCGACGTGCTGCTGCCGGTCGGGATCAGCTTCTACACCTTCCAGACCCTGAGCTACTCGATAGACCTCTACCGAAGGCGCATCGAGCCCTGCCGCAACCCCTTGAAGTTCTTCGTCTATGTGGCCTTCTTCCCGCAGCTCGTCGCCGGCCCGATCGTCCGCGCCGTCGAGTTCCTGCCGCAGCTTGACGAAGATCCGAAGGTCACCGCGGCCCAGGTCACCCAGGGCGGCCTGCTCATCATGATGGGCTTGATCAAGAAGGTCGCCATCGGCGATTACATCGCGCTCAACTTCGTCGATCGGGTCTTTGACACCCCCGAGATGTTCTCCGCGCTGGAGATCCTGATGGCCGTCTACGGCTACGGGATGCAGATCTATTGCGACTTCTCCGGCTACACGGACGTCGCCATCGGCTCCTCGCTGCTGATGGGTTTCACCCTGCCGGTGAACTTCAACCGGCCCTACAAGGCCGACTCGATCCAGGACTTCTGGCATCGGTGGCACATCACGCTCTCGACCTGGCTGCGCGACTACCTCTTCATCCCGCTCGGCGGCAGCCGGGGTTCCAACGCGATGATCTACCGCAACCTGCTGCTGACCATGCTGCTGGGCGGCCTCTGGCACGGGGCCTCCTGGCACTTCGTGATGTGGGGCGCGGCCCACGGCCTGATGCTGGCGTTGACGAGGGCCTGGAAGACGTTCCGCACCAGCCAGGGCATCGACGTCGAGGCGTGGCCGTGGTACAGGCCGCTGATGGTCTTCCTGACCTTCCAGTTCGTCTCCTTCACCTGGATCCTGTTCCGCTGCGAGGACATGGACAAGGTGATGGCGGTGATGGAGCGGCTCGGGACGATGACGACCGGCGCCGGGAACCTGACGGCGATGGTGATGCTCCTGCTCTGGGGCAGCTACGCGTGGCACATGACCCCGAACGCTTGGCGCGACAGGGCGATGGTCATCTTCAACAAGCTCCCGGTCCCGGTGCAGGTGGCCGTCTTTGTTGGAATCGTCGTGGTGCTCCAGCGGGTTGCGGAGACGGACGTGGTGCCATTCATCTACTTCCAGTTCTGAGGGTTTGAGCGTCGAGGCGGCGATGAGCGAGAGAGCGGATCAAGTGGGGGTAGCGTCGGGCGAGGTCTTTGAGGGCCCCAGGGTGCTGTGGTCCAGGCCAGGGCAGATCGTGCTGGGTTTTGCGGCGGCGATGATCGGGGTCTGGCTTGTCCAGGACGTGATCCTGGGCCAGGACGACGCCAGCGCCGAGCCCGTCGTCCGGGCCGCCATGCCCACCGACATCGATCGCATCCTGGCCGAGGCCGATCTGGACACGGCCGGAGGCGGCGGCACGGTCGGCGGCCCCAAGGAGAGCGGACAGGAGCCCGGCCTCGTCAACCTCTTCAAGACCCTCGTCGGCGCCGACGGCTCGCCCGAGGGGGGCGAGGCCCAGGAGGCCGGACAGGCCACCCCGGCGCAGCTCGCCGAGATCCCTCCGGCCAGCGAGGGGGTGACGCCCGAGGCGTCGACGCCGGGCGTCGGCGAGGGGCAGCCCTCCGGTGTGGGGAAGGCCGACGCGGGCTCGCCCTCCGGCGCGGGGCAGGCGGGCGTCGAGCCCGTGGCCGAGGCGCCCGTGGGCGAGCAGCGGACCCAGGCCCCGGCGGCCCGCGCGACGCAGGAGGGCCGCAAGGTCGTCCGGATCGAGGACCCCAACGGCGCGATGAAGCCCTTCTACGAAGCGCTGCGGCGCACGGAGCAGAAGAAGGGCACCACGCGGGTGCTCCATTGGGGCGACTCGGTGATCGTGGCCGACATGGTGACCTCGACGGTCCGGCGCAAGCTCCAGGAGCGCTTCGGCGACAGCGGCCACGGCTTCATGCTCGTCTCGATCCCCTGGGAGTATTACATCCACCAGCAGGTCGAGCACGCCGCCTCGGACAACTGGCGCGACACCCTCATCACCCACGGCGTCCTGAAGGACAAGCAGTACGGGATCGGCGGCGTGGTCACCACCGGGCACTCCAAGGGCGCCTGGGCCACCTTCGGCACCGTCGACAAGGGCAAGACGGGTCGTAACCTGTCGAAATTCCAGGTCTTTTACGGCACCTCTCCCGATGGCGGCGAGGTGCTCATTCAGGTCGACGGCCAGGACAAGGCGACCTTCAGCACGCGGGGGGAGGGCCTGACCGACAAGCTCCACACGGTGACCTTCCCCGACGGCCCGCACGACATCCGGCTCCAGTCCAACGGCGGCGGCCCCGTGCGGCTCTACGGCGTCGTCCTTGAGCGCGAGACCCCCGGCGTCGTCTACGACTGCCTGGGGGTCACCGGCAGCCGCGCCTCGACCTTCATCCGCTTCGACGTGCCGCACTTCGAGCGCCAGCTCGCCCAGCGCAACCCCGACCTGATGATCGTCATGACCGGCTCGAACCAGAGCAAGTTCAAGGGCATGGACATGGCCCAGTACGAGCAGGAGTACACGACCATGGTCAAGCAGATCCGCAAGGCCCGGCCCAACAGCACCTGCCTCGTCGCCAGCGCCCCCGACCGCGCCGAAAAGACCAACGGCCAGCTCACCACCTCGCCGCTGATCCCCAAGATCGTCGCCATCCAGCACAAGGTCGCGCTGGCCAACGGCTGCGCCTTCTGGAACACCTACGAGGCCATGGGCGGCCAGAACGCCATGCTGGCCTGGCATCGCCACAGGCCGCGGCTGGCCTCGGGCGACTACACCCACCTGACGATGGCCGGCGGCGAGGTCCTCGGGGCGCTCCTCTACGAGGCCCTCATGGCCGGCTACTGACGCAAGGAGGCCCTCGATGCGCCCGCAGCTCCTCGCCCTGGCCGCGCTGACGGCGGCCTCCTGCGCCGCCAACGACCCCGTCAAGGTCGTCATGGCCAGCCCGGACGTCGATCCGAAGACCGGCCGCCCGATCTCCACCCCCAGGATCTCGCCCGCGCTCGCCGTCGAGATGATCCCCATCCCCGCCGGCCCCTTCTCCCGCGGCACCCCCGACGGCCAGGGCGACACCGGCGAGCAGCCTCGGCGGCGACTCTTCATCAGCGCCTTCGAGATCGACCGCCTCGAGGTCACCGTGGCCGACTACCGCCGCTGCGTCGAGGCGGGCCGCTGCACCGTGCCCGACAAGGAGGGCCTGTCCTGCGGCGGCGACGAGATGAACTGGACCTACGAAGACCGGCGCGATCACCCCGTCAACTGCGTCTCCATCCTCCAGGCCCGCGATTACTGCGCCTGGCTCGGCAAGCGCCTGCCCACCAAGGCCGAGTGGGAGAAGGCCGCGCGCGGCGACAAGGACGACCGCGAGTACCCCTGGTCGCCGAGCCTCGCGCCCGCCTGCGATCTGGCCTGCATGCAAGATGATGATCTGGGCTGCGGCGAGCGCCCCTCCACCTGCCCCGTCGGCGCCCACCCCCGAGGCGCCAGCCCCTATGGCGTCCTCGACATGGCCGGCAATGTCTGGGAGTGGGTGTCGGACTACTACGCCGAGGACTACTTCGCCCAGGCCGTCGAGCGCGACCCCCAGGGGCCAGCGCAGACCTCCAGCCGCGTCGTGCGCGGCGGCAGCTACGACGACGTCGCCCTCTACCAGCGGCTCGCCTATCGCTTCGATCTCGAAGAGCCCGACACCTTCGCCTACACCTACATCGGCTTCCGCTGCGCCCGCTGACGGCCTCCGGGCCGCTCCAGATCGCCGCCGAGGGGGCTGCCCAGAGGGTCGAGGGGGGCTATCGCGGGATGCCGGCGGCGTTCGGGGGGCCGAGCAGGGCGATCTCGTGGGCGCTCATGGGGTAGTTGCGCACCTGGATGCTGGCCACATAGCCGGGCCAGAGTTCGCCGTCGTTGTCGTTGTCGGCGAAGAGCAGGGCGACGGTATCCATGGCCCAGCGGGCGTCGATCTCCGCGCTGGGGCCCCCCTGATCCTGCGCGCCGACGAGGACGCCGTCGATGTACTTGAAGATGTTGTCGCGGTCGCGCGGGGCCGTCAGATCGACCACCAGCGCGATCCGGGTCCAGCGTCCCGCCGCGATCTCCCCGTCGTAGGCGTCCGAGATGCCGAGGCCGCGGTTGGGGCCGATGAAGAAGTCCGCGTCGTCGTCGTTGTTCAGGCTGGTCTGGAGGATGGCCCGATAGGCGGCCTCGGGCTCGGTGGCGTAGAAGAGATCCATGATCAGCGTGTACTGGTTGCTGCGGCGCCCGTTGCCGTTGGCGCCGACCCTGTGGGTCATCCGGTAGCCCGTCCGGTTGGACGTCCCGGTGAAGTGCATCACCGCCGCAGGGCCGTCGGCCATGTCGGGGATGCCAAAGCTGGCGGTGGCGCCGAACTCGGTGGCGTTCTCGGTGGTGGCGTCGTTGTAGTAGGCCAGATCGGCGCCAACCGTGGCCCTCAGGCCGTCGTTGAAGTCCCACTGGCCGGTGACGCCCGTCGGGCTGTCGGGTGTCACGCACTCCCCGCTCTGGCACACAAGCCCGCTCCGGCAGCCCTCCTCCACCCTGCACCGCTCGCCCTCGGCCGACACGCACCGGCCCAGATCGCAGACCTCGCCTCTCTGGCAGCCCTCGGCGTCGTCGTCAATCTGGCTGTCGCAGTCGTTGTCGCGGCCGTCGCAGATCTCGGCGCTCTCGGGCTTGAGGGAGGGGTCCTGGTCGTCGCAGTCGCCCCCGCGGTCGACGTGGCCGAGGGGTGGCTGGCAGACCCGCGTGGCGCCAGCGTCCTGGCCCCAGCCGTCCCGATCGGCGTCCGGGTACCACGCTGACAGGCCGATCGCGTTGTCGTCCTGGCTGTCAAAGAGGCCGTCGCAGTCGTTGTCGCGCCCGTCGCAGACCTCGTCGGCGTCCGGCGAGGTGGCCGAGTTGGCGTCGTCGCAGTCGCCGGGCCTGTCGACGGCGCCTTCGGGGCGCTCGCAGGCCTGGATGGGCTGCGCCTGGTCGCCCCAGCCGTCCTCGTCGGCGTCGACGAACCAGACGAGCGGCGGATCGCAGTCGAAGGGCGGATCCTCGGGCTCGGGGGTGGGATCGGGGCTCGGCTCGGCGATCGGCTCAGGCTCGGCAGAGGGCTCGGGGGCAGGTCCGGGGTCGGGATCGGGGCCTGGGGCGCCGTCGATCTGGGCGCAATAGCCCCTCTGGCAGAGTTGATCTTCGGGGCAGTCGGTGTCGGTGTCGCATTGGCGCGCGGTCAGAGGCGCGGGTTCAAAGAGGCAGCCGGCCTCCAGCGCGAGCACAACTCCGAGGATCATCCATCGACGCACAGCACCACCCTCCATCGCTGGGGCGATCATAGCACGGCGGGGGCAGAAGTGCATGGGCGGCTCGCGGTATGACGTCTTGTCTCGGATCTTCAGTTGGGCGCAGCGTTTTTGAGGAGGGCGAGCGGATCGGAGGGGCTGCGCAGGTTGCAGCGGCGGTGGTCAATCGCGGCGGATCGTGCGCACTGCCGGGATGGGGATCTCGGGCGCCTGGGTGTCGACGGGGAGATCGGCGGAAGGATCGGCGGGGAGATCGGTGGAAGGATCGGCGAGGCGATCGGCGTGGGGATCGGTGGGGCGGTTGGAGTGGATCTCGTTCGGCTGGGCGATGGCCTTGTGGGCGTCGTAGGCGCGCATGGTGGCCTCGAAGATCATGTCGGCGATCAGGGCGTAGCCCTTGGAGGTCATGTGGACGCGATCTTTGTGGGCGAGCGGGGGGTTGGCGCGGGCCCAGGTGTCGATGGTGCCGGCGCCGCCGATGGCCTCGTAGGTGTTGAAGAAGGCGCAGCCGGACTGGTCGGCGGCGGCGCGCAGGGCCTCGATGATGTCGAGGAGCTTCTGGGGGGTGTCCCAGACGGCGGGATCGGAGGGGTCGTTGGCGGCGCGCTTGACGGCGGAGTCCATGACGTCGAGGCGGATCTGGGTGCCGTCGAAGATGAGGGCCTGATCGGGCGGGCCGAGGATGAGGCAGGAGGAGCTCGGGGAGGCGTCCTTGAAGTCCTTCATGACCTTGACGACCTGGGCGGTGTACTGGGCGAAGTCGAGGTTGTCGCCGACCTCGTTGGAGCCGTAGGCGGTGACGATCAGGTCGTGGCCTCGGTGGGTCAGGTGCGACTGCCAGAGCGGGATGTTCCAGTATGTCGGCATGGAGTGGCGGGCGCCGTTGATGCCGACGGAGTCGTAGACGACGCCGGCGGCGTCGCGCTCAAGCGCCGTGCCGAAGAGGCGCAGCTCGCCGCCGCCTGCGGCGCGGATCTCGAGGCGGTGTGGGCCGTCGGGGGCTCGGAGGGTGTGGTAGCCGGGCCCGGTGGCGCGGGCGCGGGTGTTGATCGTCCCGGCGGGGCGGCCGTCGAGGCTCAGGGACATGCGGGCGCCGTTGGGCTGCTTGAGGTAGAAGATCTCGAAGGAGGAGACCTTGTCGCCGACGGGGCCGTCGTCTTCGGTGGCGACCCAGACGGAGGCGTCGCGGCGGGTGGTGCGCATCGAGACGCCGCCGAGGCCGAGCAGGCCGTCGGTGCCGGTGTCGCGGACGCGGATGCGGTCGGCGCTCCAGTCGCGGGTGCGGCTGTCGCCGAAGTCGACGTCCATGTGGTGGTAGGTCCGCCAGGGCTTGCCGGGCAGGATGAAGCCGTGTCCGCCGTCGCCGAAGCGGCCCTGGTAGTGTCGGCGAAGCACGCCGGTGAGCATGTCGGAGGCGATGTGTGAGTCGCCGTAGTGGACGGCGCGGGCTTTGAGCATCGGCTCGCCGGCCTCGATGCGGGCGAGCTTGTCGAAGAAGGCGGCGAGGTGCTGGGGGTTCTCAAGCTGCCTGGGGTCGCCGGGCTTGCTGGTTCTGGGCTTGTTGACCCCGTCGTCCATGGGCAGGGGGACCAGGGGCGCGTTGGGGCGGACGCTGGCGGTGTGGGTCAGGGGGCCGCTGGCGGACTCCCCGCGGGGCTTGGGGGTCGAGGGGCTGCAAGAACTGGCCAGCAAGAAGGGCGAGAGCAGGGCCAGGGTTGCCAGCGCGGTCTGCCGCGCGGGGTTGATCCGAGGAGGCATGACAGATCCCTTGTCCTTGGCCTTGGCGCGCCTGCAGGCGCCATCGGCCCGACCTGACTCTCGCAACACCGTCGGGTCGGTGCGTCTTCCTTGACGCCGCTTGTGTTGTCGGGGCGAGCGGCCTGGGCAGGCCGCGGGCCGCGTCACCCCATGTCCCCCACGCTCCAACCGAGCGCAATGACATAGTAGTAAAGCACGATCCTGGGGATGCGGTGCAAGGTCGTCAGGAAGAAACTCCGAAAGGGCATGGCGAAGGCGCCGGCGGCCATGCAGATGATGGAGAAGGGGATGGGGGTCCAGGCGGCCACGGCCACGGCGGCCACGCCCCAGCGGGCGAAGGCGGCCTGCCCGCGCGCCTTGAAGCGCTCGACGAGGCGGCCCAGGAGCGGGAAGCGATCCAGGCGACGCCCGATGAGCCAGGCCAGGTTGCCCCCCAGGATGCTCGCGGCGCAGGCCACGGTCAGGACCGGCAGCGTGGGGCTGTTGGCCGTTACGGCGGCCATCAGGTAGGTGTCGACGGGGATGGGGATGCCCAGGGAGTCGCTCAAGGTCGTCCCGATGAACATCCCCAACAGCCCGTACTTGTTGAAAAATTCAACGCTGATCGACTCCAGCGGCGCCTTGAGGGTGGAGGCCAGCACGGCCATGATCCCGAAGAGGGCCGCCAGCCCCAGGAGCGTCCGCAGCGCCAGCGTCCCGGCGCCGGGTTGCTTCTCCTCGCCAGGGATCGGGTCGCCCTCGGGCTCGACAGGTCCATCACCGGAGGTGTCCCTTGCGCTTGTCACGGGGGTCGAGGTGAGGGTCATGAGGCTCAGTGACTCGGGGTTCAGGGAGGAGAGGCGCGGCTTCGCCCGCAGGCCCTCATGCTAACCGGGGGGGGTGGAATTGCAAGGCGATTGAGCGTCACCGACGAACTGGGACAGGTTCGCTCGGTGAAGGTACCGCCGCCCCAGAAGTCACGATCATACCGACGGCGTCTCGCCCCAGGCTCGCGCCCGGGGCTACAGATCAGGGATGCCCCTGCGGGGCTGGCGAGGGGGCGTCAATCTGCCCGGCGGCGTGGCCCTGGACACCAAGACCCTCAACCCATCGCGTCCCTTGTGGCTTGTGACAGGGCGCTGCGCAGGCATTCACGCTGTCGAGAGCCCCGAAGGGGCGTGCCTTCGTCTGTAGCCCCAGGCGCGAGCCTGGGGCGGCGTCGCAGCCTGAGCGCGGCGGTGAGGGAGAGGATCAGGACGAGGAGGGGCGAGGGGGAGGTGGCGGGGTGGCTGGGGGTGGTGGCGCAGGTGGTGGAGCCCTGGGGGGAGGCGGGGGTGGGCAGGACGTCGTCGGTGGGGTCGAGCATGTTGCGGCCGAGGCCGATCTCGGCGCCGTCGGGCAGGGAGCCGTTGTCGGAGTCGGGGTCTGCGGCGTTGACGAGGCCGTCGTAATCGGAGTCCTCGTTCCAGCCGGGTTCGGCGCCGTCGCTGATGCCGTCGGTGTCGGTGTCGACTTCGAGGGGGTTGGTGCCGAAGCGGCGCTCCTCGCCGTCGGAGAGGTGATCGCCGTCGGTGTCCCAGAGGATGGGGTCGCTGCCCTCTTCGATCTCGGGGCCGTCGGGCAGGCCATCGAGGTCGGTGTCGGGGTTGTCGACGCGGGTGCCGGCGAGGCGCTCCTGGGCTTGTGTGAGGCCGTCGCCGTCGAGGTCGTCGTCGCAGGCATTGCCGAGCTCGTCGCGGTCGAGGTCGATCTGGGCGGGGTTGGGGACGGAGGGGCAGTTGTCGCGGGCGTCGCTGATGCCGTCGCCGTCGGCGTCGGGCTCGCAGATGTCGCCGACGCCGTTGTTGTCGGTGTCCTCCTGTCGGGGGTTGAAGACGAGGGGGCAGTTGTCGCGCTCGTTGTCGAAGAAGTCGCCGTCGCGGTCGCGGTCGCAGGCGTCGCCGACGGCGTCGTTGTCGGTGTTGAGCTGGTCGGGGTTGGGGTCGTCGGGGCAGTTGTCGACGTGGTCGGGGACGGCGTCGAGGTCGCGGTCCTGCTCGCAGGCGTCGCCGAGGTCGTTGTTGTTCAGGTCGGCCTGATCGGGGTTGGGGACGGTCTGGCAGTTGTCGAGGGGGTCGGTGACGCCGTCGTCGTCGTCGTCGGTGTCGCAGAGATCGCCGAGGTCGTCGCCGTCGGTGTCGCTCTGGGGTGGGTTGTGGATGTTGGGGCAGTTGTCGCGGCTGTTGGGGTGCCCGTCGCCGTCGATGTCTCGGTCGCAGGTGTCGCCGACGCCGTCGCCGTCGCGGTCGCGCTGGTCGCGGTTGAAGGCCCAGGGGCAGTTGTCGGCGGTGTTCAGGACGCCGTCGTTGTCCCAGTCCTCGTCGCAGGCGTCGCCCTGGCCGTCGCCGTCGTTGTCGCCCTGGTCGTCGTTGGGTCGGCGCGGGCAGTTGTCGGCGTCGTTGGGGTGTGCGTCGCCGTCGATGTCGGGGTCGCAGGCGTCGCCGAGGCCGTTGTTGTCGAGGTCGAGCTGATCGGGGTTGTGGGCCTCGGGGCAGTTGTCGAAGGTGGAGCCGATGCCGTCCGTGTCGGGGTCGCCGCCGCAGAAGGGGTCGGCGGGGCCGAGGACCTGGATCTCGACCTCGTCGATGTCCGACTGCCCCTCGTTGTCGGTGACGGTCAGGCGCGCGCGGTAGATGCCGCTGGTGACAAAGAGGTGGTCGGCCACGGGGGTGTCGGCGTCAGCGTCGTCGTCGTTGCCTCCGAGGCTGTCGGTGTTTCGCCCCAGGTCCAGGTCCCATTGCCACTGGACGATCCCCGCGCCGTCGAGATCGGGGTCGAAGCTGGCGCTGCCGTCGAGGCTGAAGGGCTGGCGCGAGCAGGTCCGGCGTCGGGGTCCGGCCTCGGCCACGGGGGGGTGGAGGGTGGCGTTGGTCATGGGGGGCAGGATGTAGGGTCCGCAGCAGGCCGCTGGCTCGGAGCCCTGGGAGATGGCGATGAAGGGCGCGCTGGCCTCGATGCGGACGATCTGCTCGGCGGCGATCTCGATGGCGGCTCTGTAGGGGCCGGCGCCGCGCCAGTTGCGCGGGGCCAGCTGCGTGGGGCGGCCCAGCGTGTCCACGGAGACCAGGGCCTCGACGCTCAAGTCCGGGGCGCTCAGGCTCAGCAGGTGCATCAGCCCCGGCTCGGCCACGGTCCAGGCGGCGTGGCGGCCAGGGGCGATGGGGTGGGACTGGACGAGGGCCCCGCGCCGGGGCAGGGCCTCGAAGGCGCCGGTCAGGACGGCGACAGGGCGAGAGGCGCGGATCTCGATCAGGTCGCGGTCGATAGGGGAGTTGGAGAGCACGACCGAGAGGCCGTCGAGCAGCTGGCCGGGGGGCTGGACGGTGGAGAAGATCTGCCCGCGCGACAGCCGCAAGGTGTGGCTGTCGTCGCCGTCGGTCCAGTCGACGATCTCGACCTCGGTGTCGTCGTGCAGCGGGATGATCGTCATCGAGGACTGGACGGCCAGGAGGGCGCCGGAGAGGACCCCGAGGGCGTCCTCGCCGGGTTCGGCGCTGGCCGGGGCGGTGATCCAGCCGGTGCGGCCGTCGAATGCGGAGACGATCTGGACGACGGCCTGGTGGCTGGAGAGGATCTCGATCTGATCGTCGTCCAGGTCGGTGACGAGGAAGGTGACGAAGCGCCGATGGGAGGCCAGGGCGTCCTGCGCGGTCAGGAGGCGGGAGTCGTCGCCGTCGCTCAGGTCGACGATCTCGATGGCGACGTCGGCCAGCGCGGTGGCGCCGGTCAGCGGGACGGTGATGAGCAGGTCGCCGTCGGCCCAGGTGACGAAGTGGTCGCTGGAGAAGCGGCCTTCGGCGTCGGAGACGAAGCCGGACCAGCCGCCGGTCGAGCGCAGCGAGGGCAGGGTCCCGGCGACGACCTGGACGGGGGCGCTGGAGACGACCGAGACGACGTCCGGCAGCAGCCCGACGCGGTGGATGTCCCCGCTCTGGCGCAGGTCGAACTGCGTCAGGGTGCCGTTGGTGGTCAGATCCACGAGGCGGACGTGGGTGTCGGGGGTGTGGGCCAGGACGCGCAGCTCGGAGGCGGTGTAGGTGACGAGGCGGAGCTCGTCTGCTGCGGCCTCCGGGGGGGAGGCCAGGGCGATGAGGGCGACGAGGGATATCGTCGCCAAGGAGAGGTGGGGGGGGTTTGCCGGTGGTCTTGTCATCGGCCTTGCTGGAGGTGCGTGGTTGGCCGCGGTGAAGACGCCGCCTGGCCTGAGGGAGATCCTAGTGGGCCGGACGGAAGATGCAAGCCCTTCGTCGGCGCGGGGATCAAGGCCCTTTTCAGGCCGACGCCTTTGGGGTAGGTTGTGCGACTGACTGACGCATCAGCGCGATGGCGGGGCGCCGTCGGGCGCTGGGATGGGTGACGGTGGGGTGAGGATGAGCCAGACGAACCGGGACGACGCCAAGGCCGACAGGGCCGCCGCGATCAAGCAGGCCGCCGTGGAGGTCTTCGCCGAGCACGGCTACCACGCGGCCAAGGTGTCGATGATCGTGCATCGGGTGGGGGTGGCGCAGGGCACCTTCTACCTCTATTACAAGAGCAAGCAGGAGATCTTCGACGAGATCCTGGGCGACTTCCTGGGGCTCTTTCAGGACTCGGTGGTGACCTGGGAGGTGGGCAGCTTTGAGACCGTGGAGGCGCTCAGGGCGGGGTTGATGTCGCTGGGTGAGACGCTCTTGAGGGTGCTGGTGGAGAACCGGGATCTGACGCGGATCTTCTTCATGGAGTCGCTCAACAGCCTGCCGGAGTTCAAGGCGCGGATAGACGCCTTCTATCGGGATCTGGCCGACGTGATGACGGGGATCAACCGGATCAACCATCAGCTGGGGCTGCTGCGGGATCAGGACTTCCAGGTGCTGGCCTACTGCACGATGGGGATGGTCGAGCGCAACATCCAGCAGACGATCGTGCTGCCGGACGAGCCGCCGACGATGGAGGAGATGAGGGTGATCGTCGAGACGATCGTCGATCTCTTCCTCTACGGCGCGAGCGCGGCTCAGAAGAGGTAGACGGAGAGGCCGAGGGTGGCGCTCAGGTGGTATTGCCACTCGGAGATAAAGACGGCCGAGCGGACCCGCAGGCCCTCCAGGACGAACTCGCCGCGATCGCGCGTGGCCTCGGGGGTGCCCGGGTTGAAGCCGCCGCGCACCTGAAGCGGGACGCGCAGATCGACGCCATCGAAGGGCAGCTTGAACTCCACGCCGAAGCCGGCGATGAGCAGGGCGTAGTTGCCGGCCTGCCCGCCGATGAGGGTGGCGGTCGAGGGCAGCACGGGGTCGGTGGCGACGGTCAGGGACTGGGGCAGGACGATCTCGACGCCGAGGCTGAGCTGGGGCTGGACCCAGCGGCCGGGGTAGACGCCCTTGAGCAGCAAGGGCCAGTGCAGCGAGGTCTGCCCGATGGTGATCTTGACGAGGTTGACGAAGCCGCTGCCTTGATCCTCGCTCAAGAAGAGGCCCGTCTCAAAGCCCAGGACTTCCTTGTAGCGGATCTCGGCCAGGGCGCCGAGGCCGGCTCCGGCGCCGCCGAAGCCGGGGTAGACCAGCTCGATGGGGTCGCCGGGCGCGATGCCCATGTCGTCGGGCCTGTCCAAGAAGCTGCCGACGAGCTGGCCGGCGAGCCCGACGCCGATGGAGATGTCCTCGAGGTCATCGGCGGCCTGGGCCGGGGCGGCCAGCGCCAGCGCGGCCAGCGCCAGCGCCAGGGCGGGCAGGGGTGCGGATCGACCGGGATCGTTCATCCAAGGGCCTCCAGCGCGCCGTGTTGGGGTGTGGGTCATGTGGCCCGAGGGCGGGATCGGCGCCGGCTCCGAGGTGCCATCCTAGCACGGCGCGTCGTGGCGCGCGACGTGTGACTTGACAAGTGCGGTGCCAGGCGGCATACCTCTTGGCCCTGTCGCGGCGCGCCCGGATGGTCATGTGTTGATCGGCGCGGCCGCCCAAGGTGAGAGATGATGAGCCTGGGTCGCCTGGCCTGGATGGATGAAGGAGTCGAATTATGTCGCGCACTTGCAAGTTGACCGGGAAGAGGCGCCTGGCGGGCTTCACCATCTCCCACGCCCACAACAAGACCCGCAAGTTCCAGCAGCCCAACCTCCAGTGGAAGCGGGTCTACATCCCCGAGGAGAGCCGCTTCGTGCGGATCAGGGTCTCGACGCGGGCGCTGCGCACCATCACGCGCAAGGGCCTGCTCAAGTACCTTCAGGACGAGAACCTGACGCTCCGCGATCTGACCTGAGAGACGCGCCGCCCTCCACCGCGCGATCTTGAGCCTGACGCCTTGAGCCGCTCCCCTTTCGGGGGTTGAGCGCGGCGCTCTGGCTTGCGCGGCCCCCCAAATTACATTATGGCTCTGTGCTCTCAATGAGAGTCGTCTTGGTGGGGCGCGTGGGGGGTCTATGGCCGCCGCGAGTGGCGAGTTGGTGGGCGTCGGCAAGATCGTGGCGGGTCGCTACGCGATCTTGCGGCCGCTGGGGCGCGGCGGCGTCGGCCGCGTGTGGCTGGCCGAGGATCTCCAGCGGGACCGTCGGCTGGTGGCCTTCAAGAGCGCGCCGCCTTCGGTCGTCGGCGAGGTCGACGCCCGCGCGGCGAGCCTGAAGCAGGAGTTCAGGGTGCTGACGCGGCTGCGGCACCCGCACCTCGTTCGAGTCTACGAGATCGGCGCTCTGGAGGGCGGCGCGCGCTACCTGACGGAGGAGTACGTCGAGGGAGAGACGCTCGACAACCTCATCGGCCACTTCCCCGCCGAGCACCTGGAGGTCTTGTGCGCGCAGCTCTTGCAGGCGCTGGACTACCTGGAGCGCAAGGGGGTGCTGCACCGGGACATCAAGCCGAGCAATGCGGTGGTGCAATGGCGCCTGTCGGGGACGAGCGAGTCGGTGCAGCCGGAGGTCAAGCTGCTGGACTTCGGTCTGGCGCACACGGCGCAGGGGGACTCGGGGCTCAAGGGCGGGACGCGGCGCTTCATGGCGCCGGAGGTGCAGCTTGGGATGGCCGCCGACGCGCTGAGCGAGCTCTACAGCCTCGGGGCGACGCTCTATTGCATGGTCAGCGGGGAGCCGCCGATGGAGGTGCCAGACATGGCCTCGCTGCTGTCGGCGCCGGTGGTGGATCTGTCGTCCTTCCCGGTGCCGTCCGGGGTGCGGGGGGTGCTCAAGCGGCTGCTGTCGGTGTCGCGCTCTGGGCGCTTCGCCAGCGCCCGCGAGGCGCTTGAGGAGCTGGTCTACCGGTCAGGCGGGAGGCTGGGCGAGGAGGTCTTGAGGGAGTCGCCGACGCAACTGGATGATGGTGCGCTGGTGGGGCGGCGCGAGCTGCTCGACGAGATGCTGGCGCGCTGCCGCGCAGGGGAGGCGGCGCGGTGGGTGCTGGTCGGCCCTGCGGGCTTTGGGAAGCGTCGGCTGGCGCGGGAGTTCGAGATCCAGGCGCAGCTGATGGAGCGGTCGACCTTCAGGATCGAGGTGTCGCCGGGCAACCCGCCCTATCAGATCCCGGTGGCGCTGATCGATCAGCTGGAGGGTCGGCGGCTGGGGCGAACCAAGGCGCCCAGGGTCGAGAAGGCGGCCCCATGGCAGGAGAGGCGGCGCGGCTCTGCGCTCTCGTCGACGAGCGAGGCCTTCGAGCCGATGCTGCTGCGTCGGCTGGAGGAGGCGTCGAGGTTCGACACGCTGCCCGTGGTGCTCATCGAGGACGTGGATCTGGCCGATCCTTACAGCCTCGGGATCCTCGCGCGGTGGTGCAAGGGTCCGGCGGCCTTCTGTCTGGTGGCGACGGCCCAGGCGATCCCGGCGGCGATGCGGGAGGCGGTCGATGCGGTGGAGATCCGGCCCTTGAGCCGAGGGGAGGTGAAGGGCTTCCTGGAGGATCGCTTCGGGGCGGTGGAGGTGCCGGAGGCGGTGCTGGAGCGGCTGGCGGAGATCTCGGGCGGGTCGCCGGCGAACCTCCGCTCGGTGTGCGTGGAGCTGTTGCGGCGAGGCCTGCTGCGGAGCCGTCGCGCGGACGTGTGGACGCTCAGGGCGCTGCCGGAGGACTTCGCGGTGGAGGCGGAGCGGGCCTTCGAAGAGGGCCTGGACGGCTTGAGCGTGGCGGGCATGAGGGTGCTGGAGTCTCTGGCCTTGCTGGAGCGGCCCGTGTCTGAGGGGTGGATGTGCGATCTGCTCGACAGGCTGCGCGAAGACTGGGAGATGAAGGAGTCTCTGGTGGAGGAGGGGCGGCAGGCGGAGCTCTTTCGGGATCTGGAGCTGCGCTCCTACCTGCGCATCGAGCGGGAGGGCGGCCGGGTGTCGTTGAGGCCGCCGGGCGAGCGGCTGCTCAAGACGATCAAGGCGCGCCTGCCGGAGGCGCGGCTGGCGCAGCTGCACCGGGTCATCGGCGAGCGCCTGGCGGTGGACTGGGCGCGCGAGGGGGTGGTCGGCGCCCGCGAGGTGGCCTACCACCTTCAGCGGGGGGAGGATCAGGAGCAGGCCCGTGGGTTTGAGCTTGTGGCGGCGCTGGAGGCGATCGAGGTGGGGGCCATCGACAGGGCCTTCGATCACCTGAGCTACTCGCTCAAGGCGCGATCGCACGGGGTCGAGCGGGCCTATGTGCGCCTGCTCGAAGGGATCCTCGCCATGCGCCAGGTGGATCGGGAGCGGGCGAGGACGGCCTTCATCGAGGCGGTCCAGCTGGGTCAGGGGAGTTACGTCGGGGCGCTGGCGCACGTCCACCTGGCGCGGCTGGCCCTGGATCGCGGTCAGGTCGAGGCGGCCCAGGAGGTGATGAGGACGCTGGCGAGGCGCTGGCCGGGGCTCTCGTCGACCTACCTCATCGAGCGGCTCAGGGGGACCTTCGCCCAGACGCTGATGCAGTATGAGGCGGCGGTGCTGGCCTACGCGCGCTGCGGCGAGATCGCGGCGGAGTGGGGTTGGCGCGAGGGGGTGCTGGAGGCGCAGCTGGAGCGCGGGTCGTGCTTGCTGGCGATGGGCGAAGTCGGGGCGGCCGAGCCCGTTTATGAGGCGCTGCTCAGCGTGATCCGGGCGAGCGCAAGGCCGCCGGAGCTCGCCGGGGAGGTGTGGATCCAGTGGGGATGGTTGCACTACCTCAAGGGGCAGGAGGTTGCGGCGTGGCGCTACGTCGCGCGGGGCCTGGATCTGCTCAGGGAGGGCAATGCGCCGAGGGGTCGGGTGGAGGCGCTGGTGATGCTGGCGACGATGGAGATCGAGCAGGACAGGCCAGAGGACGCGCTGGGCCGCATCAACGAGGCGATAGAGTTTCGGCGCAAGGGTCGGGAGCGGGGTGAGCAGCTCATGCTCAGCGGGCTGCACCACCTGGCCAGGGTGGGGATGCGGCAAGACGTCGAGGCGTCGCTGGAGACGCTGGAGGCGCTCTACAGCCGGTCGAGGCCGATGGCGAACCCGCTCAAGCGGGCGCGGCTGGCGCTGCTGGTGGCCAGGGGCCACGCGATGGCGGGGGACAAGGCCAGGGCCATGGTCTTGATCGAGGAGGTGCTGAGGGAGGTGGCGTCGACGCCGACGGGGCGGCACATGCTGGGGGTGATGGCGAGGCGGATGCGCTCCTCGCTTACCGGATGAGTTTCTCTTTGAAATCCATGAGCTTGGACTTCATGTCCTCGGTGTTTCCGGAGCACTCGCCCAGGACGTGGGAGAGCTCTTCGAAGGTGACCTCGGGCTTCATCTCGCGCAGGGTCTTCTCGACGCGGATGCGGTCGAGGGTGGGCAGGGTCTGGGGGTCGATGCGGCGGAAGGTCTCGTAGACGTCGCGCAGGTCGGTGACGTAGTCCTGGATGAGCTGCATGTCGTTCTTGAGCTGGCTGACGACGTCGTTGAGCAGCTCGTAGGTGCTTGCGGCCTCGTCGCTCAGGGCGCCGGGGCGCGAGGTGCCGGCTCTGGAGGCCTCGCGCAGCTGCTGTCGGAGTTGATCGAGCTCGGCCTCGAGGCGCTGGTTGCCGGTCTTGAGTTCTTGAATGGCGAGGTCGCCGCTCTGGGCTCGGACGGCGTTGCGCAGGTCGGCCTCGAGCCCTTCGATGCGGCGCTGCATGGCGTCGCGCTCGGCGCGCAGGCGGGGGTCGCCCTCGGGGTCGTGGGCGGGGACGTGGGTGGTGGCGGTGTTTCGTTCGAGTTCCTCGACGAGGGCCTCGAGTTCGTCGATGCGGTTGCGCTGGTCGCGGTTGGTGCGCTTGAGGTCGTTGAGCTGAGCGCTGGAGGCGCCGCCGTAGCCGCTGTTGGCCATCTGGAGTTCGGCGCGGGCGGCCTCGAGGTCGCGCAGGAGGCGGGCGTTGTCGGCCTGGAGGCCGCGGGCCTCGTCGCTGTTGAGGCCGGCGCCGCTGGCGCTTTGCTGGCGCAGGGCCGCGTTGTCGCGCGTCAGGAGGTCGAGCTGTCGGCGGGCGGCCTCGAGATCGCGGGTGAGGCGGTCGAGGTCGTCGACGTTCTGGTCGGAGCCCTCGCGGTAGGCGGAGACCTCGGAGCGCAGGCGGTCGAGGTCGCGCTCGGCGTCGTTGAGGGAGGCCTCCTTGGCGTCGAGGACGAGGCGCAGGCGGTTGATCTCGTTCTGGAGGTCGGCGTTCTCGCTGCCCTCGTCGCTGACCATCTCGCGCAGGTTCTCCAGCTCGCTCTGGACGCGCTTGAGTTCGAACTCGTGGAGGTTGGCGCCGCGGTCCAGCTCGGCGATCTGGCGCTCGAGCTGGTTGATCTGGACCTTGAGGTTGGCGTTCTCCTCGATGAGGACGACGACCTGGTTGTTGCCGCGATCCTGGGCTTGCTCGATGAGGTTGAGCTTGTACTGCTGGTCCTCGATGACCTCGCGCTTGAGGCGCAGCTCGTCGCGGTAGGCTTCGAGCTGCTTGAGCTGGTCCTCGGCCTGGAGCTTGAGTTGATCGTAGCGCTCCTGGAAGGAGTCGATGACGACCTGCTTCTGGTTGAGGGATTTTTCGAGGTCGCGGGCGCGGTCCTCGGTCCTGCTGCGGGCCTCATCGAGCTCGCGGCGCAGGGCGTCGTTCTCGGCGGTGAGGGACTCGATGGTCTCTTCGAGGGCGGAGATTTTCAGGTCGATGCGGCTGGCCTGCTCGGCGGAGGGGGCGAGGGTCGGGCTCTGGGGCGCGATCTGGCCTGTGCCTGGGCCGGGATCGGCGGCGAAGGGGGGGCGCAGGTTGGAGGCGGCCAGGGTGGGGGGCTGATCGGGCTTCAGGGCGCTGATGGGGCCGCTGAAGGGGCCGCTGAAGGGGTTGCCGCTCAAGGGCAGGATGGTCTCGCCGACGTCCTGGGGCTCGTTGAAGCGGGGGAGTGCGGTGCTGGAGGCGGAGGAGGGCAGGCCGCGGTGCTCCTCCTGCGTGAAGAGGATCGTCAGCCGGCCGCAGTTGATCTCGTCGCCGTGCTGGATGCGCTGGTGGGTGACCTTGACGCCGTTGACGTAGGTGCCGTTGAAGCTGCCCAGGTCGCGGACCTCGAAGGTGCTCTGGTTGAAGGTGAACTCGCTGTGTCGCCGCGAGACGGAGCCGTCGGCGGTGCGGATCTGGCATTCGGTGCTGCGGCCGACGAGGATCTGGGGGGATTGGGGGTTGAGGTAGACCTGGCAGTCCTCGTTGGCGTCGTCCTGAAAGGTCAGCTTGCCGCGCAGCTGGACGCTCGGGGCGATCTGGGCGCCGCGCGGGCCGTCGTCGATGAGGAACTTGAGGGTGAAGCTGCCGCAGTGGATCTCGTCGCCGTCGATGAGGAGCTGCTGGTTGACGCGGCGGTTGTTGACGTAGGTGCCGCTGGAGCTGCCCTGGTCGGTCAGTTCGAAGCCCGCCGGGGTGAAGCGGACCATGCAATGGCGGCGCGAGACAGAGCCGTTCGACGTGCGGACAGCGCAGTCAGGGTGTCGGCCCACCGTGACATCGGGGTACTCGCGGCCGACATTGATGGTTTGCTCCTGGGAATCTTTGTCCCAGTAGATGAGCCTAGCCAATCAGACACCCCAGATCATCAGCCCATTGCCAGAGCGCGAGAGCGCCTCTCTGAGCGATATACCACAGAACCCGCGCGCGGGTCATGCATCGGACGCCGATCGGATCAAACTCTGGCTCAAGGGACTCTGAAGATGGCGCGGGAGCCCTTGAGGTCGCGGATGACCTCAAGGCGGGCCGGGATGCGCTCCTTGATCTCGGGGACGTGGGAGATGATGCCGACCAGCCGTCCGCCGAGGCGCAGGTCGTCGAGGGCCTGGAGGGCGAGATCCATGGCCTCGGCGTCGAGGCTGCCGAAGCCCTCGTCGATGAAGATCGCCTCGACGTGGATGCCGCCGGCGTAGGACTGGACCACGTCGGCCAGCCCCAGGGCCAGCGAGAGGGCGGCCAGGAAGCTCTCGCCGCCCGAGAGCGTGATGACATTGCGCTGGGTGCCCGTGTAGCTGTCCAGGACCTCCAACTCCAGGCCGCCGGCCGCGCGCGCGTCGTCCGGGCCGCTGGCGCGCCGGAGGTCGTAGCGCCGGCCGCTCATCACCCGGAGGCGGCGAGAGGCGCACTCGAGGACCTCGTCGAGCAGCGTCGTCAGGACGAAGCGCTGGAAGGTCATCCGCAGCTCATTGCGGCCCGTCGCCACCTGGGAGAGGCGGCCGACGACGGCGAAGCGCGCCTCCAGCACCTCGCGCTCGTCGTCCAGCGCCCTGAGCATGACGTGGCGATCGCGCATCTGCTCGACCCGCTCCCGCTGGGTCGTCTCGGCCTTGAGGGCGTCCTCGTGCAGCGCGCGGGCGGCCTCGTCGGCGATCTGAAGGGCGTCGAGGTCCGGGGGCGAGAGGTTGTCGGCGATCTGCCGGGCGCGCGCGGCCTCCCGCGAGGCCGCCTCGAGCTGGCCGTCATAGGCGTGGATCAGCCCGTCGAGCCGCGCGCGCTCGGCCTCGGGGCGGAGCGCGTCGCGCCACGCCGGCTCGCCCTCGAAGCCCTCGGCGGCCAGCCGCGCCGCGAAGAGGGCGCGGGCGTCTGCCGCCGAGGCGCTGGCCTGGTTCAGCGCGCCCTGCGCCGCGTCGCGCTCGGTCTGGGCCTGCGCGAAGCGCTCCTGGGCGTCCCGGGCGCATCGCCGGGCCTCGTCCAGCGCGAGGGTCATCGCCTCGATCTCGGCGGCGGCGGCCTCGATGGCGGCGTCGAGCGCCTCGGGCGATCGCAGCGAGGCCGGCACGTGGCGCTCTCTGTCCAGCACGACGGCGTGAGCCGCAGCGCGGCGCTCGACGGCGGCGGCCCGCTGGCCCTCGACGAGCTCCAGGTCAGCGCGCGAGCGCGCGATCCCGGCCTCGACGGCGCTGATCTCGGCGTCCAGGCCGGCCAGGCGGGCGGCGGCGGCCCGCGCCGCGTCGAGCAGCGCCCGGTC
>SYOX01000420.1 GCA_005804885.1 Pseudomonadota bacterium
CGGCCTGGCGGTCGGCGAGCCGCCCGCCACGCGCGGCTACACCCCCTCGGTCTTCGCCACGCTCCCAAGGCTCCTGGAGCGCGCCGGCAATGACGGCGGCGCCGGCAGCATGACCGCGCTCTACACCGTCCTGGTCGAGGGCGACGACATGCAGGACCCCATCGGGGACGCCGTGCGCTCGATCCTCGACGGACACATCGTCCTGAGCCGCGCCCTGGGCGGCCGGGGGCACTGGCCGGCCGTCGACCCGCTGGCCTCGGTCAGCCGCGTCATGCCCGCCATCACCACCGAGGCCCACCAGGCCCTCGCGCTCAAGGTCCGCCGCCTGCTGGCCGATTACACAGAGGCCGAGGACCTCATCAACATCGGGGCCTACCAGCCCGGCTCCAACGCCGCGATCGACGAGGCCATCGCCAGAAAGCCCGCACTCGACGCCGTCCTCCGGCAACCCATGACACGGAGCGTGGACCTGGCACAGACACTCCAGGCCCTTGAGCGCGCCGTCAGCCACGACACCAGGAGACGAGGATGAGCCAGGACTCGCGCCGCACACAAACAGGATCCACCCTCCAGCGCGTCCGCACGCTCCAGGAGCGGCTCGCGCAGGCCCGCGCCGCCGACGCACAGGCCAAGGTCGACCTCTCCCTCGACGACCTCTCCCGCCGCGACGGCGCGCTGGCCCGCTTCGAAGGCGACATGCTCGCCGCCGCCCGCGCCCCCCTCCCCGCCAGCGACTTCCTCAGAGCCCAGAGCATGCGCGCCCTCCACGTCGACGCCGCCTGCGCCGCACGCGACCAGCACAAGGTCGTCTGCGCAGAGGCCGACGCACGCCGCGTCGCCCTCTCCGCCGCCGTCCAGCGCCGCCGACAGGCCGACCGCCTCATCGAGATCGCCGCCGACCGCCGCGCCATCGACCGACGTCGCCGCGAACAACACCAGACCGACGACTCCAATTGCGCCCGCGCCGCCCTCGGCGCCGCCTGATCCCAGGAGCCAACCCCCATGTTCCACACCTTCAAGATCCTCACGGACGCCAGACAACCCCGCCGCGGCCTCGGGCTCCTCATCGGCGGCGCCATCGTCGCCTCTGGCCTCAGCATCGCCAACCCCGCCGGCATCCTCGCCGCCAAAGGCTCCGAAGGTGACCCCCCGGCCCTGGCCCCCTGCGCCGGCGAAGCCCAGGCCGCCGACCTCCACGGAAAGCTCCGCGCCCGATACATCGACCTCCGCAAGGAGACCCTCGCCCTGGAGCGCGAACGGAACACCCTCAAGGCCGCCCGCGAGACCCTCTCCACCGACCTCGAATCGCTCCGCACCCTCCGCAAGGACCTCGACGCCCACATCTCCTCCTGGGAGCAACGACGCGACGCCGACCGCGAAGCCCGCCTCGCGCGACTCGTCAACATCGTCTCCGAAATGCCCCCAGACAAAGCCGCCGCCCTCATCCTCAACACCGACGACGACCTCGCCGTCGACCTCCTCATCAAGCTCGACGCGCCGCGCTCCGCCCAGCTCCTCGCCCTCCTCCCCGCCGAGCGCGCCGCCTCCATGGCCAACGCCATCACCGACCGCAAACCCTGAGGACGTCATGATCCACCCCACCTCCCACCCGTCGCCACAACCCTCCACTGAACACCCTCGCCAGACCAACGCCCCGCCCCCTGAACCCTCTCCCGTCTTCGGCACCCTCATCGATCGCGCCAACGCCCGCCGCACAACCGCTGGCCCGACCCCCCAGGAAGTTTCATCGAAGCACTCACCACGCAGCTCACCCAGGCCCCCCCTCGATCCCCACGCCACCACCAACCCCAAGGCCGCCGAGGCCGCCTCCCCAAAATCCCCGCTCACCCACCACGAGCCCAGCAGGATCGACGCCGAGACGCCGTCGGGCAGGATCGACGACGCCCCCGAAACCCCCCAGAGCGACCCATACGCGCCGCTCTCCCCCCAGCACACCCAGGTCGATCCCCCCAACAACCCGCACGGGCTCGCCGCAGAGGCGCCAGACCTTCAACATGCTCCCCCCGGCACAGCCACCGACCAGACGCCGCACCAACACGCCACAACATCCCAGGACACCCCAGGCTCGCTCTCCAACCCATTGATCCAGAATAGCTTTATCGACACCCAGTCCGGGTGGCGCACCTCGCCCATCCACAACGGCGTCTATCCGGCCGACGGCGTCTATCCGGCCGACGGCGTCAATCTTGCCGACGGCGTCTATCCGGCCAACGGCGTCGCTCTGGCCAACGGCGTCGCTCTGGCCAACGGCGTTGTTCGCGCCGATGGCGCTGTTCGCGCCGATGGCGTTGAGCTGGCCAACGGCGTCGATCTGGCCGATGGCGTTGATCTGGCCGACGGCGTTGATCTGGCCGACGGCGTCTATCCGGCCGACGGCATTGATCTGGCCAACGGCGTCAATCTTGCTGACGGCGTCTTTGACGGGGTTGAGTTCTCCGGTGAGGCCGTGAGCTTCGTCAGCGACGTCAACAAGGCCTCCACGGATCGGAGATCGCCGGCGGCGACAGGGCGCGCGGAGGAGGCGGCCTGGAGAGCCTGGATGGATCGCCTCACTGGCGCGTCCTCCGCTGCGGCTGGGGCGGCCGAGGGGGCGACGGGGGAGACGATGACGGGGCAGCAGGCAGGCGCGCCGTCCCTGGAGCAGCTCGGGCGTGGCGTGGGGATCGAGGGCGCGCTTGAGGGCGCTGTTCAGAACGGTGAGGGGCAATCTGGGATTGGATTTGAGGGCGCGGCGCGGAGTGTCGATGTGGGTGGAGAGATGAGGGCGTTGGTCGAGACGCCTGGGCGTCAGGGTGTGATGGCGGAGGTGATCCGGGACATCGCGCGGGCGCAGGTGAAGGCCGGGGAGGCTGGGGCGACCGCTGAGGTGGAGGTCCTGGTGGAAGGGGAGATGGTGAAGATCAAGGTGAGGATCAGCGGCGATCGGGTGAACGTGGAGGTGCGCGGCCTGGACGCGGCCTCGCTGGCGCGCTTGCGGCAGTCGTTGCAGCCGGAGCTTGAGCGGCACCAGCTCCACATGGGGCAGGTGAGCGAGGACCTCCAGGGAGGGGACGGGCGAGGGAGAGGGCAGCGGTCGCCGGTGGAGGAGGATGAGGAGGATGGGTTGAGCGCGCGGGGCGTCCGCAGAGCGGGCGCGGCGCGGGTCGAGGGATTGGAGCATCGCGATCAGGAGAGGCCCAGGCCGCGTGAGGTGGTGGGGCCGGATCGGATCTGGGTTGCGGCGTAGTTCAGGAGAAGATCAATGCAGATTGGGGACACATTGTCGCCTCTTGGAGGCGCGTCGGCGGGCTCTGCTCGGCAGACGGGAAAGGACACGCTGGGCAAGGAGGACTTCCTGAGGTTGTTGACGACCCAGTTGAGCAACCAGGACCCGCTCAACCCGATGGACAACACGGCCTTCGTCTCTCAGATGGCCGAGTTCTCGGGTCTGGAGCAGCTGATGAACATGGGCGAGGCCATGGGTCAGCTGGCGGTGGCGCAGGCCATCGGTAATGGGACGGACATGGTCTCCTTCATCGGCAAGGAGGTCTCCTACCTGGGCGACACGGTCCAGTACACGCCGCCGGGCGATCAGCCTGTGGGGGTGGAGCTGGAGGGGCCGGCCAGCGTGGTGACGGTGAGCGTCTACGACGACACGGGGAAGCTGGTCAAGACGATCGAGTCCAAGGGGGCCTTCGCCAAGGGGTCCAACGAGATCGTCTGGGACGGGACCGACGCGCAGGGCCTGCCGGTGCCGGAGGGGGAGTACTCCTTCAAGGTGTCGGCGCAGGACGCAGACGGGGGGGCCGTGGGGGCCAGCACGAGGCTCAAGGGTGTGGTCGAGGGGGTGACTTACGCCTCGGGCTTCCCGGAGCTGATCATCGGAGGCAAGCGGGTGCCGGTCGGCCAGGTGATGGAGGTGCTCGACGCCAGCAGCGGCGCCCGGTCGGGCGGCGAGGGCAGCGAGCCGGGGTCCAGCGCCCCGATGGTGTCCGCCGAGGTGGTGCGTGGCTATCGAGATGCCCGTTAGCAGGTAGACGTCAAAAGACTTTAACATCAAGGGCTTGGAGCCCGATCAGGGGAGCGCACAGATGAGCGTCATCAGCAACTTGTATCAGGGGGTCAGCGGCCTCAACGCGATGTCGTCGCAGATGGAGGTGGTGGGCAACAACATCGCCAACGTCAACACGGTGGGCTACAAGGCGGGCCGGATCAGCTTCGAGGAGATCCTGGGGCGCTCGGTGCTGGGGTCGGCCGGGCCGGGTCGGATTGGGAACGGGACGCGGATCTCGGGGGTGGAGCAGGTCTTCACCCAGGGGTCCTTCGGCGTCACGGGCCAGGCCACCGATCTGGCGATCGCAGGCGAGGGCTTCTTCATGCTGGAGGGCGAGACCGGGGGGCAAGAGGGTCAGTTCTTCACGCGGGCCGGGCAGTTCCGGATCGACAACGAGGGGTTCATCACGGCGGGCGCGGGGCTCAAGCTGCAGGGCTTCCAGGCGGGGCCGGGCGGGGTGAGCTCGCAGCTCGGCGCGCTGCGGGTGCCGACGGAGCCCTCGCCGCCCTCGGCCACGACCGAGATCGAGATGCGGCTGGGGCTGGAGGCGGGCGCCGCGGTGCGCGTCGACGCCTTCGACGTGGCCAATCCGACCGGGACGAGCGACTTCACCTCCTCGGTGACGGTCTTCGACTCGCTGGGTCAGGCCCACAAGATCGACGTCCACGTGCGCAAGACGGCCGAGAACGAGTGGACGTGGCACGCGCTGGCGCCCAGCGACGAGATCGACGGCTCGACCGGCTTTACGGAGATCGGCACGGGGACCTTGACCTTCAACAGCGACGGGCAGCTCCAGACCGAGACGGGCGGCGGGCTGGACGTGACCTTCGCCGGGGCCCAGGCCCAGGCGCTGACGCTGAACTTCGGGCTCAGCCTCGACGAGGGCGGCGACGGGAGCGGGGCCAGCGAGCAGTTCGAAGTCTCGGGCAACCAGACCCTCTCCCTCGAGCAGGACGGCCGCGCCTCGGGGGTGCTCCAGGGCATCCGGGTCGACCCGGACGGCACGGTGATGGGCTCCTTCAGCAACGGGGAGGAGCAGGCGCTCGGGCGCGTGGCGCTGGCGCGCTTCGCGGCCCCGACGGGCCTGGCGAACATCGGCGGCAACCTCTTCAGCGCCACGGGGTTGTCGGGCGAGCCGGTCGTGGGCGCCGCCGACGAGGGCGGCCGGGGGGCGGTGCTCGGGGCCACGCTGGAGCAGTCCAACGTCGATCTGGCCAGCGAGTTCGTCCAGCTCATCACCGCCCAGCGCGGCTTCCAGGCCAACGCCCGGACGATTACGACCGCCGACGAGATCTACGCCGAGACCGTCAACCTCAAGCGCTGATCACGACCCTCTGAAGCCCGGGCTTCGAAATGGAAGCGCCCTCCTCTTCGGGGGGGCGCTTCTTGCTTTCTGGATGTCAGCGCCGGTCGACGGGCCTGGTGTCGGCCGACTCTGGAGCTTCGCGGCGGCGCAGGCCGAGGCTCGCGCCGCCAGGGGCCGAAGATCCCCTCAGGGACGCGCCCTTCGCGTCCCCCTGAGTCGATCAGGTGCCGGTCGACGCCACCTCATCCTCGCCCTCGCCCCAGATGTCGTCGACGCCGGGGCAGCGGCTGATCTCGTCGCGCGACAGCCTCCAGGCCGCCTGGATGATCCACGAGACGCTGCGATCCTGTCGCATCGCCTCACGGCGGGTCTCTTCGAGCATCTCTTCGTTGACGTAGACCGTGAGCTTCTTCTTTGCGGCCATGGTTTTGCCTTCCTTCCTTGGTTGGCCGTCGGCGCGGGTGTCAGCGACCCGCGGGGCGACGCGGTGTTGTGGAGCAGGTTGCCTCTCGCAGGCTGCCGTGGGCGTGCAGCGCCGCACAGCGTCCTACATGTAGGTAACTGTACCCGGCTGTGGGCTGTGGCCAATTTTTTTAGGGGTGGTCCGGTCGATTTCGGGCCGACGAGGGCCGCAGCCCGCTGGACTTGAAGGAGGAGGTCGTCAAGGTCGATCTGGAGGGGGACAAGGGGCCTGGAGGTGGCCGGAGGGCAGGGGGGTCAGGTCGCAGGAGAGGCGCCGTCCTGGGTTGGACGGCGAGGTCGGGTCACTGGTCCTCGGGGGCGGGCTCCTCGGTCTCCTCGCCGACGGCGCGAGGGTAGCGCACGAGGACCTCGTCGTTGGCGCCGGGCGCGAAGCCCTCCAGGTTGATGGAGATGCTGGAGGTGCAGGTGGTGTCGTTGTAGTTGACGGAGTAGTCGACGCCCTCTTCGAGGATGCAGGAGAAGGTGCCGTTGGTGCCGGTGAGCTCCTCGCACTCGCGGGCGTCGATGGGGGTGGGTCGCCTCACCTCGACGCGGATGGAGAAGCCCGAGCAGAACTTGCGAGCGCCAGCGCCGCGCGCGGCGCAGGTCTGGCCCTCGGGGCACTGGGCGTCGCCCTCGCAGGTCGTCGGCAGCGCCTTGAGGCAGGAGACGTCAACGGCCTCGCGGAAGAGGGTGCCCAGAGCCAGCAGGGCGTTGTCGAAGGGGGGCTCGCAGATGTTGGAGGTGGCCCTGTTGTCGAAGGCGTTGATGACCTGCTCGTAGCGATAGCCGGCGAAGCCGTCGCCGCCGAAGTCGGAGAAGCAGCTCGGCTGGACCTCGTCGCCGGGCTGGTAGCGGATGCCCGCGTCGGGGGCGACGATGCCGGCCATGATGATCTTGGAGGGGTCATTGCCCTTGAGGGAGAGGAAGAAGTCGATGTACTCCTGCACGTTGACCAGCTTGTTCTCCTCCCACTCGCACACGTTGCCGTTGGTCTTGTCCAGGGCGCCGCGATCGGAGCAGTCGTTCTCGTCGGTCAAGAAGACGACGCCGAGGAAGGCGCCGTCGCGCAAGAAGCCGGAGTTGTGGCCGGCCAGCAGGGCAGGGCTCAGGGCGGTCTTGGCGGCCTCCAGGCCCATCTCGAAGCCGTTGCCGCGCGTCCCCGTGGTGGCGTTGCAGCCGAAGTCGCGCTGGAGGGTCTGGACGTCGACGACGCCGTTCTCGTCCTCGTAATCGGAGGACTTGATGACGAGCGAGGGGGGCTCCTGGCCGTTGGCGGCCGAGGGGCAGTCGGAGATGTTGACCGTCAGGTCGCACGAGGGGCCAGGCTCGCCGTCGGGGGTGTTCTGGAAGCGGCCGGACTCCTCAGGATCGACCATGTCGGTGGTGATGACCGCCAACTGGAAGTCCGCCCCGATGTCGACCAGCTCCTGCACGAAGCTGTTGAAGTTCTCCCGCAGCGACTGCTGCTCCTCACACATCGACCCCGAGTTGTCCACCACCCACAGGATGTCCACCTTGGCCGCCCCGAGGGAGGACTGGATGTCGGCCTGCTCGGCCTTGATGTTCTCGGCGAAGGGCCGCACCGGGTGTTCGTTGCAGGCCGTCAGCGCCATGAGGCCGCCGACGAGGCACAGGAGGACGCTTGGCTTACCGAGGCTCTGCATGGTGATCTTCTCCATCGAATCTGGGCGCCCGCTGAGGGCGTCGCCGAAGGGTTCTGGTGTGTTTCGATCGGCGCCAGCCTGGATCGACGCAAAACCTCCCACGATGTTAACAGCGCTCCCTTGATGAGTAAAGGCGGCACACGCAAAGGCTCCGAGGTCAGCGGTGCGCCCGGCGCCGCGAGCGCGGCGGCGTGGCCTCTCACGGCGAGGGAGGGCGCAGCGCGCGGCAACACCGGAGGGGTCTTCAGCGGTTGTTCGGGGTCTGATTGAGGGAGAGAGAGGGAGAGAGCGGGAGCGTGGCCGCGTGCTCGCCAGGTCCGCGCTCCGATCGCCCGGAGGCGATCAGAGCCAGGAGGTCGACACCATCATGGGGGCCTGGTGGCCCTGGCTGGCGGCGCTGAGCAGCGCGCCGGCCCTGTCGTTGAAGGGGTTGAAGGCCAGCGCCGTCCGGGCCTGCTCGCAGGCCTCCTGCTCGTCGCCGCCGTCCAGGTAGATCTGCCCCAGGAAGACGTAGCCCTCGTCCAGCAGCGGGTTGGCGCTGATGGCCCGCGTGATGTGGCGCCGGGCCTCCTCCAGCTGCTCGGCCGTCTCCGCGAAGCGGTACATCGACCAGCCCTGGTACATCTCGTAGGTCGCCTCGTGCGGGTTGAGCTGCGCCGCGCGGGTGAAGTACCGGCACGCGCTGCGCGGCTCCGCATCCAGCATGCTCATCCCCGCCACGAAGGCGTCCTCGGCGCTCAAGAAGCGATCCCTGTCGCCCTGCCCCTGATCGCGCCCCGAGCCCTCCTCGTAGGTCGACCGCCGCGCCGGATCCGTCAGCGTCTCCGCTGCCACCCGCAGCTTCGTCCGGATCTCCTTGAGCGCGTGCGACAGCCGCGCCTCCCCCAACAGCGGCCTGAAGCGCGCCGCCGAGTAGATCTCGAGCTGCTCGTCGCGCGCCACAAGGATCTCGTCCACCCCCGCCTCCTCGCCCACGCCCAGCGCCTCGAAGTGGTCCGCGCTCGTCAACCGCAGGTAGGACCGCCAGAGCCGCTCGCTGAGCGCGCTCGGCGTCTCCCGCTCGTCCTCCTCCTCGACGGCCTCGTCCACGCTCAAGGGATCGTCCTCACCCCACATCGGCCAGCTCTGCGCCGCCGTCGCCACCACCGAGGGCAGCTCCGCCGCCTCCTGAGCGATCAAGAGGTAACCGAGCGCCTCCAAGGCCAGAAAGCTCCCCAGCGCCCTCTCCCTGTCCCAACCCAGCGCGTCGGCCAGCACCTCCAGCCTCACCGGCGCCCCCATCAACCCCTGCGCCTCGACCCCAAGCCACTCGTCCGCCGCCGCCGACATCGTCGTGGCCGCACACGAGCGCACGCCGAAGCACCCCGACATCGCACCCCAGGCCGACGCCACGTCCTCCTTGACGATGAACCGACACCGACCCTCCACCAGCAACTCCACCGGGTTGAACCAGAAGCGCGTCACACGATGCAGCGGCTCCTCGCCCGCCTGAAGCGACCACTGACCGTCTGCCCAGGCGAAGGCGTTGATCATCTTCTCCCGGATCTGCTCGCGCAGCTGCAGGAAGAGCGTCTCGTGGCTCAAGACCCCGATCTTGACCAGCGCCTCGCCCTGGCGGATGCCCTCGCGCTGCTGGATCTTGCGCGCCCAGTTGTACTCGATCTCCGTGATCAGGCCCTTGCGCAGCAACATCTGGCCGAAGTTCTCCGAGAAGATCGAGCTGGAGCAGTAGACCGGCTGGCCCCGATCCAGGTAGATCGTCTTGGTCGTCCCCACCCGCTCCAACTCCAGCAGGCCCGTGAAGCCCGCCGCGCAGCAGGCCGCCAGCAGCTCCTCCAGGCCGATCTCCTCCAGCGAGCCCGACGACGGCAGCGGCCCCGGAGCCGACGCCCGCCCCGCCGCGCCGACCACCCGCGAGAGCGCCTTGGCCTCGAAGCTGCCGCACGCCGCGAAGGGCGCCACGCCCTGGACCTGCGCCAGCGCTCGCCCCTCGATCCCCGAGCCGCACACGAACACCGCCGGGCAGCGCACGCCGCCGAGCCGCAGCCAGCGGACCGCCTCGACCGCCGAGGCCCCGCTCAAGGGCCCCTCGACCACGATGACCGCAGGTGGCGACCCCTCGCAGGCCGCGCCGAGCCCCCGGGCGCTCTCGACGATCTGGGCCTCGAAGCCCGCCTCCGACACCCATCGCGCGGCTGCTTCGCTGCGCGCACGATCTTCGAGGTGGATGATTGCTCTGGCCTTGATCATTGTGCTGCCCTCAATATGTCATGCGGCGAGCCGCTCGCCCCGTCGACGGATATGCTCGTTGTGGTTTATCGACATTGACCCGGCGAGGCTTGAATCGGAGAGCGCCGCGCTCGCAATTTGAGGTCTGGACCTTGGACAGCATCCGATCCTGCGCGGGCGATCCGCGCCTCGAACCCGTAGCGGCCCAGCTCATCGAGGCCGCCGCCGCCCTCTGCGCCCGCGGCTGGATGCTCGGCACCAGCGGCAGCGTCTCGGCGCGCCTGGGCCGCGACCCCCTCCAGATCGCCGTGACCGTCAGCGGCAAGGACAAGGGGCAGCTGTCGACCGCCGATCTGCTCTGCGTCACAGACGACGGCGCGGTCTTCGACACCCTCGGCGACCCACGGGCCTCCAGCGAGTCCCTCTTCGCGGGGGTGCCCAGGCCCTCGGGCGAGACCCTCGTCCACGAGGCCGTCTACCGGCGCTTCCCCGAGGCCGGGGCGGTCATGCACGTCCACTCGGTCGACAACACGCTGGCCAGCTTCCTCGTCGAGCCCGGCGCCCGGCTGCCCTTCGGCGATCTGGAGATGATCAAGGGGCTTGGGCGCTGGCAGGCCGGGGAGGTCGTCTCGATCCCCGTGGTCGAGAACCTGCGCGACATCCCGGCGCTGGCCCGCGCCGTGGCCGCCGCGGCCGATCCTGAGGTGCCCGGCGTCCTCGTGCGCGGCCACGGCACCTACGTCTGGGGGCCAGACGTCGAGCGCGCCCGCCGCCACACCGAGATCCTCGAGTTCCTGCTCTCGTTCGAGATCAAGGCCAGGATGCTGGGTCTGGCGGGCTTGTAATCCCAGGCGACCTTGCGATAAACACGTCGCCACGGGTTCGAGAAGATCACGCGCCGCAGTGGAAAATTGCGGCGTTCATCGAGGCGAGGAAGATGAGCAACAACCGTATCGTCGAGCTTCTGGGCGCGGAGGCCGATAGCCTCCTGAGCCATACGTGCACCACCATCCCGAAGGAGAGCCTGCATCTGCCCAGCGGCGATTGGGTCAGCCGGATCTTCGGCCCCTCGGATCGCAACATCCGGACTCTGCGCTCTCTGGAGCAGATCTACGGCACGGGTCGGCTGGCCGGCACCGGCTACCTGTCCATCCTGCCCGTCGATCAGGGCATCGAGCACTCCGCCGGCGCCTCCTTCGCGCCCAACCCGGCCTACTTCGATCCCGAGAACATCGTCAAGCTGGCCATCGAGGGCGGCTGCAACGCGGTGGCGACCACCTACGGCGTCCTGGCGATGGTCGCCCGCCGCTACGCTCATAAGATCCCGTTGATCCTCAAGTTCAACCACAACGAGCTGCTCACCTACCCGAACCTGGCCGAGCAGAAGATCTTCGCCAGCATCGATCAGGCCTTCGAGATGGGCTGCGCCGGCGTGGGCGCGACGATCTACTTCGGCTCCGAGGACTCGGGCCGGCAGATCATCGAGGTCAGCCAGGCCTTCGAGCGCGCCCACGAGCTGGGCATGGCCACCATCCTGTGGTGCTACCTGCGCAATGACGCCTTCAAGACCGCCGACAAGGACTTCCACGTCGCGGCCGACCTCACCAGCCAGGCCAACCACCTCGGGGTCACCATCGGCGCCGACATCATCAAGCAGAAGCTGCCCGAGAACCACGGCGGCTACAAGGCGCTGCGCAGCGGCGACAGCTCCTACGGCAAGCTCGACGATCGCATGTACACCCAGCTGTGCTCCGATCACCCCATCGATCTGGTCCGCGACCAGGTCGCCACCTGCGACCTGGGCCGCAACGGCCTGATCAACTCCGGCGGGGCCTCCGGCAAGAACGATCTGGCCCAGGCCGTCCGCACCGCCGTCATCAACCAGCGCGGCGGCGGCATGGGGCTGATCTCGGGCCGCAAGGCCTTCCAGAAGCCGCTGGCCGGCGGCGTCGAGATCCTCAACGCCATCCAGGACGTCTACCTCTCGGACGCCATCACCGTCGCCTGATCCCGCCGATCATCTCGCCCGCCTGATCCCGCCGATCATCTCGCCCGCCTGATCCCGCCGATCATCTCGCCCAGGTGATCGTGCCTGCGATCCTCCGCCTGCTCCTTCTTCAGCCCGTCGCTCGCCTTCCTGCTCGCCTTGGCGTCGACGGGCCGCTCTGCCCTTGTCCCTGGGCGCGGCCCGGGGATCATACGGAACCACGCTCAAGCCACTTACACTTTGGGCCACCTGGAAGCCCAAGATGAAAGTGCTTCAAACGTGGTTCCGTATCAGGTCGGGGTGATAAGCCGGGCGGTGGCCGCTGGGGGGAGTGCGCTTGTTCTTGAGCGCGGCGTGGGGATCAGGAGAGCGAGGCCGCCGATATCGACGACCTGGCCGCGCGTGCGCTTGTTCTTGAGCGCGGCGTGCGGATCAGCGCAGGGCGGTCAGGTCGTAGACCTCGGCGGCGTCGAAGCGGCCGGAGTCGCCGTTGAAGCGAAAGGCGGTGGCGCGGTCGGCGGCGCCGGCGCGGACGGAGACGACGAGGTAGTCGCAGCCGGGCCACAGGGGCAGGCCGTCCTGGCCGACGGCCTGGAGGTGGTCCTCGTCGGAGAAGTAGTCGCCGACGTCGCAGTGGGAGTGGAAGATGGCTCTGAGGCGCTCGCCGCGGCGCTCGGCGCGGGCGATCTCCAGGGTGTTGATCATGTAGAAGGTGCGGGCGGTGCGGGGCCAGGCGACGGGGTCGAGGGCGTGGTAGCGGTTGGCCAGGTTGTCGGCGGGCTGGACGCGCAGGAGGCCGTCGGGGTCCTGGAGGATGAGGCCGCAGGCCTCGTCGGGGTGGGCCGGCTCGACGTGCCGGATGATGTCCTTGAGCAGGGCGTCGCTGAGTCTGGTCATGGCGTCTTTCAGTGGTTGTAGCGGTCGGCGTGGTCGGGCAGCAGCGCCACGACGACGCCGCGCTCCAGGGTCCGGGCGAGGTCGAGGGCGGCGGCCAGGGCGGCGCCGCTGGACTGGCCGACGAAGAGGCCCTCTTCGCGGGCGAGCCGCTCGGTCATGCTCCAACCGGCCTCGGTGGTCACGCGCACGAGGGCGTCGAGCTCCTCGGGGCGGTAGATGGGCGGGACGATGGAGGAGGCCATGTGCTTGAGGCCTTCGAGGCCATGGAAGGCGTCGTCGGGCTCGACGCCGATGATCTTGATGTCGGGGTTGTAGATCCTGAGGCGGCGGCCGGGGCCCATGATGGTGCCGGTGGTGCCCAGCCCGGCGACGAAGTGCGTGATGCGGCCGGCGGTGGCCTCCCAGAGCTCAGGGCCCGTGGTGAGGTAGTGGGCCCTGGGGTTGGAGGTGTTGGAGTACTGGTCGGGGTAGAAGTACCTGGGGTTGCTGGACTTCTGGTCCTCTTCGACGATCTGTCGGACGAGGCGGATGGCGCCGTCGGACTGCTCCAGGGGGTCGCTGTAGATGATGTGGGTGCCGAAGGCCTCGGCGATGTCCTTGCGGGCCTGGGAGACGTTGGAGGGCATGACGAGGTGGATGCGGTAGCCGAGGGCGGCGCCGATCATGGCGTAGGCCACGCCGGTGTTGCCGCTGGTGGAGTCGATGAGGATCTTGTCGCGGGTCAGGCGCCCGTCGGCGATGGCGTCGCGGATCATCTGCCAGGCGGCGCGGTCTTTGACCGAGCCGCCGGGGTTGAAGTACTCCAGCTTGGCAAAGAGCTCGACGCCGTCGGGCAGGCCGCGCTCGATGGCGCGCACCCGCACCAGGGGCGTGTTGCCGATCAGGTCGACGATGGAGCGCACGCGACGGCTGGATCGCCGATGTGCCAGGACGTGTTTCATGGGGCCCCTTCAGCCGCCGGCGATGGCGGGGACGATGGAGACCTCGTCGCCCTGCTTCAGGGCGGTGTCGAGGTTGTCCAGGAAGCGGATGTCCTCGTCGTTGGCGAAGATGTTGACGAAGCGGCGCACCTTGCCGGTGTCGTCACAGACGCGGTCCTTGATGCCGGGGTGGCCCGCTTCGAGGTTGTCGAGGAGCTGGGCGATGTTGGCGGCGTCGATCTCGACGGTCTCCAGGCCGCCGGTGTACTTGCGCAGGGGGGTGGGGATGTGGACCTTGACTGCCATCGATCGCCTCTCAGGGTTGGGGCTCCAGGTCGGTGCCTTCGGGGTTGCTCAGGGCGTCGCGCACCTCGGGGGGCTCGGCGCCGAAGTAGCGTTGTCCGCCGTCGATGGACAGCGCGACGATCGCTTGATCGGGGGGTATCCAGGCGGCCAGGCGCTGCGCGCCGATGACCGCCGAGGCGCCCTTGGGGCCAAGGAGCAGGCCGCAGGAGTGGGCCAGATCCCGGCGCGCGCGCCACGCGTCGAGCTCCTCGACGTCGATGAGGTCGGCGGCCACGTCGCCCAGCGGGGACCACGAGATGGGCGTGGAGACGTCGTCGTAGAGGCTGGCGCGCTCTGCGGGGGCCTTGATCCGGGCGCCGACGACGATCAGCTCCGGGGTGTGCTTGCGCAGCTCGCGGGCGACGTGGCGCAGAGTGGCGCCGGTCGAGACGCTGGTCACGAAGGCGGCCAGAGTGTGGCCGGCCAGGGACTCCAGGATCTCGCGGGCGATGTGGTGGATGGCGTCGTAGAGGGCCTCGCGGCGGCCTGCGTCGATGAAGATCCGCCCGGCCTTCTCCTGGGCCCAGGCGGCGGCGGCGGCCACGGCGCCGTCGGTGCCCTCCTCGGCGGGGGTGCGCTTGAGGGTGCCGCCGGCCTCGACGACGAGGCGCAGCAGCCGATCGCTGGCGCCCTTGGGGTGGAAGACGGTCACGGGGTAGCCGCGCGCATTGCCGATCATCACCGCCGAGATGGCCGAGTTGGAGGCCCCGGCGATCACCAGCTCGTCGCCCCGCAGCAGCAGCCCGCTGGCGGCGGCGTTGTCGAGGATCTCAAGGACGGTCCGATCCCGGATCGAGCCGCCGGGGTTGTAGCCCTCGTGCTTGACGTAGATGCGCGGGCCGGCGCCACCGGGGATCTCGATCAGCGGCGTGTGGCCGATGAGGCTGGTGACGCCATGGGCCGCCGGCCAGACCTCGCGCGTGGCCCCGGTCATGTCCGACATCGAGCCTCGCCCTGGCCCATCAGATGATGTAGATGAACCCATCAAACCCCTCTCGCTGCACCCCGGCCTGCTCGCCTCTGTCGACCAGATCCTGGATCGTGACCCCGCGCAGCACCCCGTCGATACGGTCGGCCACCTCCTGCCAGATCTGCGCCGTGACGCACACGCTCGACGGCGAGCTGTGCGCCTCGACCTCCTCCCGCTCGCGGCAGAAGGACTCCTCGGTGGCCCCCTCCATCGCGCAGACGACGTCCTTGAGCGTGATCTTCGACGCCTCCCGCTTCAAGAAATAGCCCCCCTTGGGGCCGCGCTTGCTGCCGACGAGCCCGGCCCGCTTGAGATCCTGGAAGATCTGCTCCAGAAAGCGCGGCGGGACGTTCTCCCCTCGGGCGATGTCGTCGATCTTCGAGGGGCTGTCGGCGCGGTGGTAGGCCATGTTGAACAAGGCCCTGACCGCGTACATGCTCTTGCTCGACAGCTTCATCCTCGATCCCCGGCGCGCCTGGTCTGCATTCCCCATGGAGTCACGCGAGAATTGATCTTCGATTCCCGCGCTGGCAATGAGAGATTATAGGGCGCGCGCCCGGACTGGCAAGGCCAGAATGTGTCGGCGCGGCTTTTCGGCCTGCGGCGCTTTGCAAGCGGAGGGGCAATGGTTAAGCTCCCGTGGCTTTTCGCCGCGCGATCCCCTCAGCGTCGGCCTTGATGAGAGGAGATGAGAGATCCGATGGACTTGATGGACCTGTACGACTTCGACGAGCACACCGACCGGATCCTGGTCACGTGCGCGCTGCCCTACGTCAACAACGTGCCGCACCTGGGCAACATGGTGCCGATCGTGTCGGCCGACGTCTACGCGCGCACCCTCAAGATGAAGGGGACCAAGGCGATCTACATCTGCGCGACCGACGAGCACGGCACGCGGACGGAGAAGGAGGCCGCCAAGGCCGGCGTGGACGAGGAGACCTACTGCAAGACCCTGCACGAGCGCATGCTGGCGATCTTCCGGTGGTTCAACGTCGACTTCACGCACTTCGGGCGCACGAGCGGGCCGGACAACCACCGGCTGACCCAGGAGCTCTTCCTCAAGGCCGACGCCAACGGCTACGTCTTTGAAGACGAGATCGTCCAGCTCTACGACCCGGTCGAGGAGATGTTCCTGCCGGACACCTACGTGCTGGGCACCTGCCCGAACTGCGGCTTCACCGAGGCCAAGGGCGACCAGTGCGACCAGTGCGCCAAGCTGCTCGACCCGCTGGAGCTGATCGAGCCGCGCAGCACCGTCTCGGGGGCGACGCCGGTGCAGCGCTCGACGCGGCACCTCTTCATCAAGCTCGACGCGCTGGCGCCCCGGATCAAGGACTGGATCGAGGCCCAGGGGCACTGGGAGGGGATCATCCGCAACATGCCGCTGGGGTGGATCGGCGAGGGGATGAGGCCGCGGGCGATCACGCGGGACCTGCGCTGGGGGGTCAAGGTGCCCAGGGAGGGCTTTGAGGGCAAGGTCTTCTACGTCTGG
The DNA here is from genome assembly GCA_005804885.1 of Pseudomonadota bacterium. Lineage (GTDB taxonomy): Bacteria > Myxococcota_A > Bradymonadia > Bradymonadales > SYOX01. The sequence continues at coordinate 16,330 of SYOX01000420.1, forward strand.
TTTGACGCGCCGATCGGCTACATCGGGGCGACGGCCGAGTGGGCGCGCGGCGCGGGCGAGTCGCTGGAGGACTGGTGGAAGGGCGGCCGGGCGCGCCTGGTGCACTTCCTGGGCAAGGACAACGTCCCCTTCCACACCTTGATGTGGCCCGGGACGCTGCTGGCGGCCGACGACGGCTGGAACATGCCCTGGTACATCGCCTCGAACGAGTACCTCAACTACGAGGGCGGGCAGTTCTCCAAGAGCCAGAACCGGGGCATTTTCTCCAATGATGTCGTGGAGATGGCCTTCCCGGCCGACGCGTGGCGCTTCTTCATCGTGGCGAACCGACCGGAGAAGCGCGACGCGGACTTCAGCTTCGAGGAGCTCCAGGGGGTGATCAACACCTCCTTGCTGGGCAACATCGGCAACCTGGTCAACCGGGCCTTCTCGTTCACGCACAAGAAGTGCGGGGAGATCCCGGAGGCCGGGCCCTGGACGGACGACGACCGGGCGACGCTGGCCGAGGCCGAGGCCAAGGCCGAGGCGATCGAGAGGGCCTACGCGCGCTTTGAGCTGCGGCAGGCGGCGCGGTTGCTGCTGGAGCTGTCCGACATCGGCAACCGCTATTTCCAGCGGGCCGAGCCCTGGCGGACGGCCAAGGAGGACGAGCCGGCCTGTCGCACGACGCTCTTCGTCGCCGCGACGATCGTCCACAGGCTGTTGAACCTGACGTGGCCGATCATGCCGGAGCGCTGCGCCACGGCGCTTTCGTGGATCGGCTGCGCGCCGGGCGATCCGCTGCGGGTCGGGCTGGTCACGCGCAAGCCCGAGTACCTCTTCGCGCGGGTGGAGGACGAGGCGGTCGCGGCGCTGGTCGAGCGCTTCCGGGGGGCCGGCGAGGTCCGCTTCGAGCCGCTGGAGTTCGTCAAGGAGGCGGGGGTGACCTGGCCCTGCGCGATCCTGGAGTTCACGGGGATGTCGATCAAGCGGCGCAGCGGGGGCCTGGAGCGCTGGAAGGAGGCGCGTCTGGCCGGCATCGACCTCGACGCCGTCGAGGCGCAGGCGCACGTCTCGGCCTACGACGCGATCGCCGACGGCCGCGACGTCGGCGACCGGCTCACCTCGGTGCGCAACCTCATCGAGATCGTCCGGCGCCAGGGCAAGCTGCCCAACATCAACGCGCTGGTCGACGTCTACAACGTCTTCTCGCTGGCCGAGGGGATCGTCATGGGCGCCTACGAGCGCCAGACCATCGGCGGGACGCTGACCTACGCCGTGGCCAACGGCACCGAGCGCTTCATCCCCGTCAACGGGCAGGCGCCCGAGCCCATCAAGCCGGGCGAGTGGGTGCTGCGGGACGCCAAGAACATGGTCGTGACCAAGGTGACGACCAAGCAGTCCGAGGCGGCGGCGGTGACGACCTCCACCTCGGCCTGCGCGATGTGCATCCAGGGCAATGACCAGATCGGCGTCGAGCGCCTGGAGGCCGTGGCCGCCGAGCTGGCCGCCAAGATCGTCGAGGTCTGCGGCGGCCAGTGGCGCCTCGTCCACCTCGGCTAGCCCTCGGGCGCGGGCCGGATCGGTGGAGGTCCAAGGGCCCGCGACGATCGACGAACGCCCCACGCTCCTCGCACCGCCCCCCGCAAGGGGGGACGGGCTCGTCGGGTGGGGCTTGGATGCGCGGGGGGGCTGCGCCCGGGGGGGGCAGGCCAGCGGACGGCCGACAGCGGATCGCAGGGGCGGATCAGCGCGTCGAAGTGGGCCTGTGGATTGGGGTTTTCACGCCCCCTGGTGTCGACCTGGATCGCGCGGGGGCCTGCGACCGACAGGGCGCAGCCCACCCTGAATTTCTAGCCCCACCCGACGAGCCCGTCCCCAACGGGGGCGGTGCGAGGAGCGTGGGGCGTTCGTCGAGCGCGGGGTGCTCCTCGATTGTGGGGGATCCTCGCGCGTGGGGTGATCGTGGAGCGTGGGGCGTGGGGCGCTCGTCCTCACGGGTGCCAGGCTGTTCTTCTGGGCTCGACACCGACGATGTGCCACGGCGGCGGTGTCGTGTCATGGTTGCGGTAAGTGCTACCAACCTATGGGGATTTTTCATGCGACCTCACCTCTTCGCCGCCTTCGCCGCGCTGCTCGGCGTCCTGATCTTCGGGTCACCGGCCCGCGCCGAGGATCCGCGCCTGCCGGCGCTCCAGGTGACCTATGAGGATGTGAGGTCCGACGCGGCCCGCGCCCTGGACGTCCTGCCGATGGCCGACGGCCTGCTGATCGTGAGCGGGGGGGTGGCGGGGATCGCGGGCTTTCTCCTCAAGGACGACCCGGACTTCAAGGGCGCCACGCCCTTCTTGCTGGCCAGCGGGGCGCTCTTCATCGGCACGGGCGCGGGGGGCTTCCTGGTTGAAGATGACAAGGAGAGCGACCTGAGCGTCAACGGGCGCCTGCTGCCCCAGACGCTCGGCACGGGTTTGTTGATCGCCGGTCTGCGCTCGGCGGCGATCTTTCAAGACGACGACCTCAACGACGATCTCCTGCGCCTCGTGGTGATCTCGTCGGTGGCGACCAGCCTCCAGGCCGGGGTCTCGATGGCCGACGGCCTGCTGCGCGGCGCCACCCCCTATGTGCGGTTGCTGCGCCACGACATGGCGCTGCGCGGCGGCTCCGATCAGCTCACCGAGGCCGACCTCGACCAGATGGAGGCCGATCTGGACGGCTTCGGGCGGCGCGACCACCTGTTGACGCTGCCGACGCTGGCCGGGGGGCTGGCGATGGTGGGGTTGGAGCTGTCGAGCCCGAGCAAGACGGAGCTGGGGCGGATCTTCACCTTCATCTCGGGGGGCGCCCTCGTGGGCTCCTGGGCGCTGGTCCCCCTGCTGACGGACACGCCGTCCGAGAAGTACAAGGAGAACCTTCAGATCTCCGTGTCGCCTGGCGCGGTGAGCCTCTCGGGTTCTTTTTGAGGCGGCGCTGACCCTCGACTCGCCGACCCCCGCTCCACGGGGGCGCGCGGCGCATCGGGTGGCTGTCTTGTGCCTTGCGATGGTGGGGCGAGGCTGGTAGCCTTGGCGACGGATGCAGGGTTTGAGGTGAGGGTCCGCGATCGAGCGCCGTCAGGGATGATGGCGGGCTTGAGTTGAGCGCCCTGGCATCCGTGAAGCCGCCGACGCCCCCTCGGGCTCGGGTCAAGGAAGACACGGAGGCTCCATTGAACTCGACGGATCACGCCTGCGCCCTGAGCAGCGAAGCCCAGCGCCTTATCGACATGGCGCTGGCTTCCGCAGATCATCAGAAGACGCTCATCAACACCAACCACCTCCTCTGGGCGATCTTCTCGTCGGACAACGTCGCTCAGGATTACATGAAGGAGCAGCACGTCGACCCGAATCGGCTGCTGCCCCACATCGGCCAGCGGGTCAACGAGCCGGCCGAGGTGCTGGAGACGGTCTGGAAGACGGCCGTGTCGGCCAGCCCCGAGCGCTCGGGGATCGTCACCAGCCTGGATCTGCTCTCGGGCCTCTTGCGCTTCCACGACCACTCCAGCGCGCTCAAGACCCTTCGGCTGGCCGGCTATGACACCACCCGGCTTCGCAACACGCTCATCGGCCAGATCTCGCTGCGCCAGCGCACCCACTCCGCCGAGCAGGTGCCCTGGCGCCAGGACGTCGAGGAGGTCTCCGCCCAGCCCGGCCGCGCGGCGCAGTCCCAGCAGGGCCACGGCCACCCTCAGACGACCCACGCCCCGCCGCCCGAGCCCCCGCGCTCGGCGCCCTCCCATGGCGGCGCGCCGGGGGAGCGCCAGCCCTTGTGGACGCCGGGGCTCTCGCCGGATCACCCGCTCAACGCGCCCAACCCCTACCTGCCGCAGCCCGCGCCGCAGCCCATCCAGCCCGCGCAGTTCATGCCGCAGCCCATGCCGCAGCACATCTCGCAGCCCATGCCGCAGCCCATGCCGCAGCGCCCGCCGCAGCCCAGGTCGCCGATCCCGGGCTCGCCGCCTCCGCCTGTCCGGCCGAGCCCGCGCGCGCCGCAAGCCGCTCGCCCCGCCGCGCCCCCGCCCTCGCCGGCTCCGCCGGCTGGAAAGGGGGGCACGGACAAGGGGCCGGCGATGGGCCAGCTCCTCAAGGGGCGCTTCGGCAGCCGCAAGCCGGCCCGCGATCGCAGCGCCTTGCCCAGGCCTTCGATGAAGGATCTGGCCGACGGGATCTTCGGCGAGGGTGTGCCGCTGGACGCGATGCGAAAGCAAGTTGATGAGGATCTGCGCAGACTTGGCCCGGATCTCGGGGCCGCTCAGGGCAAGCGCCGCAAGCACCCCGCCAAGGCCGATCGGGAGGACACCCGCGCCCCTGGCGCCAGCGCCCCCGAGCCGCCCGACGCCCCCCCGACGGTCCGCGGCGGCATGGTCGAGGCCCGCAGCCCCGAGGCCCAGCGCCAGTTCGAGGAGCGCTACGCCCTGGATCCCGACCGCTACCCCACCTTGAGCCAGCTCGGCCGCAACCTCAGCCTGCTGGCCGCCCAGGGCCGGATCGACCCCCTCGTCGGCCGCGACGTCCAGATCGCCCAGCTGACCGACATCCTCAACAAGCGCCGCAGCAACAACCCCCTGCTCGTCGGCCCCGCCGGGGTCGGCAAGACCGCCATCGTCGAGGGGCTGGCGCTGGACCTGATCGGCTCGGCCGTCCCCGGCCTGAGCGAGCGCGTGATCATCGAGCTGGAGATGGGCCGGCTGCTCTCCGGCACCCAGCTGCGCGGCTCCTTCTCCGAGCGCCTCATCGGCATCAAGGACGAGGTCGCCCTGGCCGACGGGCAGATCGTCGTCTTCCTCGACGAGATCCACACCTGGATCGGCGCCGGCGCCAGCGGCGACGGCGGGGCCGACGCCGCCGGTGAGATCAAGGCGGCGCTGGCCCGCGGCCGCTTTCCCTGCATCGGCGCTACGACCACCGAGGAGTACGCGAAGTTCATCGAGACCGACCCCGCCTTCCGGCGCCGCTTCCAGACCGTCGAGGTCGACGAGCCCAGCGTCGAGGCCTGCATGGCCATCCTCGAAGGCGTCATCCCGGCCTACGAGAAGCACCACCGCGTCGCCTACGAGGCCGAGGCCCTGGAGGCGGCCGTCCAGCTCTCCCAGCGCTACATCCCCGATCAGCGCCTGCCCGACAAGGCCATCGGCCTGCTGGATCTGGCCGGCAGCCGCGCCCGCCGCAAGAAGCGCCCCGAGGTCAACCGCGCCACCGTCGCCGAGGTCGTCTCCGATCAAACCGGCGTCCCCCTCGACAAGCTCCTGATGCGCGACCGCGAGCGCTTCCTGCTCATGGAGGAGACCCTCGGCGCCAGCCTCATCGGCCACCGGCAGGTCGTCCAGCGCGTCAGCGAGGTCATCCGGCGCAACTACGCCGGCTTCCACTCCGGCCGCCCCATCGGCTCCTTCCTCGTCCTCGGCCCCACCGGCGTCGGCAAGACCGAGACCGTCAAGGTCCTGGCCGACTTCCTCTTCCGCGACCGCAACGCCATCGTCCGCCTCGACATGAGCGAGTACCGCGAGTCGCACGCCGTCTCTCGCCTCATCGGCGCCCCCCCCGGCTACATCGGCTACGATCAGGGCGGCCAGCTCACCGAGGCCGTCCGCCGCAAGCCCTACCAGATCGTCCTTCTCGACGAGGTCGAAAAGGCCCACCCCGAGGTCCTCAACGTCCTGCTCCAGCTCCTGGACGAGGGGCGCCTGACCGACGGCCGGGGCCGCACGATCAACTTCTGCAACACCGTCGTCATCATGACCTCCAACCTCGGCTCCGATTACCTCTCGGCCGGCCTCAAGGCCGTCACCCGCGCCCGCATCGGCTTCGGCGCCGTCGACGCGCCCGCCCCCTCCGCCGAGCTGCGGCTCTCCGAGGAGGTCACCGAGAACGTCGTCGGCGTCGCCCGCGCCGCCCTGACCCCTGAGCTGTGGAACCGCATCGAAGAGCGCCTCGTCTTCGGGCCCCTGTCCAGAGCCGAGGTCTGCCAGATCGCCCGCCTCCAGTTCAAGGAGTCCTCTCGCCGCCTCGCCGCCGAGCGCGACATCTACATGGAGGCCGCCGAGGAGGTCTTCAACCACCTCATCGACCACGGCGGCTACGACCCCGCCCTGGGCGCTCGCCCCATGCGGCAGACCCTCCAGCGCCTCGTCGAGACCCCCATCTCCAACATGATCCTCTCCGGCGCCGCCAACCCCGGCGACCACGTCCGCGTCAGCGTCGAGGCCGACGCCCTGGCCTTCGCCATCCTGGATCAGTGAGCCCATGCGCGCCGTCTTCATCACCGCCCACGGCGGCCCCGAGGTCCTCCAGCTCCGCGAGGCCCCCGACCCCACCCCCGGCCCCGGCCAGCTCTGCGTCAAGGTCGACGCCTTCGCCCTCAACCGCGCCGACCTGCTCCAGCGCCGCGGCCTCTACCCCGCCCCCGAAGGCACCCGACAGGACATCCCCGGCCTCGAATACGCCGGCGTCGTCGAGTCCCTCGGCCCCGGCGTCACCGAGCGCGCCCCCGGCGACCGCGTCATGGGCCTCGTCCCCGGCGCCGCCTGCGCCGAGCGCGTCGTCGTCCACGCCCGCGAGACGATCTCCGTCCCCGACCACCTCTCCCTGACCGACGCCGCCGCCATCCCCGAGGCCTTCATCACCGCCTGGGACGCCATCCACCTCCAGGCCGGCCTCGCCTCGGGCGACGACCTCCTCATCCACGCCGTCGCCAGCGGCGTCGGCACCGCCGCCCTCCAGCTCGCGCGGCTCCTGGGCGCGCGGACCCTGGGCACCTCGCGATCCCCCGAAAAGCTCGCCCGCGCCGCCGACCTCGGCCTCGACCTCGGGATCGACGCCTCCAGCGGCGACTTCCTGGCCGCCGTCCGCGAGGCCACCGCCGGCCGCGGCGTCGACGTCGTCCTCGACATGATCGGCGGCCCCTATCTTGACCAGAACCTCAAGGCCCTGGCCCCCGGCGGCACCCTCATCACCATCGGCCTGATGGGCGGCGCCGCCGCCCCCCTGAACTTCGGCCTGCTGCTGACCCGGCGCCTGAGGGTCGTCGGCACCACCCTGCGCGCTCGCCCCCTCGAAGAGAAGATCGCCCTGGCCCGCCTCTTCGAGCGCCGCCTCTACCCCGCCTTCACCCAGGGCGGCCCGCTGGCCCCCGTCGTCGGCGCCCTGATGCCCGCCGACCAGATCGTCGAGGCCCACCGGCTGATGGAGTCCGGCGACACCTTCGGAAAGATCGTGCTCCGCTGGACCTGATCTGCGCTACACTGCGCCGCTGCTCGGGCCACAAGGAGGGATGATGAAGGACGACAGACACCACGTTGTGATCATTGGCGGCGGCTTTGCGGGGCTCCAGGCCGCCCAGCGCCTCAAGCGCGTCTCGGTGCGGATCACGCTGATCGACCGCAAGAACCACCACCTCTTCCAGCCCCTGCTCTACCAGGTGGCCACCGCCGGCCTCTCGCCCGGTGACATCGCCGAGCCGATCCGCAACATCTTGAGAAAACAGAAGAATGTCACCGTCCTGCTCGACGAGGTCCGCGCCATCGACCCCGTGCGCAAGACCCTCACCATGGCCCACGGCGATCTGACCTACGACTCGCTGGTGCTGGCCACCGGCGTGCGCCACAACTACTTCGGCAACGACGCCTGGGAGCCGCTGGCGCCGGGCCTCAAGACGCTGGAAGACGCCGTGACGATCCGGCAGCGCTTCCTGATGGCCTTCGAGGAGGCCGAGCGCTGCCCCGAGCGCGAGGATCGCGCCCGCTTCTTGACCTTCGTGATCATCGGGGGCGGGCCGACGGGGGTGGAGCTGGCCGGGACGATGGCCGAGATGGCCCGCAAGTCCCTCCCGCGCGACTTCCGCGGCTTCGACGGGGCGGACACCCGGATCGTCCTGCTCGAAGGCGGCCCCCGCGTGCTGTCGGCCTACCCCGAGGACCTGTCGGCCAGCGCCCTGGAGCAGCTCCAGGCCAAGGGCGTCGAGGTCCGCACTGGCGCCTTGGTCACCCACATTGATCCTGAGGCCGTCCACATCGGCGACGAGCGCATCGCCACCCGCAATGTCTTCTGGGCCGCGGGGGTCCAGGGCAACGCCCTCGGGGCCACCCTCGGCGTGCCGCTGGATCGCTTCGGGCGCGTGAAGGTCAACCCCGATCTGACCATCCCCGGCCACCCCGAGGTCTTCGTCCTGGGCGACCTGGCCCACCTCATCGACGCCGCGGGCGTCGAGGTCCCCGGCGTCGCCCAGGGCGCGATCCAGATGGGACGGCACGCCGCCCTGACGATCGAGTCCCGCGTCGAGCGCCGGGTGTTGCCGCCGCCCTTCGTCTACAACAACAAGGGGATGCTGGCCACCATCGGCCGCTCGGCGGCCATCGGCGTCGTCGGCCCGATGAAGCTGCGCGGCTTCGTCGCCTGGGTGATGTGGCTCTTCATCCACCTCGTCTTCCTGGTCGGCTTCGACAACCAGGTCATGGTCCTGATCCAGTGGTTCTGGTCCTACGTCAATTACAAGCAGGGCGCCCGCCTGATCACCGAGCGCTACAGCTCCCACGCCGATCCGCGCGCCCTCCAGGCCCAGGGCGACTGATCCTCCGAAAGGACCTCGACATACGCCTTGACTCGCCCTGAGGGGCGAGGGAGGTTGAGGGCGTCCGGGGACGAGCGCGGAAGGGGGCATGAGGCGACGGCATCGACAAGGAGCCCTGGATTGCTCAGGGACTGAACGTCTGGTAGCCTTCGAGGCAAGGCATCTGGGCCAACGGAGGACACCATGGCCAACAGCCCACACCCGCTCTCCCTGGCCCCTACGCCGCTGCGCCCCACTGCCGACCCGCGGCCGCCCCGCCCTGGGGACTGGTCGCCGTGGTACCTGACCGACGAAGACGACATGGGTCAAAGCGGTCAGCAATACGAGTGCATCAAGCTGCTGGAGGACAGCCTCCAGCATCTGGTCCAGGAGCGCCAGTGGCCCGGCCTTCGCGTGGGCTCCGATCAGTTCTTCGCCTGGATCGAGGCCGAGCCCCTCGTGCGCCTCTCCCCCGACGTCTACCTCGTGCCCTGGCCCGATGACAGGCCCCTGCCGGCCTCCTTTCAGGTCTGGAGGCGCGGCCACCACCCGCCCCTGGTCGCCTTCGAGATCGTCTCTGAGGACTGGCGCAAGGACTACGACCGCATCCCCTTGATGTACGACCAGCTTGGGGTCAAGGAGCTGTTCATCTTCGATCCGGGTGCCGCCCATCAGATCGTCCTGCCCGGCCTGGAGGCCGACCAGGGGCCAAGGCGACAGGCCTGGCAGCACTTCGAGCGCGACGCGCGCGGCGCCCTCACCCGCGTCTTTGCAGGGCAAGGCGGCTGCCAGTCCGGCGTCCTGGAGGTCTTCATGGTCGTGGCCGACACGGACCTGGGACCTCGGCCCCGTCTGGCCTTCGATCCCTTCGGGCGCGCGCTCGTGCCCACGATCGCGGAGGCTGAGCGCCAGCGCGCCGAGGACGAGCGCCAGCGTGCCAACGCCGAGCGAAGGCGTGCCAGGATCGAACACCAACGCGCCGAGGACGAAAAGCGCCTCAAGGAAGCCGAGGCTCAACGCGCCGACGCCGAGCATCAACGCGCCGAGCACGAAAAGCATCTCAAGGAGGCCGAGGCCCAACGCGCCGACGCCGAGCGCCAACGCGCTGACGCCGAGCGCCAGCACGTCAAGACCCTTGAGGCCGAGATCCTGGCCCTTCGCGCACGGTTGAGCCCTCCCAAGTCCGACCCCGATCAAGGTTCTTCGAACTGACTGCGATCTCCCGCCCGTCCGCGCCCGAAGCGCTGGAGCCTCCTCTGCGCCCTGATCGCGCCTGGGGGCGGGTGATACCAGACCACAGCCGAGAGACTCACTTTGTGGGCGGTCCAGGCGGCGGCCTGAGCCTTTGCCATCACTGGGCGGTGCGGTGCACCAGCCTCGCTCAGGCCCAGGTCACCCCCTGTTCTCGCCCACAAAGCAAGCCCTTCGTTTGTGGCTTGGTCTCAGTCGCGGGCGTTGCGGCGGGCGCGCTCGATCTCGCGGGCGTGGTCCTGCTTTCGCAGCTCTTCGCGCTTGTCGTACTGCTTCTTGCCGCGGCAGAGGCCGAGTTCGACCTTGGCGTGGCTGTTCTTGAAGTAGATCGAGAGGGGGATGAGGGTGAAGCCGGCCTCGCGGGTCTTGACCATGAGGCGGCGGATCTGGTGCTTGTGCAGCAGGAGCTTGCGGGCGCGCTCGGGCTCGTGGTTCTCGTGGGTGGCGTTGGGGTAGGGGTTGATGTGGAGCTTGATGAGCCACAGCTCGCTGTTTTCGAAGCGGGCGTAGGAGTCGGCGATCTGGACGTGCCCGTCGCGCAGGCTCTTGACCTCGCTGCCGAGCAGGATCACGCCGGTCTCCAGGGACTCCTCGACGAAGTAGTTGTGCCGCGCCTTGCGGTTGCGCGCGACGACCTTGATGCCAGTTTCGTCAGTTTTCGACACGAGGCCTCTCCCGCCCGTTCACGGGCGCATGGTGGGGGGCCAGAATGCACACCGGGCGGCGGATTACAAGATCCGGGGTGCTTGTCGGGGGCGCGCCCGCTCCGATAAGATCGCCCGCGGCGCTGGTTTCACCCGATGCGCCCGAGCCGCACGCTCCAAGGGGGACAATGTCTGAAGACCGCGCCGCCGCACGCCCATTGCCGCCCCTTTTGGTGCGCCTCCAGCGGGCGCTGCCCTTGCTGGCCAGGGATCTGGGGGAGGGCGCGCTGATCGGGTCGAGCTTCGGGTTCCTCGGCGCGGGGGTGCCGGTGTCGGAGGCCGTCGAGGCGATCGCGGGGCCGCTGGGGCTTGAGGTCGCGGGGCGGTGGCCGAGGGCGGTGGCCTTGTGGGCCGAGGGGGCCGATCAGGAGGTGGCCTTGCCCGGCGCGACGGCGCGGGCGCGGGCCTTGCCGCGGTGGAGGCCCTGCGGGCTGTGGAGCGATCAGCGCGTCTACGGCAGGGCGCAGCCGGTGCAGCTCGTGGTGACCTGTCCGGGGGCGGAGGACGCCTCGATCGAGGTGTCGCTGGGGCAGCGCGGCCATGAGGGGCGCCGGGTGGAGGTCCCGCTGCATGGCGGCGGGCTCGGGCACGTCGAGCTCAGGGGGCTCTCCGTCGGGGTGTGGCGAGCCAGCGTGCGGGTGCCGGGCGGGTCCGGCGAGCGGGCGGAGCTGCGCTTCGCGGTGCAGGGTGAGCCCCCTTCGCTGGCGGGGCGGTGGCTGGCGCGCTCGTTCGAGGGCGCGGGGGAGGCCGGGGAGGGGTCGTCGGTGCTGCGCTTTGCGGTGGGGTTGGAGGCCTTTGGCGCTCCGCTGGCGGGGCGCGTGGAGGTGGGGCTGCTGGACTTGAGCCACGGCAACCGGGCGCGGATCGACGGGGTGGCCGCCGATCCCTTCGGGGTCGTGCGCGGCAATGTGCCGCTGTCGGGCCAGGGGTCGCGGGCGCTCTACTTCGCCTCCGAGGCCCTGGGCGCTGAGACGCGCCTGTTCATCCCTGAGGCACGGCGAGGGGGCGAGCGGCTGGGCTTCGGTTCGCCCTGGTCGGAGGTGGCGCTGGTGCCGGCGCGGGCCGATGAGGGGGACTCGGCGCTGGGCTTGCGGCTGGAGGCGTCGTCGTCGGGCGAGGGCGATCCTGGGGTGGAGGGGCAGGAGGGCGGGGCGGCGGCCTGGGTGGATCCGAGGCCGTCGGAGGAGGCGCTGTCGATCGTGGCGCGGCGGCGGGTGTGGGCCTTGAGCGCGATCGCGCTGGAGCCGCTCAGCGGGCGAGCGCGGGTCTACGAGCTTGGGGACGTGGAGGCGGGGCAGGGGCGGCGGGTGCCGGCCCTTGATCCGATCGGGGTCGTCGCGCTGGGGGGGATCGCGCAGGGGGAGGGGGGCGAGCTGGTTCCCTGGGAGTCGTGGGGGGGGTGGCTGGCGCGGCCGGGGGCCTCGTCGGTGTCGCTGTCCTGGCGAGGCGTGGATCGATGGGAGGGCGAGTCGGCGCTGATCGACGAGGAGGGCGGTGCGGTCGGGGGGGCGAGGCCGGAGGTGGTGATCCGGGCCGGGTCGGCGCAGGAGAAGGTGCCGGTCTTGTTGATCGCGCGGCGGTCGGAGGCCGGGGTGAGGCGGGCGGACAGGGCGCCGATGGGCGTCACCGAGCCTCTGGGGGTCGGGCTCCTTGGGGACGTGGCGCGGCTGTGCGAGGCGCTGGGGGTCGGGTCGCTGCGGACGCTCTTCGAGGCGGCGGGCGGGCAGGCGGCGCTGGAGGCGGTCGGGGGGCGGCTGAGGCTGTCGGAGGCGCAGGACACGGGGGGCTGGTGCGGGGTCGCGGCCGAGGGCGGCGGGTCGCCGGAGGGTTCGGGCGTGGACGCGATGCCGGTGGAGGGGGAGCAGGGCGAGTCGCTGATGGTCCAGGTGGCGCGGGTGGGCGGGGAGGCGTCGGTGGCGCTGCCGGCCTTGTCCAGCGGCGGGATCGTGACGGTGGAGGCGATCGCGGCGTCCCGGCCGCACTGGTCGATGGCGCGGCTGAGGGCGCGGGCGGGGGCCTTCGCGCGGGTGTCGTGGTGGCTGCCGCCCTTCGTGGATCGGGGCGACGAGGTCTTGAGCCGGCTTGAGGTGCGGACGCTCTCGGGGGTGTCGCGCCTGAGCGTGAGGGTGGACGGGGTGCCGGTGGCGGCGGTGACGCGCCAGCCGCGGTGGCCGGGGGAGTCGGGCGAGCTGATCGGGCCGGGGGAGGCGCTGCCGGGGGAGGCCTTCCTGGTGTTCCCGGTCGGGCCGGGGCGGTGGGAGGTGCGCCTGGAGGGGCCGGCGGGGGAGGCGCCGATCGTGCGATCGGGCGTCGTCTCGGAGGCGGGGCGGCGTCGGCATCCGGTGGAGGTCTTCAGGGCGCTGACGCCGAAGCACGGGCGGCTCGCGGCCGATGAGGTCGGCGCGCTGGGCGGGCTCTGGCCGGTGGAGTCGCTGGCGCCGACGCTGGAGGGGCTGATCGGCGCGGTGCTCGGGGCCTCCTGGGAGGGCTGCGAGTCGCTGGCGGCGGGCGTCGTGGCGGCGGCGGTGGGGATCTTGCGGGGGCTCGGGCCGCGCGAAGGGCGCGATCAACGCGGCCGAGTGCGTTCGGGTGCGGCGCGCGTCGGCGGTGTCTCTGGCGCCAGGGGTGTCTCTGGCGCCGTGGAGGGGGCGGGCGCTGGCGGCGCCGATCTTGTCTCCGAAGTTGTTGATCGCGTTGAAGAAGATCACGTCGTCGGCGATCCGGTCGAGGGCTCCTCCATCGGAGGTTCGGCGCCGGGCGGTGCGGCGGGCGTCGATGCGGGCGTCGATGCGGGCGTCGATCCGGGCGACGCAGCGGGCGACGCAGCGGGCGTCGATCCGGGCGTCGATCCGGGCGGCGACCTTCGGGCTCGGATCGACATCAGCGCTCGGCTCAGCTCGGCGCCGGGCGCCGCAGAGGGCGTCGATCGGGGCGGCGCTGATCCCGTCGAGGGCGTCGAGGGGTCAGGGCGCCACGACGGCGGCGTCGAGGTGGGCGGCGCCGCCCCGCCCTCGGCCTTTGAGGCGCTGCTGCTGGACCTCGCCGCGCGGCTTGAGGCGCGCTTCGTGCCGGGTCGGGGCTTTGCGCGGGACCGCGTCGACGGGCTCGTGGACCCCCAGCAGAGCGAGCTGGCGGTGCGGCACATCTTGAGGCTTGAGGCGCTGGTGGAGGCCGAGGGGAAGGGCGCCGCGCTGGGGTCGGAGGCCAGGGCGGCGATCGGGCGGCTGGGTCGGCTGGCGCGGCGAGCGGCCATCGCGGGCGACATGGTGTTGCCGCCGCCGCCGGATCAGCTCAGGAGCGCCGACGACGCCGACCTGCTCGTGTCGCTCAGGGCCGATCGGCGCGCGGTAGCGGCGGCGACCGCGCGGGCTCGCCTCAAGCGGCAGGTCAGCGGCCTCGACGGCGAGCTCGATCCGACGCGCCGGGGCTCGGACTTCGCGCGCGGGGCGGTGCTGCGGCGCTGCGATCGCGCCTACGGCGCCCGCACGCTGCTTGGGACGGGCGACCTCCTTGACCGGGCCGCCGCGCTGGAGGCGCTCGGGGCGGCGCTCGGCGGCGGCGCCCGCGGCTTCCTCGGGGGGCTGGCCTTCAACACGGTCGACGCGGCGGCCCTGATCTTCGCGCTCTCGGCGCTGGTCAAGGAGCCGAAGCAGGGCGCGCGGGCCTCGATCTCCAGAGGGGAGGCGAGCGGGGCCTCAAGCGTCGAGGTCACGCAGGGCTGCGTCTGGGTGCGCTGGCAGGTCGAGGCGGTCGACGATCTGACGGACCCTGCGGGCGCGGGGTTGCCGCTCGACGTCTCGCTGCGGCGCCCGGGCGCGCGCTCGCCCGAGGTGCGCTTCGTCTTCGGGGAGCTGATCGACCTGTGCGTCGACCTCGGCGCGCCGGGCGCCGGCGGCGGCGCGGCGCCCGGCGACCGGCTGGAGATCCACCTGCCGGCCGCCCTGGAGCCCGTCGATCTCCCCCCGTCCATCTTTGCGCCCGCAGGCGGGCACGGCGTCGAGGGCCGCCGCCTCCAGCTCGACCTCAAGGGCCGACACCGGGTCGAAATCCGCCTGCGCGCCGCCGCCCTGACCTCCCACGAGCCGGATCGCCCCGCCGCCCAGCACCTCGCCGTTGGCCTCTCCAACCGCTTCGACGCGGGTCGAGGGCGGGGGAAGGTGGGGCTGGACGTGATCATCGAGGGAGGCGGAGGGGGGCTCGGCGGGCGCCTCAAGCGGGGCGTGCTTCAATTTCTGAAGTGATCTCGCCATGATGCGCGAGGGTCAGGGCCTTCCTGATCAACGGCCTCAGGCCTCAAGGCGCTTGAGGGAGTCGCGGACGGTGGGGGAGCCGCCGGCCTCGACGTCGGCTCGGCGTCGGGCGTGGAAGGTGGCCAGGAGCTGGTTGGAGCCGGCCAGTGAGGCGATCTGATCGCAGTAGAGGGCGAGCTTGTCGCCGGGCAAGGCCCAGAGGGCGACGCTGTCCGGCATGACGTCCAGGTAGGCGCGGGCGCCGCAGCAGCCGAGGCTCATGGCCGCCGTGTTCTGGTTGAGGACCTGGGGGATGACGGCGCAGGCCGGCCGCCCCATCGCGGGAGGTGCGCCGCCGTCGACGCGGCTGAGGGCCTCGGTCAAGATGAGCCCCTGGCCGGCGTGGGCGAAGATCAGGACGACCTCGGGGGCGCCGGGGAAGTCCGCCAGGGGGCCGTAGATCGCGTGGCGAGCGCTCCTTGTGCGCACTGGGATCGCGGCGACCTCCTCCGGGCGGACGTAATCGAGGCCGATCATGGCCTCAAGGGCGTCCTGGAGCTCGGTCGGCTGCGATGCGGGGGCGTCGGTCAGGTTGTGGGTGTGGACGCCGATCGCGCACATGGCGTGATCGGCGGCCGAGGTGGCGAAGGCGCGAGAGGCCGCGTGCTGCCAGAAGGCGCAGCCCGCAGGGACGGCGCCGTCAAAGCCGGCGACCCCCTCCGGGGCGACGTCGCTGAAGGAGACCGCCACGGGCGGCGTGGTCAGGGCGAGCGCCGCGGTCAGCCGGGCCGCGAAGTCCTTTGTGTCTGCCAATGTCCGATCTCCATCCAGGCGGTTTCATGTGGGCGTCGACGTCATGTCGTCGCGCCGCTCGTCGGCCCGAGGGTATAGCGCCGACGCTGGCGGCGCGTCCAACAGGCCGCCGATTCTGGCGATCGGAAGGAGGGGAGAGATCCGGCTTTGATGGGCAGGGGGAGGAGAGGGGGGATCAGCGCGAGCGTCGGACGTCGTGGCCCTTGAGGTCGAGGATCTTGTCGGCGGGCGAGAGGATCTCGGTGAGCCGGACGCCGAACTTGTCGTTGACGATGACGGCCTCGCCGCGGGCGATGAGCTTGTCGTTGACGAGGACTTCGAGGGGCTCGCCGGCGAGGCGGTCGAGCTCGATGATGGAGCCTGCGCCCATTTCGAGGAGGGCGCTGATGGGCAGGCGGGCGCGGCCGAGGCGGACGGTGACCTCCAGGGGGATGTCGAGGATGAAGTCGATGTTCTGGGCGCTCATGGCCGGCGAGTGGGGGTCGCGGCGCTGTCCGGAGAGCGGCTCGATGGGGCCGTGGATGTCGTTCATGGGGATCTCCTTGAGGCGTGGTTCGAATCCTGGGTGTGTCTGTCGCGGCGCGCTTCGATCTTGAAGTCCAGGGCGCTGCCGCTGGCCTCGGGGCGGCCGGTGAACTTCGGCTCGCCCTCGATGGTGGCCACCAGCGGCGCGTCGGCGCGGGCGTCGAGCCTGAGCACGTCGCCCTCGGCGAGGTTCAGCAGGGTGCGCAGGTCGATGTGGGCGCGGCCGAGCTCGACGCAGACCTCGACCTCGACCTCGGGCAGGTGCTCGGCGATCTGGCCGCCCGTCGTGTGTCGCGCGTGGGCCGGCATGCGGCTGACGTGGAGCAGGCGCTCCTTGAGCGGCTCGACGGCGCTGGCCGGCGTCAGCAGCCCGAGGGGCGAGCGGTAGCGCCCGCTCTGGATCTCGAAGACGGAGAAGAAGGCCGCCTCGGCGTCGTCGGCCAGCTGGCACAGCTCGGGGCGGACGACGAGCTGGGTGAACTCCGGCCGCAGGCTCGCCAGCGGGCGCCAGCCCTCGGCCAGATCCTCGCCCATGGGTCGGGCCAGGCGGTGCAGCAGGCGCAGTTCCAGGTGCGTCAGCTCGCGCTCGTCGCCCTCGGGTTGGGCGTCGAGGCCGCGCTCGGCGCCGCCGCACATCGCGTCGACGAGCGCCAGCAGCAGGTGGCCGTCGGTGACCACGGCGCAGCCGCCGGGCAGGGGCGCCATCTGGAAGACGAAGAGGCCGGTCGGCCTGGGGACCTGGAGGACGAAGTCGGAGAACTTGATCGAGTCGGTGCCGATGGCCTGGATATCACAGCTCTGGCGAAGCGCGCTCGACAGCGTCCGCCGGAATGAGGCCGCGAAGCGCTCCGAGACGATATCCAGGCCAGGGAAGCCGGCCTGGATCGTCGTCGGCCTGCGGGTCAGGTCGCAGGGCTCGACCCGGAAGCCGGGGCGCTCGGCGGCGATCAGCCGCCCTTGCGGGAGGCTGGCCTGATCGCCGTGCTCGTCGGAGCGCAGGGCGTTCGGGTTCAGGGCGTGCTGGTGTGCGGTCATGGCCCCCTCACTGAATGACGAACTCGGTGAAGTAGACGCCCTCGATGAGGTCCTGCTTCTTGAACTCGGCGTTGGCCAGCTCCAGAAGCTTGTTCTGGATGACCGTCTTGGCCTGGTCGCCCTGGGTGTCGGCAAAGGACAGGCCGGCGAGGTAGGTCAGCACCCGGTGTCGGATGGGCGCGGTGCGCGCCGTGATGGCCTCCTTGGCAGACTCGCCGCGGACGGCCAGGGAGACGGAGATCTTGAGGTAGCGGCCGGCGCCGGGCTCGTTGAGGTTGACGATGAAGGGGTCCATGTCGACGAGCAGGGGCGGGCCTGACTCGACAGGGCCCTCCGCCTCGCCGTTGGCGGCCTGTGCGCCGCCGCCGCCGAAGACGAAGAAGGCGCCAGCGCCGCCCGCGATCATCACCGCTGCGAGGGCGATCACCAGGGTGTTCTTGCTCTTTGGGGTCTGGGGCTCATCCTCTTCCATCGTATCCCTCGGGTCGTAGAGCGCTTGCGCCTCGTGGGTCGGCGTCGCGTCCGTGGCGACAGCGATCACATCGGCCGCAGCCGCTGGGAGCATGAATCGTCAGCGCGTTGGAGCGCGCGAATCGTCAGCGGGTCGGCGCGCGCAGTTCGAAGAGGACGCCAGCGGCGCGGGCGGGGTCGTCGGGGGCGGGTTCGGTGGCCGAGCAGCTCAACAGGGTGGGCGGCGTGTGGGTCTTCTGGAGCACATAGCGCAGGACATTGCAGCCGCGCGCGGCGGCCAGATCCCAGGTGGTCGGGTAGAGGTCCGGGCGCTCGATGGGGGTGCCCTTTCCAGGGACGACGCCGACGACGCGGGTTTCGAGGCCGAGGCCGTCGATGGCCTCGGCGATGCGCTGGAGCAGGATCAGGGAGCGCGGATCGATGCGGACGCGGCCCTCAAGGAAGAGGAGGTCGCCGTCGAGGAGGATGCGCAGCTTGTCTTCGTGGAGGGTGACGGTGAAGATGTCCTTGAGCTCGGGGCGCTTGAGGACGGTCAGGACCCGCTCGAAGCGCTCGCGGGTGCCGGCGCCGGATCCCAGGGGAGAGAACCCCTCGATCTTCTCGGCCTTGGAGTGGGCTTCGGCGACATCCAGGGCCTGCTGGATCTCGGGCGAGAGTTCGAGCTGGGGATCGTCGGGCTCGACGCTGGGGATCTCGCTGGGGTTGGTCTCAAAGCGGATGATCTCTCGTGGGGTGCCCGCGCGCCTGCGCAGTGAAGGCATGATCGGGGCATCGACGACGTCGGTGGCGCCGCCGACCGAGGAGGGCTCGCTGGTGGTGCCCAGGGCGCCGAGGCGGCCGTTGAAGAAGCCGCTGGCCTCGTCGAGCGCCTGGGTGTCGAGGCTGGACATGGACAGGAGCAGCACGAAGAAGGTGATCAGGAGCGTGACGAGGTCGGCGAAGGTCGCCATCCAGCCCAGGTCAACGGGGGCCTCCCCCTCGGGTTCTTTCGAGCGTCTGGCCATGGTTCAGGGTCCTTGCGGCGGATCGGCCCGGCGATCGGCGCGCTCGTGGAAGACGATGACGATGCGGTCGCGAGGGGGCTGTCCGGGTTCGGGTCGGAAGTGGGCCACGCCGTCGGCCTCGACGCGGTCGGGGGCCATGGCGTCGGCGCTGATCAGGTAGCGCTTGATGTTGAGCGCCCGCGCCGCGCTGACCTCCCAGAGCGCGCCCTGGGCCGAGTCGTCGTCGGGCGCGGGGGCGGCGGTGTGTCCCTCGACGACCAGGGTTCGGTCCAGCAGGTTGGAGGTCTCGGCGACCCGGTCCAGCAGGGCGAAGGTGCGCGGCGAGAGCGCCGAGCCCCCCTCGGGGTAGAGGACGCGGCTGGAGATCATGAGGCGGGGGTACAGGCCGCCCCTGTCGAACTGGACGTCGCCCTCCAGGCCGAGGTGGCGGGTCTGGATCGTCACCTCCACGTCCCGGACCATGCGATCGAAGAGGATGATGTCGTCCGTGAGGGCCTCGCGGCGCTCAAGGTACTTGCCCTCGTCGTCGAAGGCCATCCCGCCGTTGAGGATGCCGAAGGATCCGCGCAAGCTCCCGAGCGCCTTGCGTTTTTTGGAATCGTCGGGGACGGCAATGGAGGTCAGCATGATGAAGAAGGCCAGCAGGATGACCGACAGGGCGGTGAAGAGCGTCATGAAGTCGGCGCCGCTGTCTTCAGGGGCGGCGCGGGTCTTCTTGCGGGCCATGGATCAAGCTCCTTCGGCGCCGCGTCGCGAGCGCGGCAGGAAGGCGTTGAGCTTCTGCTCGACGAGCCTGGGGTTGTCGCCTGAGGCGATGGCCAGGACGCCCTCCAGGGTCATCTCGCGCAGCATGGCCTCCTGGCCGGAGCGGGTCTTGAGCTTGCCGGCGATGGGGGTGCAGATGAGGTTGGCGATCACGGCGCCGTAGAAGGTGGTCAAGAGCGCCACGGCCATGGCCGGGCCGATGCTGCTGGGATCGTCCATATTCTGGAGCATCTGGACCAGGCCGATCAGGGTGCCGATCAGCCCGAGGGCGGGGGCGAAGGCGGCCAGGGTGGTGAAGATGCTGGCGCCCTCCCGGTGGCGCTCGCGCAGGGCGTCGATCTCGGTGGACAGGATGGCCTCGATGGCCTCGGTCTCCTGGCCGTCGATGACGAGCTGCAGGCCGGTGATCATGAAGGGGTCCGAGACCTTGGACAGCTCGCCTTCGAGGGAGAGGACGCCTTCGCGGCGGGCCTTGCTGGAGAAGTCGATCATGAGCTTGATGCGCGCGGCCGGATCCTCGGGGCGGTGAAACACGGCATGCCTGGCGATCTTGAGCGCCCCGAGGAGCTGGCCGAGCGGGAAGTTGATCAGGCCCGCGCCGAGCGTCCCGCCGAAGACGATCAGCACCGAGGGCACGTCGACGAAGAGCATGAGGCTGCCGCCGAGGAGGATCGAGACGACGATCAGGCCGAAGGCCAAGACGAAGCCGATGAGGGTGGCAATATCCATGAAGCTCCTCCACCTTGAGGGGCCGCCGCAACGGGGCGACCCGCATGTCGCCTCTGTCATCGGCAGGCCTCAGGTCGGGCGTGAATCGCGCCGCGTCAGCTCCTGGCCCTCGCCTCGCCGTCGCCGGATTGACGCCTCGGCGTGCCTCGGCGGCCCCGCGCCAAGGCTTTGACACATGGCGGTTGGCATCGGCCTTGCTCTTTGTCCCTTCAGACACCCACGGGCCGCAGCGCCCGAGCCAGGAGGGACTGAGGATGCCATCTGTGAACCAGCAAGCGAGCGTGCCCGTCGACGCGGACCTTGATCGAACCCGAAGGTGCGTATGGGCCTCGATCCTGGGCTTGTGGGGGACCTTCGCGACGGCGGTGATCCTTCAGGCGATGTTGTCCGCGCCGGCCTGGGCCTCCGAGCCGATGGAGATCGTCGGCTTCGGCCTCGAAGCGGCCGGTGAGGGCGGCGAGATGGTCCGGCTGGTCGTCCGCACGAGCACGGGGCTGCCCATAGACCCCGCGCGGATCCACTACAAGGTCAAGGACCGGGTGGCGCGCATCACCTTCGAGGGCGTGCCGATGGCCGCCTCGCTGGGCAAGGAGGTCCAGTTCGACATCGCGGGCGTGCGGCGGGTGGAGAAGGGCTACGCCATGGTCGACGGCGAGGCCGGCAGCCTGGTGCGGCTGCGCTTTGACGCCCCCGCAGAGGTGGCCATCGAGGGCAAGGCCATCGAGACGACGGCCGACGGCCTCTCGATCCTGATGCCCTTCGGTCAAGCCCCCAAGGAGCAGGCCGATCTTCTGGACGCGGCGCTCAACGACGAGACGCCCGCCCCGACCGCCGCGCCGCAGGGCGAGCCGGAGCCGGCGGCCAAGGTCGGCGCCCTGGGGACGATGCTGGGCGCGCCCGCGGCGCGCGGCGACAAGGCGCCCGACGGGCCGCGCGACGCGGCGCCGGAGAAGACCGCGCAGGGCGGCGCCCCCGGCGCCACGCCGCTCAAGCTCGCCGACGAGGCGCGCGGCCCGTCGATGGGGCGAGTGGCGGTGAGCCTCGGGATCGTGGCGCTGCTCATCGTGCTGCTGGCGGTGGGCACGCGCAAGCTCAAGGGGGCCGGGCTCGGCGGCGGGCCCGGGCTGCGGACGCCGGTCGTCAAGGTCCTGTCCACCCACCGGATCGCGCGCGGCGTGCGGGTCCTGGTCGTCGACGTCATGGGCGATCTCCTGCTCGTCAGCCACGGCCAGACGGGCCTTCGGACGCTCTATCAGATCCCTGGCGAGAAGGCCGCGCTCCTGCGCGGCGAGGGCTCGCCGGGGGCGTTCGGCGAGTCCAGGGACCAGCGGGTCGCGTTGCAGGGGACCCTCAAGGGGCTGCTCGGCCGCCTCTCGGGGCCAGCGGCCGAGGTTGACGACGCGCCCGACGACGGGCTCCACGAGACCCTCGACGCGCTGGCGGCCAGCCTGGAGCGCCCTGCGCCGGCCCTCTCGCTGATCAAGACGCGCGCGGAGGACTCGGCGACGGGCGGCGACGCCGAGCCCGCCGACTTCGACGCCTTCTTGTCGCGCCGCATGGTGCGCGACAGCTGGCGCCCGGCCGAGACCCCATCGGGGAAGACCGACGAGGCCGAGGCTCGCCGCTCCAGCCGCGAGCCTTCGAACGAGCGCCCCGCGGGCCTGCGCCCGAGCGGCGGCGACCAGGAGCTCGACGACGTGACGCGCTCGATCCGCAGCCGCGCCCGCGCGCTCGGGAGGCTCTGATGGGCGCCCTCATCAACGGCGTGGGTGGGCGCGGCGCGCGCCTGATGCTCGGGGTCCTGGCCGCCGCCGCCGTCCTGCTGATCGCCGGGCCGGCGCTGGCGCAGGTGCCTGCGGTGGTGCCCCCGACGCCGACGGGCCTGCAGATCAACCTGGGCGCCCCTGGCGTCGCAGGCGGAGAGGCCTCCGGCGTCATGAAGTTGACGGTCATGTTGACCCTCATGGCGCTGCTGCCGGCGCTCTTGATGACGATGACCTGCTTTACGCGGATCATCATCGTCTTCAGCTTCCTGCGCCTGGCGCTGGGGACGCAGCAGACCCCGCCGAACCAGGTGCTGATCGGCCTGAGCCTGTTCTTGACCCTCTTCGTCATGGCGCCGACCCTGACCCAGATCGAGCGCGAGGCCTACACGCCCTACGTCGAGGGGAAGATGGACACGACCGCGGCGATGGAGGCCGGCTCGGTGCCGCTGCGCACCTTCATGCTCAAGCAGACCCGCGAGAAGGACCTGGCGCTCTTCTACAAGGTGTCCGGGCAGGCCAAGCCGACCACGGTCGAGGAGGTCCCGATGGTGATCGTCATCCCGGCCTTCATCATCAGCGAGCTCAAGACGGCCTTCGAGATCGGCTTCTTGATCTACATCCCCTTCCTGGTCGTGGATCTGCTCGTGGCCTCGATCTTGATGTCGATGGGCATGATGATGTTGCCGCCGGTGGTCATCAGCCTGCCCTTCAAGCTGCTGCTCTTCATCATGATCGACGGCTGGGCCCTGATCGTCGGCACCATGATTCAATCTTTCGGCTGATCTGACCGATGTAATGAAGTAACAAAGCCCCTCGCCATGGCCCACGGAAGGCACCTTCGGCGGGACGCGCTCGGTGACTCAGGGAGGATCGATCATGAGGTGCGTCGCCGTCATCCCCGCGCGGGGCGGGTCGAAGCGAATCCCGGGCAAGAACCTGGCGATGGTGGCCGGCAAGCCCCTGCTTGCCTGGACCATCGAGGCGGCGCAGGACGCCGTCGGGGTCGACCACGTCTTCGTCTCGACCGAGGACGAGGCCATAGGGCGGGTGGCGAGGCTCTACGGCGCCGAGGTCATCCCCCGGCCCGAGGCGCTGGCCCAGGACACCACGTCCACCGAGCCCGTCCTGCTCCACGCGCTGGACTGGCTCTTTGAGGTCTGCGAGATCGCCCCCGAGCTGCTCGTCACCTTGCAATGCACCAGCCCGCTGCGCGGCGCCGAGATCATCGATCGGGCCATCGCCGAGATCGATCGCTCGGGCTGCGACGCGGTCGTCGGCGCCCACCCGACCATCGACTACTTCTTCTGCGGGGAGATCAGCCCGGATGGGCGCTTCGTGACCCGCTACGACCCTCAGTCGCGGCCCAGGACCCAGGACATCGCCCCTCGCTACCGGGAGAACGGCTCGACCTACGTGACCCGCGCGGCCTTCCTGAGGCGCACGGGCTGCCGCATGGGGGGCGACATGCGCGCCGTCCTGATGAGCCCGCTGGAGGGCCTCGACATCGACGATCCTTACGATCTTGAGCAGGCCCAGCGCCACCTGGAGGTCAAGACGACGGCGCCTTGCCTGGCGCTGCGGTTGTGACGCGGGCGGTCCGGATCAGGCGCCGGCCTCTCGCGGCGCCCTTGCTCCTCGTGTGAGGGCGGCGACCTCGCCGGCGAGCGCGTCAGCGCGCGGCGCGGGCGTCGCAGGCGTCGCGCAGGCGCTTGACCATCTGCTGGACCTTGTCCATGGCGACGTCGCGGACCAGCGCCGTGGGCACGACGGCCGACACGTCGACATAGGACTGGTAGTCGACCTTGGTGGTGCCGGGCCTGGGGCCGTCGGTCAGGATCCAGGCCCCGCGGATGACGTTGGCGTCGCCGCTGAGCCGGTTCCACGAGATCGCGTCGACCTGCGCGCCTCGCCGGGTCGTGCGGCGCAGCGTGTACTCGGCCTCGGCCAGCACCGCGTCGACCTTGAAGTGGATGTCGCGGCTTTCGCCCTCTTCGCGGACGACCTTGAAGGACTTGATCTCAGGGAAGAGCTTGAGGAAGGCGTCGAGATCGTTGAGCACCGCGAAGACGACCGCGCGCTCCTGCTCGACGGTGAAGGAGGCCCTGAGACCCTTGACGCCCTTGTCCTCGGCCTCCTTGACCACGACCTCGTCAGCCCTGGCGACCTGCGGCGCCGCCGCGATCACCCCGAGCGCCACGGCGACCCCCACCAGCCCGATCCACAGCCTCATCGATCCCTCCGAGCGCTCGCGCGACCCACACCGGCTTCATCGGCGCACAGCTTAGCGGCCTCGGGCTCAAGATCGCAAATCGCCGTGTCGGCCATGGGTGCGGTGGCTCGGAGCGGTGTGCTATACTGTCTTCCCGCCCGCCGTCATCACGGCGCCGGAACCGCGTGCAAGGAGCATCGACAGCCGGCCTTGGACCCCTTGATCCTCAAAGCGACGCGCCGGTGTGCGGCGGCCCTCTTGATCGCCGGGCTGACCCTGGGCTGGCCCCAGCTCGCCTCGGCGGGTGAGGGGATCATCGTCCTGAGGGAGGCTCCGGGGGGAGTCGGCCCTGGCTGGGGCGGGTGGCTCGGCGCGCTGACGCGGAAGACGGGCCTGCCGGTCCACCTTCACGACCTCGCGCCCTGGCCTGGCGAGCCCGCCGAGGGCCAGATGGACGAGGCGCGCGCCGCGTTCAAGAAGGGGGAGGACGCCTTCCTGGCGCTGGACATGCGCGAGGCGGCGGCGGCCTTCGAAGACGCCGAGCGGCGCTTCGACGCGCTCTTGACGGCCCACCCCTTCTCGCTGGCGGTGCACCAGTCCTTGAGCCGGAGCGCCTTCTTCAAGGTCCACGCGCTGATCCAGGGTCGCCAGCGGCGCGAGGGGCGCAAGGCGCTCTCGGATCTTCTGTCCCGCCACCCCTTGATGGAGCCCGATCCGGGGATCTTCCCGCCCGACTTCTGCGACGAGGTCACGGCGGCGCGGCGGCGGCTGGTTCGAAAGGACAAGGTCAGCCCGGTCACGCTGCGCTTGACGCCGCCGGACGCGCTCATCAGCGTCGAGGGCCAGCCGCTGGCGGCCGAGGGCGGCGCGTTGACGGCCCCGCTGCCGGCCGGCCCGAGCGCGATCAAGGTCGGCTGGCCGGGGGTCGGGGTCCAGGCGATGGACTTTGACCCGTCGGGGCCTGGCGGAGCCGCGATAGACCTGCTCGCGTGGCCCGAGGCGCTGCCGCGCACGAAGGCCGGGGTGCCGGCCTCCCCGGCCTTGATCGAGGCGCTGCGGGGGCGCGGCTTCGAGTCGCTGATCTGGATCACGGAGGGCGGTCCGCTGGGGCTCGACGGGCCGGTCATCTTCGCGCACCGGCTCTCGGACGGCGGCCTGACGGCGGTGGTGGCCCTCTCGGGCGAGGACCCGTCGGCGGCGGCCGTGGCGCTCGGGGAGGCGCTGGGGACGAGGGGGGTCGAGGTCCTGCGCTGCGCGCCGGACGGCAGCGTGGTGGAGGACGAGGCCCTCGAGGACGCGCTGGAGGCGCTGGTGTCCGTCAAGGTCGAGGGAGGCCCTGGGCCTGAGCCCTCGGAGGGCCCACGGGTGCGGCTGGGGTTGGAGTTGGGCGCGGGCCTTGGGGTCGCCACCCAGGTGACCAACCCGGGGCTGGCGCCGACGCTGATGGTCTTGCGGCCCGATCTGGCGCTCATCCTCGAGTCGGGGCGGGTGGATCTCGGGATCTCGGGTCGCCTCCAGCTCGTGGACTTCTCGGCGCTGGTCGAGCCCTACGTGCGGTGGCGGCTCGGCGGGGTGAACGTGCGTGCGGGCCTGGGGATCGGGGAGATCAACCACCGGATCGTCGAGACGGAGAACCGCCGCACGTCCACGCAGGGCTTCATCGGACCGACGCTGGGCCTGGAGCTGCCCCTCGGGCCGGTCGTCATCGGGGCCTCGCTCCTGGCCCCGCTGCACCCGGCGCCCACGATCCACGTCGACCTGACGATCGGGCTGGCCTTCGATCTGTAGCCCTTGATCGAGGGGGTCGGGCCAACACGGCGATCGACCGAAGTCTCTTTATTCATTCAGGATTTTTTCAAGGCGGCCAGCCGGTGACCCGCGAGGCAGGGGAGGGCAAGCGGGATCAGATGTCCTTGAAGGTGACCTCGACGGAGTAGTCGGTCGGCAGGTCCTCGGTGGTGACGTGGAGGTAGAAGTTGCCGGGGTCGGCCCTGAACTGGAGCTGGCGCAGCTGCTTGGTGGAGACGGGCAGGTCGAGGTCGCTCATGATCTGGCCGACGCTGTTGTGGACGGTGATCGTGGCGGTGGCCTCGACGTTGTCGAAGTTGGCCACGACCTTGACGAGGCCGGTGTTGTTGACGGTGAAGAACTTCCAGTCGTCCTGATCGCCGCCGACGAGGTCGACGTTGTCGATGACGACCTTGTTGAGCGGCATCTCGATGGCGGTGGTGCGGAGCATGTCGCCGCTGCTGTTGCGGTTCGGGTCGGCGGCGATGTTGCACGAGATGCTGGCGAAGAGAAGGGCGCCGATGGCGAAGGGCAGCGCGGTGGTGGTTCGCATGGCGGGTGTCCTTGGTCAGAGGGCGTCGTAGCGCACTTCGAGGGTGTAGGTGGTGTTGCCCTCGCGGGCGTTGACCATCAGGAAGTACTGGCCGCCCTGGCCCTTGAAGGTGATGTTGTCCAGGATGCCGCGCGTCACGTCCTTGTAGTTGGACATCAGGACGCCGCGCTCGTCGGTGACGGTCAACTCCCCGAGGGCCTTGGGGTTGTCGAAGCTGATCTTGATGGTGAGGATGCCCGGCCCGGGGATGGTGACGTACTTCCAGTCGGTGGAGTCGCCGCCGAGCGGGTCGAGGTCGTCGATGATGGTGGCCCCGATGGAGATCTCCGAGGCCCCGCTGCGGTCGCGGTCTGGGCCGCTGGTGCGCTCGGGGGGCAGCTCCAGGGGTTGACAGGCGGTCGCGGTCGCAAGGGCGAGGGACGCGGCCAGCGTCAAGAGGAGGGTGGCGCTCTGTGTCATGGTCTTGTCGCGTGCAGGGAGGTTCATTCAACAATCAGGATAGACATCATCCCGCGTCAATTTTTCCACGCGCCGGCCTCAGGGTCAAGCGATTGGCCCTCCATCTCGGCGATGGCCGCCTTGATCCGGGCTCGCAGGAGGGCCTCGATGGCGTCGCGCCGCGCCGCGCTCTGCGCCTCGGCCCTCAAGATCAGCGCCGGCTGCGTGTTGCTGGCCCGCACCAGCCCCCAGCCGTCTTCGAAGATCACCCGGACCCCGTCGATCGTGACCACCTCGTGATCCTGACCGAGCGCCAGCCCGACGCGCTCGGCGACCTCGAACTTGATCTCGTCCGGGACATCCTGGCGCAGCTCGGCCGTGGCGAAGGTCTGCGGCACGTCCGCCAGCGCCGCGCTCAGCGGCCCGCTCTGGAGGCTGACCAGCTCAAGCAGCCGCGCGGTCGAGTAGATCGCGTCGTCGAAGCCGAAGTAGCGGTGCTTGAAGAAGATGTGGCCGCTCATCTCACCGGCCAGCAGCGCCCCCGTCTCCTTCATCAGGCTCTTGATCAACGAGTGCCCCACCCGGCCCATGATCGCCACCCCGCCCCGCGCCCGGATGTCGTCGTAGAGCGTCTGGGAGCACTTGACCTCGCCGACGATCGTCGCCCCCGGCGCCTCGGCCAGCACCGCCCGGGAGAAGAGGATCATGAGCTTGTCGCCCCAGATCACCTCCCCGAGCTCGTCCACCACGCCGAGGCGATCCCCGTCGCCGTCGTAGGCGATCCCCAGATCGGCGCCGTGGGCCGCCACCGCCGCGATCAGGTCGTGGAGGTTCTCGGCCTCGACCGGATCAGGGTGGTGGTTGGGGAAGGTCCCGTCGGGCTCGATGTAGAGCGGCACCACCTCGCACCCGAGGCGCTCGATCAGCGGCACGGCCACGAAGCCCGCCACCCCATTGCCCGCGTCGACGACCACCTTGAGCGGCCGACCCTGCGGCCAGCCCCCCAGCGCGATGTCCCCCGCCACGTGATCGCCATAAGGACCGATGACGTCCACCTCCCTGATCTCAAGCGGCGCGTCGACCCCCTCGAAGTCCCCGCGCTCGATGATCGACCGCAAGGCCTGGATGTCCTCGCTGTGCAGCGTGTCCTTGCCCACCATCATCTTGAAGCCGTTGAACTCCGGCGGGTTGTGGCTGCCCGTGATCATCACCCCGCCGCCGAGGTCGAAGTGGAAGACCGCGAAGTAGAGCAGCGGCGTCGGGATCATCCCCAGATCCCACACCTCCACCCCGCAGGACACCAGGCCCCGCGCCAGCGCGTCCCGCAGCCGCGGCGAGTGCGTCCGGCAGTCCCTCCCCAGCCCGAAGGTCCTCGCCCCCCGGCGCCTCGCCAGCGTCCCGAGCGCGCGGCCGATCTCCTCCACCGCCGCCTCGGTCAGATCGACGTCGACGACGCCACGGATGTCATACTTGCGAAAGATGTGCGGGTTGATCGTCACCCTCGGCCTCCATCGGTCGGTTGAGGCGCCGGGCGCCCATCGCCCAGGCTCAACGCCACAAGCTACCAGAGCCCAGGGACAAGGCGCCACCCTCGCCGCTCAGATACCGCGCCGCAGGCGGCCTTGACGAGCCGGCGCCAGAGCCCCAAGATCGCCCCTCGACTCGACCGGAGGGGAGATGGAGCAGGACAAGGCACAGCGGCCCGGGCGCGAGGTGCTCGCCAATGTTCGCCTCGGGCTGGCCGCGACCCTCTTCGCCTACTCGTGGCTGACGATCATCAAGGCCCCCCATGAACTCCTGTGGAAGCCCACCATCTTCATCACCGAGGTCGGCCACCTCTTCGCGCTCGTCCCCCTCGCGCTGACCTTCGGCCGCCTGCGCCTGCGCCGCTCCCGGCTGGCCTTCGCGCTGGCGCTGGCCGCCGCGCTGCTTTGCCTCTCGCCCCTGGCGCGCTGCCTGCTCTCTGTCGACGATCTGGTCGCCCCCGCGCGCCTCGCCTTCCCCGATGGCGCGCCCTTCGAAGGCCCCGGCGCCCCGGCTCGCCCCGCCCCCATGGTGATCGGCGACCTCTGGCGCTTCGGCGTCCCCGAGGTCCCGACCAGGACCCTGACCTTCAGCCCCCAGCACGGCCTGACCCTCGACCTCCACGCGCTCCCGACGCAAGACGGCGCCCCCAGGCCCCTCGTCATCTTCGTCCACGGCGGCGGCTGGTCCACCGGCGACAGCACCCAGCTGCCCGACATCAACCGCCACCTCGCCGCCCGAGGGCTGATCGTCGCCGCCTTGAATTACCGCAAGGCCCCCGAACACCCCTTCCCGGCCGCCCACGAGGACGTCCTGGCGGCCATCGCCTGGCTCAAGGCGCACGCCGACGAGCACGGCATCGACGCGTCGAAGATCGCCCTGGTGGGCCGCTCGGCCGGCGCGCACCTCGCCCTGATGGCCGCCTACAGCGCCAAAGACCCCTCGATACGCGGCGTCTTCGGCCTCTACGGCCCCACCGACCTCAACTGGAGCTGGGATCACCCCGCCAACCCCCTGCTCTACCCAAGCCGAAAGGTCCTCAGGGACTTCCTGGGCGGCTCCCCCGACGAGCGCCCCGAGGCCTACCGCGACTCCGCACCCCTGACCCTGGCCCACCCGGGCGCCCCCCCGACGCTCTTGATGCACGGCGGCCGCGACGGCCTCGTCAGCCTGCGCCAGTCCGAGCGCCTCGCCGCGCGCCTCGACGAGATCGGCGTCCGACACGCCCTCGTGGCGCTGCCCTGGAGCAACCACGCCTTCGACGCCAACCTCTACGGCCCCTCCGGCCAGCCCTACGTCTATTGCCTGGAGCGCTTCCTCGGCGACACCCTGCGCTGACCCAGGATCACATGCGGATCGCAACCACGCGCGCCTGCCCGCCCTGATCGGTGACGATCAGGAAGAAGCCCGCCCTGGCCTCGTGGTAGCAGTTGACCAGCAGGCGCCCCTCGCCGAGCCCCATCCGATCCAGGTCGCGGCGCAGCTCCTCGCCGCTGGGCCGCCCGCCGAGCCTGTCCATGAAGTGCATCGGCTCGCCCCCCAGGATCTGCGCCCGCGAGCGCACCTCGCAGACCTCGAAGGGCGCCATCGCCGCCGACAGATCGCTCAGGTGCTCACCGAGGCCCTTCATCAACGCGGTCAGATCCCCCGCCTGCTCGGCGCCGTCGACGTCAAAGGGGTAGGCCGCGTAGCGCGCCGCCCACGAGCGCAGCGACTCAGGAGTCCCCGAGGCCTCCCGCAGGCTCCCGACCAGCGCCAGCGCGCCCTCCGGCCCGAAGGCCACCGCCGGCCAGCGCCCCGCGTCCGCAGGGATCTCGGGCGGCGCGGCCTCCTTGACCCCGGCCGACGCCCCCGATCTCGCGCCCCCATCGGCGCTGGCCGGCGAGGCGGCCTCCTTGGCCTTCTCCGCCGACGAAGGCGGCTGCGATCCAGACCCCTGTTCGGGGACACCCTCGCAGCCACCCATCAGCAGCAGCGCGCAAGCCAGCACCGCCAGCCCCTTCTCCCTTGAGCCACCCAGCAGCGCGCAAGCCAGAGCCGCCACCCCCCTCTCCGCCAGCCTTTGTCCAGTCCGCCTCGTCAAACCCCGCCTCACCTTCATCACATTCGACCTCCCCAGCCCCGATCGCACGGGCGCACTCGACGGCGGAGGTTACCAGACCACGGCGGACGCGCAACCTCGGGGCCTGCCGGTGTGGCGCCGACGCCGCAGCGCGCGCCCGCGCCGGGGACAACCGTCCCACCTCGGCGCCCGCACGTCCGCCCGGTCGACATTGATCCCGTCACCGTCGTGCTCCCCGGGATGGTCAAGGATGGCGTGAGTCTTGCTTTTTCAGGCAAGTCGGAGCCAGATTGTTCCACAGGAGAGCCACACCATGCCGCGTTGGAGCTTCTACAGCCTGTTGTTCCTGGCCGCGTTGACCCCGGGATGCGTCGGCGGCGTCGGCCTGCTCGACGGAGCGGCGTGCGAGGCGGACGCCGACTGCGAGCCCGGGCTGGGGTGCGTCGACGGGGCCTGCGCGCGGCCGTGCGCGGCCGACTCGGACTGCCTGCCGGGCGAGTCCTGCAACACCTGGCGCCAGGGCGGCGGGATCTGCCAGGCCGTCGCCGCCCAGAGCCCCGGCCCCGGCGCCCCCGACCCCGACAAGCCCGGCGGCGACCCCATCGGCGGCTCGCCCCCAGCGCAGGGCCTCCCTTGCGAGGTCGACGAGGTGCTCGCCGCGCACTGCCGACACTGCCACGACACGATGCCGACCTTCGGGGCGCCCATGCCGCTGGTGACCCTCGATGACCTCAAGGCGCACGGCGTCCGATCCATGGAGCGGGCCCTTGATCCCAGGCGGCCGATGCCTCCTCCCCCCAACCCCCCGATGTCGACCCAGGACAAGGACACCCTGACCTCCTGGGTCCAGGCCGGCATGCCCGCGGGTCAGACCTGCGACACCCCGCCGCCGGTGCGCGATCCCTCGACGCTCGTCCCCGAGGCCGGCCAGGAGGACTGCGAGTTTCCCCTTGATCTGCGCGCCTATGGGGCCACCGATCCCTCCAAGGGCTTCGAGGTGCCGCCCGAGACCGACCTCTACGTGTGCTTCACCTTCCGCGTGCCCTGGCAGGAGCGGGTCCACGGCCTGAGCTTCCGACCCATCGTGGACGACGCCCGCGTCCTGCACCACTGGCTGCTCTACTCCGGCGGCGAGCAGAACAACGTCGGGCGGGTCCGGGGCTGCAATGGGCAGCACAGCGGCGCGGCGCTCGTGGCCGGGTGGGCGCCGGGCGGCAATGACGCCGTCCTGCCCCCCGACGTCGGCATGGAGATGCCCCCCGGCGGCGGCCTCTTCA
This sequence comes from Pseudomonadota bacterium, assembly GCA_005804885.1. Taxonomy (GTDB): domain Bacteria; phylum Myxococcota_A; class Bradymonadia; order Bradymonadales; genus SYOX01. The sequence goes on from SYOX01000420.1 coordinate 48,032, forward strand.
CCCTGGAGATCCACTACCACAACGAGGCCGGCTACGCCGACGCCGTCGACCGCAGCGGCGTTCGCATCTGCGCCACGAGCGACCTGCGCCCGAACACCGCCGCGGTCCACTGGCTCGGCACCGAGCTGATCTTCGGCTTCGCGCCGGGCCTCCAGGACGCCAAGGGCACCTGCACCCCCCAGACCAATGTCCCCCTCAACGTCATCTCCTCCTCGCCCCACATGCACCGGCGCGGGGCGCACATGCGGTCGATCGTCCACCGGGCCAGCGGCGGCCAGGAGACGCTGATCGACAAGCCCTTCGACTTCGACAACCAGCTCATCTACGACACCCCCATGATCATCCGGCCCGGCGACACGATCGAGACGACCTGCACCTTCGACAACCCCGGCGGCTTCTTCCGCTTCGGCGAGCGCACCGAGGACGAGATGTGCTACAACTTCGTCACCGTCTGGCCCGTCGGCGGCATGGAGAGCGGCGGCTCCCTCGTCGGAGCCCTGCACTCCTGCCTGCGATGACCGCAGCCCTCAATGGACCCGAGCGCCCCAAGGGCGCGAGTTCATGTCCTGTAAGTGTTTGCCGTGTTTCGGTTTTTCTGACCCTGGCCCGACCCTCGACGCCTCACATCAACGCCCCAACGCCCCAACGCCCCACGCTCCTCGCACCGCCCCCTGCGGGGACGGGCTCGTCGGGTGGGGCTAGAAGCGCGGGTGGGCTGCGCCCTGTCGGTCGCAGGCCAGCGGGCGGACGAGCGCGGATCGCGGGGTCGGCTCGCCGCGTTGGCGGCGCCACTGGGTTTGGAAAGGGCGTCGTGACAAGGACGCAGCCCCTGGTGTCGACATCGGTCGTGCGCAGGCCTGCGACCGACAGGGCGCAGCCCACCCTGAAATTCTAGCCCCACCCGACGAGCCCGTCCCCGCAGGGGGCGGTGCGAGGAGCGTGGGGCGATCGTCGAGCGTGGGGTGATCGTCGAGCCTGGGGCGTTGGGGGTCGGCGATCGTCGAGCCTGGAGCCTTCGCGGAGCGATTTGTCTTGCGGGCTCCCCACTCAAGATGGGAATGACGCCGACCCTCGAAGGCGCTAATCTCCGAGGGACGCTCCCCACCCGAGAGAGAGCACGGCAATAGACACCCCGACGGACAGCCCAGCTCAAGATCGCCGCCTCGCCCGGCTCGGCCTCGGCGTCGCCTTGTCGATCCTCGCCCACGGGGTGTTCTCGGCGTGGCTGGTCTTTGGCGTGCCCGCGCCGATGGAGTCGATGATCGTCGAGTTCGAGTTCCAGGAGCGCGACGTGTTGAGCGGGCTCGGCCAGGGCACGCGCGATCAAGTCGACGGGAGCGCCAAGGCTGACCCGCCGCCGATCGAAGGCGAGCCGGCCCCGAAGGAGACGCAAGACGACCCCGCGCCGCAAGAACCCGAGGCGCCCAGCGAGGCCCAGGACCCCGACCCGGTCGAGGCGCCCAAGGATGGCTTCGTCGCGCCGCCCGCCGAGGAGCCCAGGCCCGACCCCACCCAGGTTGAGAAGGCCGACGAGGCCGACCCTCCCAAGGCCGATCCGCCCGCAGATGAGCCCCCCAAGGAGTTGGCCAGCGACGATCCGCCCGAGGCGCCGCCCGAGGAGGCGCCGGAGGTCGTCAAGCCCGAAGAGGCGGTCGAGGTCGTGCCGGAGGAGGAGAAGCCGGAGGCCGCCGATCCTGCGGTGGAGGACCCGGCGGGCGAGGGCGAGGTCGCCGAGCCCGAGGAGGACGAGACGCCGAGGGAGCCCTTCAAGGGGGAGGTGGCCTTCAAGACGCGGGCGATGCCGCAGATGGCCTCGATCGCGCCGGGCAATGCGGCCATGACCGTGGTGGTCGACGCCCGCGAGCTTCGGCGCTCGCACCACAAGGAGGATTACGCGCGCATGATCCGGTCGATCCCGGACTACCACCGGGTCACGGGGTTGAGCGGGGTCGAGCCCCTGGACGCCTACAACAAGGTGCTGATCACGTCGGCGAACTTCTTGTTGCTGACCGAGACGATGCTCGTGGCCGAGATCAGGCCGCCGCTGGACATCCAGGCGCACCTGGATCGGGTGGTGGGGGAGCCGCTGGTCTGGAAGGAGCGCTCGGGGGTCCAGACGGCGAGCCCGGTCGAGGTGTGGTGGCGCAAGAAGGGCGACCAGCGCCTCTTCGTCAGGCCGACGCCGGAGACGGTGGCCTTCGCCGGGCCCAAGCTCGTGCCCTATCTGGCCCAGCGGGCGCAGCAACAGGCGGAGGAGGGGGGGGCCTTCTTTCCAGAGTTTCCGGCCTCGATCGAGCCGGAGGTGGAGGGGCTGCCCGCCATATTTCTCCTTGAGATGAGCGGGTTTACGTCGAGGCTCGGGGGGCCGGCTGCGAAGCTGCCGACGCCGGGCGGGATCCAGATGGTGATCCACGACGACCTGCGGCCGCTCTTGAGGGTGCGGCTGGTCTTCGGGACCGAGAAGAACGCGGCGGGCTTCCTCAAGGAGTGGCCGGGGGTGCAGCGCGAGCTGGTGGAGCTGTTCGTGATGCGGCTGCTGGGCTATCGGGAGCTGCTGGCGCGGATCAAGGCGACGCCGGACGGGGACAAGGGGGTGTATCTGGAGGCGAGGCTTGAGGCGGGGGAGGTGGAGCGGCTTTCGAAGCTGCTGGCGCGCTTCGTGGAGAACACCTACCGGCACTTCTTGCCGCAGCCGGGGGACTGGCCCTCGCTCGACGCGGGGCTGGAGGTCGGCGTTGATCGTGCCGACGGCGTCGATCGTGCCGACGGCGTCTCCGACGGCGGTGATTCGGCCGGCCGCCAGGGCCTCGAAGGCGGGCCGCTCGACGGGGACGCGGGCGATCGGGGTGGGGAGTCGGGGCCGGACGCCATCGGCGCGCCGGTCGAGGCGGACAAGCCGGAGGCGGCGGGGGGTCGGGGGCGGTAGTTGCGCTTTGGAGGCGCGCGAGATTGGCAGCGAGGGCGTTGGCCCTTAACATGGTGTGTGTCCGGGTCGTCGAGAGGGCGGAGGAGCTCCAGAACTTGCTGAAGGGAAGGCCGATGAGAGGTTGTGTGAGCGTTGGGTTGGGGCGTCTGCTCGTGTGGAGCGCGCTGGGTCTGGGCGTCGCGCTGGGGTGGTCGCCGGAGGCTTCGGCGACGATCGCGCTGAGCTTTGATCTGGACGCGATGACGACGACGTCGGACGCGATCGTGATCGGCCAGGTCAGGGAGGTCGCCTCGCGCTGGGAGGGCCACCGGATCGTGACCGGGGTGGAGATCGAGGTGGCGTTGCCGGTGATGGGATCGGCGGCGCGCGGGGAGCGGGTGAGGCTGGACGTGCTGGGGGGCCGTGTCGGGGATCTGGCGCAGGTGGTCTCGGGGACGGCGCGCTTCGCGGTGGGCGAGCAGGTGGTGGTTTTTCTGGAGGAGGTCGGCGGCGGCTTCCAGGTCGTGGGCTTGTCGCAGGGCAAGTACAAGGTGGTGCGCGGGCCGGACGAGCGGCTGTGGGCCGTGCGGGATCTGGAGGGGTTGACGCTGGCGACGATCGAGCGGACGGCGCAGGGGCCGACGGCGCGACTCTCGGAGCTGGCGCCCGAGGCGCTCGGCGCGGTGCCGCTGGACGCGCTGCTGCGCGACGTGGTGCGCGGGATGCGGCGGATCGAGGTGCCGGCGCGCCCGGAGATCCTGGAGTGCCTGGGCGAGGATCTGACGCGGGATTTTGACTTCGGCGGCTTGCTGTCGGCGCCGAAGTGGGGTGGCCGATGAAGCGGCTGGCGATTCTTGTGGCCGTGCTGGGGGTGGCGTGGCCCCAGAGCGCGGAGGCCTTCGTGCGGACGTCGACCTGCTCGACGGGCGGCGGCGCCTTCGCGTGCGGGCCGGGCGAGGCGCCCAAGGCGATCTTCTGGCCCTCGTCGTGCGTCAACTATCACATCAACGAGCAGGTGGGCGGGCAGCTGGACGCCCAGGAGGTCTTTGACGCCATCGAGGCGAGCTTCGAAGCCTGGAACGGGGTCAACTGCAGCGAGCTGCGGCTGGCCTTCGCGGGCTTCTCGGACGATGACCGGGTGGGCTTCAACAGCGCGGCGGGCTTCTCGGGCAATGGCAACGTGATCATGGTGCGCTCGGATCGCTGGGATCACTCGCGGGGGGTGCTGGCGCTGACCTCGGTGACCTTCGATCCGACGACGGGCCGGATCGTGGACTCGGACATCGAGATCAACGCGGTGGACTTCACGTTGACGACGGACGAGGAGCGCGTCCGGATCGACGTGGCCAACACGATGACGCACGAGGCGGGGCACTTCCTGGGGCTGGATCACACGACGGTCGAGGACGCCACCATGTTCGCCACCGCGCCGCTGGGGGAGACCAGCAAGCGCTCGCTGGAGGGGGACGACGAGTCCGGCGTCTGCGACGCCTACCCGCCGGGCGGCGCGCCATCGAGCGTCTGCCTCGGGGCGGCCCTGGGCTTCTACAGCCGGGAGGAGGCCGGGGAGTGCGATGAGCGCTTCTTCTCGGATTGCGACTCGCCCCCGATCGTCGAGGACTCCCCGGCGCCTTGCGCGGCCTGCGCGGTGGCGGGGCCGGCGCCCTCGGCGCCCCTGGGGTGGGGACTGGCGCTGGGCGGGGCCTTGTTGATCCTGAGGCGGCGCCGCGCGGGGTCCGTGCGGCGTGGCGGTCGCGCTGGCGCCGGCCGCGCGGCGGTGGCGGCGGCGCTGCTGGCGGGATCGTGGCTGTCGGCGTCCCCCTCGGAGGCCTTCGTGAGCACGAAGACCTGCACGCCGAGCGGGGTGACGGCCTGCCAGCCCGGCGAGCAGCCGCGGGGGATCTTCTGGCCTCAAGCCTGCGTCCTGTACCACATCAACCAGGAGGGCTCGTCGGACACCGATCCCGACCGGGCCAACGCCGCGCTGGTGGACAGCTTCGAGGCCTGGAACGCGGTCGAGTGCAGCGGGATTCAGTTTGTATTTGGCGGCTTTACGGATGAAGACCGGGTCGGCTTCAACCCCTTCACGGGGCAGGCGCAGAACGCCAACACGATCGTCTTTCGCAACCAGGGCTGGGCGCACCAGAGCGGGGTGCTGGCCTTGACCTCGGTGACCTTCCAGCCCTCGACCGGGGTCATCTTCGACGCGGACGTCGAGCTCAACGGCGAGGACTTCAACTTCACGACGACCGACGTGCCCACCCGCACGATCGTCGACGTGGCCAACACGATGACGCACGAGGCGGGGCACTTCCTGGGGCTGGATCACACGACGGTCGAGGACGCCACCATGTTCGCCACCGCGCCGATCCAGGAGCTCGACAAGCGCACGCTGAGTCAGGACGACGTCGCCGGGATCTGCGACATCTACCCGGTGGAGTTCACGCCCGAGGGCGGCCAGTGCGCCGGGGCCGCGATGGGCTTCTTCGTCCGGCCGCTGCTCGGCCCGGACGACGGGCCGCCGCCGCCGCAAGCCGCCACGTGCGGCTGCGGGCTCTCGGGTCGGCCCCCGGAGGTCGCGGCGGGCCTGGGCCTGGTGGGGCTGGCGCTGGGCTTGTCGGCGCTGGGCGCCAGAGCGGCGCGCGCCTGAGCGGCCGTTCGCAGGTGTTCTGAGTCGCTCGCGGGGTCGTCCACATCCGTCGGCGCGGGATCTCGATCGATCCGGGCGAGCGCGGAAGGCCACCGGCGACGCTTTGAGGCAGACCCGAGCCAGGGAGGGCAGATGTCCGAGAGCGGGCACTACCGCATCAAGACCGTGGCGCGCTTGACGGGCATCGCGCCGGCGACGCTGCGGGCCTGGGAGCGCCGCTACGCGATCACGGCGCCGCGCAGGACCGAGGGGGGCCACCGGCTCTACGCCGATCAGGACGTGGCGCTCCTGCGCCGCCTCAAGGCGATGATCGACGCCGGGGTGAGCATCGGGGAGGCCGTCGACGCGCTCGGGGCGTCCGGTCGGGCCGACGCCCACGGTTCCGAGGATCGGGCCGATGCCGTCTCGGCGCTCAAGGGTCGGGCCGGCGTTGCCTTGACGTCGGTCGATCGTGGTGATGGCGCCTCGGCGCTGGTCGATCGCGCCGAGAGCGTCGATCGTGCCGACGGCGTCGTCGATCATGGCCGACGGCGTCTCGGCGTCGATCGTGCCGACGGCGTTGATCGTGCCGACGGCGTCTCGGCGCCGGTCGAGGATCCCTTCGAGGGGGTGCGGGCGACGCTGGTGGGGGCCTTCGTGTCGCTGGATCGGGACACGGCCGAGCGTGTGTTGCGTCCGCTCGTGCCGCTCTATCCCTTCGAGGTGACCTTCGAGCGGATCCTGGCCCCGACCCTGGTGCAGCTCGGGGCGCTGTGGACGCGGGGGGAGGCCTCGGTGGCGGCCGAGCACTTCGGGACGGCCTTCGTGCGCGAGAAGCTCTCCTCGATGCTCAGCGCGGTCAGCGCGCCGGGGCAGGGCAGGCCGAGGGCGCTGCTGGCCTGCCTGGAGGGCGAGCAGCACGAGCTGGGCCTGCTCTACCTGGCGCTGCGGCTCTCGGCGCGGGGGTGGGCGCCGATCTACCTGGGGGCGGGGATGCCGGCCTCGGGGCTGATCGAGGCCATGCGGCAGGTCAAGCCGGGGATACTCGCCTTGAGCCTGACCCACCGGGACGGCTCCGACGCCGCGCTGGGGCAGGTCGCGAGGCTCTGCGAGGCGGCCGGGGGCACGGCGGTGCTCGTCGGCGGCGCTGCGTGCGCGGCCTGGAGGGGGCCGCTGGAGGAGCTGGGGGCGCACGTGATCGGCTCGGACGAGGATCTCAACGCGCTGATCCGAGGTCTGCGCGCCGATCCGACCTGGGCGTCGGCCTGATCTTTTATCCTCGGCCTGATTTTCGGTTTTGCTTGCTGGTCTTTTGTTCAGTGTTTATGGGTGGGTGTCGATTCTACGGAGGTGGAGGGTACAATCGCCGACGAGGGGTGTCGGGCGGTTTGTGTCTTGCGTCGGTTTTGCTAGGATGTGCGTCAGGCGAGAAGCTGCGCCATATCGGTCGCAAAGAAGAAGTCGGCCCGTCGCGCCTCAACAGGAGGTGCGGGGCTCAGAGGGTTTGAACCTCGGGCGGTGAGATATGAAGGTCGAATCGGTACACTTTGTCCGTCACCTGTTGTTGGGCCTGATCGCGGCGGGCACGGCGGGCGTGATCGGCTGCGCAGGAGAAGGGATCGACGGCGAGGAGCCGGGCGAGCTGCGGACGATCGAGCAGGCGGCCAGGCCTACCGTGGATCTCAACGGCGCTGGTGGTGGAAGCGCCCACGCGGTGACCTTCACGGAGGGGACGACGGTCAACTGCACGACCGCTGACGCGACCCTGGCGGACAGCGACAGCACCAACCTCAACCGCATGACGGTGGAGAACAAGACCGACCTCGACGGGACCGCGGAGGTGCTCGACGCGGATGTTTCGAACACGGGATTGACGAAGTCATACAATACTGGGACCGCGACGCTGACGATCTCGGGTGTGGCCTCGGTCGCGACCTACCAGACGGTCATGCGCACCGTGACCTACAACAACACCTCGCAGAACCCGACGACAGGGGCGCGGGAGATCGAGTTCAAGGCCAGGGACACGAACAACGAGGAGTCGAACCAGGTCGACACGACCTTGACGGTCGTGGCGGTCAACGACGATCCCGTGGTGACGGTGCCGGGCGCGCGGCTCGTCGCGCGCGAAACGAACCTGGCGATCAACGGGATCTCGGTGGCGGACGTGGACGCTGCCGCAGATGACATCCAGATCAACCTCTCGGTTGCCAACGGCGTGCTGACGCTGTCGACGACCAATGGCTTGAGCTTCAACACAGGCGATGGGGCCGCAGACGCCGCGATGGAGTTCCTGGGGACGCTGACGGAGGTCAACGCGGCGATGGCCGGGCTCACCTACCGCGGCAACAACGGCTTCAGCGGGAGTGACACCCTGACGGTGGCGATCGACGATCTGGCCAACAACGGAAACGGCGGCGCGAAGACGGACAGCGACACGGTCGCGATCACGGTCAACTCGCCGCCGACGATCAACACCAACGCGGGCCTGACGGTCAACGAGGGCGCGACCGGCGACATCGGCGTCGCCGCGCTTGACGCCTCGGACATCGACGACGCCGACGCGGATCTGATCTTCACCGTGACGGCGCTGCCCACCGGCGGGACGCTCTTCAGAAACGAGGTGGCCGTGCTGCAAGGCGGCACCTTCACCCAGGACGATATCGTCAATGACCTCATCACCTACACCCACGGTGGCGGCGAGGTGCCGACGGACAGCTTCACCTTCAACCTGACGGACGGCGACAATACGATCTCGAATCAGAGCTTCAGCATCACGGTCACGGGGATCAACGATGTGCCGGTGCTGGCGACCAACGCGGGCCTGACGCTCAATGAGGGGGCCTCGGGGACGATCGGGACGGCGCGCCTTCAGGTGACGGACGCGGACAACACGACCGCGCAGATCATCTTCACGCTGGCGACGGCGCCGACGAACGGGGCCTTGCGCAACAACGGCTCGACGATCACCCAGGGCAACAACTTCAGCCAGGCCGACATCGACGCCAAC